>QYQD01000171.1 GCA_007280345.1 Deltaproteobacteria bacterium | reverse complement strand
TTGAGACCTCTGCGAAAGTCTCAATTGCTGTCATCTGCAGTCAACATGTAGAGCAGGCGCCCTCGCCTGCGGCTATATAAAGTATGGACAGCCGAGGGCGGCTATCCTACATGAGACTTTCGCAGAGGTCTCGACTTGGTTAGAAGTCTTACCTTCGGCAATAAGTTGGAGGACTTCGCGCTCTCTGGGAGACAGCAGGTAAAAAGCTGAGGACTCCTCGAAGGTGGCGGCGGCCAGGTAATCTTTCACCACGATGGCGGCAATTTTGCTACTCAGGTAGGTTTTGTTGGCAACCACCACCCGAATAGCCTTGGCCAAGTCTTTAAAGGCGCTATCCTTAAGCAGGTAACCTTTCGCCCCAGCCTTAATCATGCTCAAGACAAAACGCCGGTCGTCATGCATGGAGAGCGCAATAACCTTGATCGTGGGGAACTCGGCGACAATCTGGCGAGTGGCTTCGATGCCGTTTAAATCGGGCATCGCCACGTCCATAATGATTACATCCGGAGTTAACTCCCGGGCCAGCCGCAACGTTGTCCGGCCCTCTTCTGCTTCCCCTACTACTTTGATCCCGGGCTCCTTCTCCAGCATGGAACGGAAACCTTCTCGTGGGCTGCACCCAGTTACCTTGGACACGGAATTGGGTTAAATAATAAAAATTGTGTTCCAGGAGGACGTGAAATGGAAGAAGGGAAGAAGGTGGCCGGGGAGGTCGTGGGCCTAACGGAGGGAGCCCGCAGGGCAACCGGAGTTTGCCCACGGCTGGGAGTGAGGTTGGCCCCCTGTCGGCCAAACAGCGATGGAGCGTGCCCCGAAGAAGAGAAGTATTATGAGAAGAAACTTTTACAACAAAAGAAATTGCCAAACATATTCCCAGAATATAATTTCGTAAAAGCATTCACTACCGAAGTATCGTAAAGGACCCCTTTATTTTGGGAGATTTCACCTAAAGCCGTCTCAATCCCCAGGGAAGTTCTATAAGGACGAGGGAAAGCTATGGCCTCGACCACATCCGCTACTCCCAAAATTCTCGCTTCCAGAAGGATATCTTCTCCTGACAAACCAAACGGGTAGCCCGCCCCATTTATTCTTTCATGATGCTGCATTATGGTCAGGAAGGTGTACGCTGGAACGGTTAGTTGTTTCAACATATCGGCGCCCGTCACGGGGTGACCTTTAATTATGGCCATTTCGGGGACCGACAATTTCCCCGGCTTTGATAAGATGCCGATGGGCACCGAGATTTTGCCGAAATCATGAAGTCTCGCGGCCATCTCAAGGTTGCTGATTTTTTGCTCCTCAAGTCCCATTTCCCGTGCTACCGCCAAGGATATTTGAGCTACCCGTTGTTGATGGGTAACGATGTAGGGATCTTGCACAGCCATAGTAGACTCAAGCACTTCCACAATCGGATCCATGTCTTTCTCCTTAATTGAATATAAGAGGAATAAAAAGCTCCTTTAATTGAATCATCCTGATTACCGCTCTTGAATTGCCGCCGCAGCCATATCAACGCCAGCAATCCTGTGCCTATCAGTAGGATGGTGGCGGGCAGGGGGAGCGGAATGGTAATCGCCACTATAACTACCACCAGAACCCATGGTGTATAGTTCATAACCTTCCAAAACATTGTTGCTATAGTGGTCTATCCCTAATGTCATGGGCAAAGCTGGATTCGGTACGTTACCCATGAAGTTCCAGTCCCAGTGCAGCTTTACGACTGCGGGACCAAAAGCCGTGCTCTTGGTATCGCTCACATATAAACCTTTCCAGCTAGCCGTAATAAAAACGTTATTGCCATGATCGATCGTAGCGGCATTGCCCGTTCCGTCCACGACAGCGGAGAATAGGTTAGGCCCCTGGCTGGTAGTATCTATCCGGTCAAAAGCCAATCCACTGATCGACTGTTCCCCAAAATACCCGGTAATCGAAGAAAATGGGTAATCTGCCGCTGCCATCCCCGGCAGGGAGATAACCGCTCCCAAGGCCAAAAGCATAAGGGATTTAATTAAAGTTCTCTTCATCCTTTTCCTGCCTTTGCGAATGGTATAAAAAAACCCGGGTCACCTGTGGAAGCCCCAGGCAACCCGGCTATCTCATTTTTTGAGACCCGTGGCTTTCCGTCCCCGCCTCGCAACGGGTTTGGCTTTATCGGGTATGCAGTTGACAGTGTTTTAAAAAGACTTTTAATTTAACGTTGGCTCCTCCCTTATCTGATTTTCCTCCATGAAAATCGGCGGCTTTTTGTGGGATCAAATTCAATTGATTTCGAACTATCTTCAAGTTGCCTTTTAATTAATACATTTTTAATTTAAGGGAAATTGGTAGAAGTACTGATTCGTGGCAGGGGAAGCCATTATTTTCCCAGGATAATAATCTGATTTCTCCTCCGGGTTATCAGGACACCCTGGAAAGCAAAAGGATTCGGGAAGGGATTGGCAGAACCGGTGGTATGATTAGGTCTTGAAGATTTTAGGGGTCTGGTTGGAGCGGATCAGTTTCCTTTGAGGATAGAGTTAAAAGTGAATGGATTGATCACTGCCCTGATCCGAAACTTATCACTGAGCCAAAAACCTTCCATATCCAGAGGATATCTAGCCTTCTTGGCCTGAAGGATTCCCTGCCATTCCCGCTGGTACCCTGGCGTTCCCCGGTCACCGCCATCTGAAATCTTCCTCCCCACAGATGCCCGTGCCAGATAATCATATCAAAGCTGGCATTTTCCCGGGGGAGGTGATAATTGTCGAGAATGGCAAGTTATCGTGCTTTCATACCGATTGCTATATTGATTGCCTTCGAGAAGAAGGGCGCTTTCGGGGATAAATTCGGGGAGAGGTCCCCAAAACCATTTTCGACTGCGGTGGCCAAGGCGGCCGCATAATCTCGGCTTAATGGTCTTTTTTTAAAAAGAGGAGGAACTATGGGCAGCATTGGGCAATGTGAAGATTGTCAATATTGGGAGCGACCCCAGACGGGCAAAGGTGAATATGGCGGTTGTCACCGCCATGCCCCCCAGGCAGAGAGCACAGACATGCCCCGGTCCAAGACAAACTGGCCTTACACCAAAAGCTCAGATTGGTGCGGGGAATACGTGCTCGCCACAAAATAATCCACAATTATCTGAAGGAGCACGCAGAAGTTCTTCCGAAAATTCTTCTTCAGGTGAATTCAGGTTCTCTGACAGACCACCTCCCTTTTGGAGAGTTTGGATAGCAAGCAACTTCTCCAAATTGAGACCTCTGCGAAAGTCTCATGTAGGATAGCCGCCCTCGGCTGTCCATACTTCATATAGCCGCAGGCGAGGGCGCCTGCTCTACATGTTGTCTGCAGATGACAGCAATTGAGACTTTCGCAGAGGTCTCAAATTGCTATCAACCCGCTTCCTCCCCACAGATGTCGATGCAAGATAATGAGATCAAATCTGGCATTTTCCCGGGGAAGGTGATAAGTGTCGATCATGGCAAGTTAATTGCTATCCTTACCTCTACTTTCCTTAATAAATATCACTGTGACTTCGGCATATAGGCTAAGACCTATCCGCTTCTGGAAATAGGAGAATCTCAAATATTTTAGCTCTTTCATTCTACCGGCATTGCTGGCCTGGGTTTCTCAGTCTATAAATTAGAGAATGCCTATTTATCGATAGAGTAACTACTTTAAGCCTCAGAAAAAAATAGATTCTCATGCAATTTTAGACTAACATGTGGTCATTGAGACACATTTATGGCGAGAGCGCCGCGGGACCGCCTTAAAATGGAAATTGGTATGTTCAAAAGAGAAAATAAATGCATAAATTATTAATTTTTGCAAAGGTGGCAGCTCTTCTTTTGCTTTTATCGTCTCAGGCTCTGGCTCAGCCCACGGGCGGCGCGATGATGACGGAAGATGCTTTTACCCCCATAGCCCAAGGCTATGATTTCGTCCGGGAAGGCAAGTATGAGGCCGCCAAAAACCTATTCTCCATCGCGGTGAAACGGGATAAGTTCAATCCCTTTGCCCTGAATAACATGGCAGTGATAGAAGAGAGGGAAGGCAAACTGAATGACGCTCTGGCCAACCTGAAAGATGCTAGCACCCACGCCGCTGAGTATAAGCAAAAAGTTATACAGACTTGCTTTGCCGGCGGCGGCCTCCTGGCGGTTAAACCACTGAAGGAAGTAGGCGACCAGAGCTCTATAGCTCCGATCATTCAGGAGAATATTAAGAAACTCGAGGCCAAGATTTCAATACAACCAGGGATGTCGGATGAACCTATGGGTCCGACACCGTCCATGACCCCCGTCTCCCCAAAAAAGAAATAATATTTTTTTAAGAATCCTAAGGCTCTCTACACCTTTTGGGCAATGAATATGAGAAATATTGCATTCGAACTCATTATCATTTTATTAGTTCTGACTTCTTTATGGTCGGTGGCTAGTTTTGCGGCGGAGGTCAAAAAGGCCGAAAGGGATTTTGATGTTGGCAAGGCGCTTTTGGATTCTTATGATCTTATCGAAAAGAAACAGTACAAAAAGGCAGATGCGCTTCTTGACCAGATCTTGGCAAAGGATCCAGGTAATCCTCTGGCTTTAAGCAACAAGGCTTCCATCATGGTTGTAGAAAAGAAGTTTGACAAGGCCGAAGCCTACCTCGAGCAGGCGCTGCCCAGGGCCCGAGGTTACATGGTCCATGTTAACCGGGTGTGTACCGTGGGTAATATCTGCTTGGCCTTTAAGCCCGCCACTACCGGTACCACCAATCAAGAACTGGAACCTCTGATCAAGATGAATATTGAACTGGTTAAAGGGTATATGTTAGCTGACCCAGGAATGACGGATGAACCCATGGGTCCAGGGCCTTCCAGAACCCCACCAAAATAGAAATTGTTTGTTGAAGAACCCAATGGCTCTTTGCCTTATTTTCTCCACAAACTAAGCGTCTTTACAGTATTGGCAAATTGCAAACCAATTTCTTTCCGCAACGTAATAAGTTTATCATTTGCAATAACTTCATGTTTCGGATCAGAAGTGTGATATAAATCATAAATCAATCCATCTTTTCCTTTATTGAACTTCCAGTTTAACATAATTTCATTTTTTGCTCTAATAGTTGGAACATAAATAATAGCCTCAACAAAGTCATATTTCTGAATAGGAATATGTAAGACCATGCTTCTTCCTATTTCTTCATTTGGTGCAAGAACCTTATCATTATAAAGTCCTCCAGCGGCTATTACAGATACAAGTTTATTTTCTATATTCTTAATTATGCATTTCATTGAATAAGGTTCCTCTAAAACGCGATCACACTTTTTACTAAAATCATTTTCAGTAAGTTTAATATCAGTAACCTTATAACCATAAACAATAAAAGCACTCGGAAGGAGAATAACATCTCGAGAGCTTGGGTTTTTTGCTAACGCATTTAATTCAATAACATAAAGTCGTCTTTGTTTTTGATTATTAATAATTGGTACTTTTTTTAATTCTAAATTTAATGATATATTTATAGGTGCAGATTTTGGAATCACCTGTTCTTTATAATAAAAAGTGAATATTATTGCCCAGAGTGCTGCGGCAAAAATTGCTATTATCTGTAGCCAATCCTTGAATTTCTCGATACGGCTTCTCTTTAGGACAACTATATAAGACGAAGTTCCAACTTGTTCGCCTTGGCCGTCTTTATAAATTTTCGATTTGTCCGCCATCGCCCATTCCAAATGATTCAATTTCGAATATTTATTAGCATAATTTGAAAATTAATTCCAGGGTAACCGGTCTCGGATCTTCTTCTAACCAAGCGAATGTATCCGACACTGAGAGAACAGATGGTTTGGCTCTTGAATCCACGAGAGCGGTCCTGATAGAGATCACTGCTATCTATCACTGGTTTGAAGCCCAGGAAAAAATCTCTGATAAGTTGATCATAACAATATCTTGAGCCCGGGCGCGTTTTAGGTTTTTTTGCCCCAAAGTCAGGTCTAAATTGACCTCGATTTGATGGAAGTCGGCTTAAATTTTTTTTATGGCCATTAATCTTTGCCGTCGCGCCTCGAAGAGGGCCACGGCGCCGGAGGTGGCGGCGTTCAGCGAGCCGATCTCCGGAGCGGCCATGGGGATGGACGCCACCAGGTCGCACTG
>QYQD01000057.1 GCA_007280345.1 Deltaproteobacteria bacterium | reverse complement strand
CGCTCCACCAGGGGAGTGATAAATGGAAGAGCGCCGTCGGCGGAATGGACGTTCCCCGGTCTCAGCTTTGCCCTCAGACAATCGCCCTCACTGGTAAAGCAAAAAAGCGGTCCAGGTTAATCTTGTTGTCTATCGGTTGCTGCTTCCCTAAATAGGCCCGGGTGCTACCCGCCATTGCGCCAATCTGCCCCATGATCTTCACTTCCTTGTCTATGGTCATGCCAGATTGGATCATGGATTGCCTAACCTGGGATTATCTTGAGCTCCCATTTTTTCCACCCGCTCTTATGTGATCCCGATAGCCTTGGTGATAACCAGGCAATTTCCTTGTGCCGTGGTGGGCAAATCTGAGGACAAAATTGTAGTGGTCTGCGGTCAATTCATAATTTTCTTATACTATTTTGAGACCTCTGCGAAAGTCTCATGTAGGATAGCCGCCCTCGGCTGTCCATACTTCATATAGCCGCAGGCGAGGGCGCCTGCTCTACATGTTGACTGCAGATGACAGCAATTGAGACTTTCGCAGAGGTCTCATTTTGTTCTGCGGTCCCGCCCGCTTCTCCTTTCTATGCCATCCCAGGGTTATTTACTCGGTTGATCTTCATCAAAAGATATAGACTCACATACTTGATGATTAATTTCAGAAAGGCCTTGTTTCCAGCAACGCTTACAAGTCCAATCAGAACAGAAATGTATGCTTATGATATCTTCTGCCGGAAAATCATAATAACAAAGACCATCATCACTATCTATCGTGTGAGTTTTAAAATAAAAACACTCGCCACAACAAAACCATTTTGGTTTCATAGTTAGTGAACCTCCTATAATAAAAAATTAAAGTTTTTAGCAATTTATTATTGGCAAACTATTCATTCAGCGATTGTAATAAAATAAATGCTCCCAGAATTATAATTTAATTAGCCATACTTCTTTGAGGCTATTACAACAGATATTATACAGCAATTTTTCGGCGCCCGGGCAAAATCGTGCTCTGAACCTCTTTTACAAAATTTAAACTCGATATTATGCTGTGGCTTTGGCCACTGAATTAAAAGATGGTTTTGGGACCTCTCTTCCTGACCTTAACCCCAAAGAGGTTCCTCTTTTTATCCGAGATTATGCGGCAACCTTGGCCACCGCTGTCAAAAAACGTTTTTGGGGACCTCTGCCCCCGAGTTTAACCCCGAAAGCGCCCTTTTTCTCGAAGGCAATCAATATAGCAATCGGTATGAAAGCACAATAACTTGATAAAATTATTTTTCCCCAGATTTCGGGCATACCAGAACCTCAGCGACCAGATGCTAACAAGCTGGGAAGCCTATGGACCACAGGCCAGCACTGATCGGCAATAGTAAAGCAAGGTGGTCAGAGATTATTAACGGATGTGCTGATGACTTGCGAGACTGTCGAAAAAGGGTGGAGCTCAGCTGATTTTCCTCTTATGAAGAAGTTACCCCCAAAAGTTGTTTTAGTCATAAAAATCATCTAACATATATTAATTACTGGCAAATTAAGTAATTTCGTGCTAGTCTGGGGCCAGATGTAAGTAACGATCATGTGGAGAGAAAGTACATGGCTAAATTCAAGGCATACGATTATCGGCAAAGAGTTTTCCTGCCGGTTTCCCTGGAAGATCAGTTGATGCCCGGGACCTTGGAGTTCGCCATCCACACGCGGGTGGAAACCCGGCTGGATACGTCTGCGTTTGAGCAGAAATACCGCAATGATGAGACGGGACGCACCGCGTACGATCCCAAGATCCTCTTGAAGATCGTCTTGTTGGGCTATGCCCGAGGGCTCATCTCCTCCCGGAAGATCGAGCAAGCCTGCCGGGAGAATGTGGTCTTCATCGCCCTGGCCTGCGGGCAGCAACCCGACCACAGCACCATTGCCGCGTTTGTGTCCTCCATGAAGGATGAGGTTTTGCCCCTGTTTCGGGATGTCCGGTTGGTCTGCCAGGAGATGGATCTCCTCGGCGGGACTTTCTTTGCCTTGGACGGCCTCAAGCTACCCTCCAATGCCTCCAAGGAGTGGAGCGGCACCAAGTCAGAGTTGCACAGAAAGAAGGAACGGCTTGAAGCCAAGGTGAAGGAACTGCTGGCAGAGCACGTGCAGGAGGATGATCGGGACGATCCCCTCCAGGTCCGGGAGGAGGAAGAGATCGAGAGCGCCAAGTGCAGCGTCTGCAGAAGCAAGCCGAGGGCCTGGAGAAGTGGCTCAAAGATAATGACCCCAAGTACGGGACCACGGGCAAGGAGATCAGCAGCAACCTCACGGATAACGAGTCGGCCAAAATGAAGACGTCCCATGGCGTCATCCAGGGGTACAACAGCCAGGCTTTCATTGATGCCAAACATCAGGTAATCATCCACGCTGAAGCCTTTGGCCGGGGTCAGGATCATGCCCATGGACCGCCCATGTTGGAGGGAGCTCTGGAGAATCTTAAGCGCCTGGGGCACGGTGAGGAGTACTTGGCTGGAAAAATCTTTACCGCCGACACCAACTACCACAGCGACACCAATCTGCGGAAATGCCAGGAGCTGCGCCTGGATGCTTATATCCCTGACATCTATTTCCGGCGACGGGATCCCCGCTACGCGGCGCAACGGCGGTACTGGCCCCGGCGGAAGAGGTTTGCCTTAGAGGATTTTCATTACGAGGAGGCCAGCGACCGCTACTGGTGCCCGCAGGGCAACAGACTCAGGCGAATAGCGAAAAAAGCTTGCCGAGATGGTTTGGTGTACAGGATATATGTGGCTGAGGAAAAGGATTGTCGGTGTTGCCCCCTGCAGCTGCGTTGTATCACTAACAAAGGGGGCAAACGAAGATATTTGCGGGTACCGATTGGGGTTGAACTCACCAACTTTTCCAAGAGGATGGCCGGCAAGGTTGATAGTGAACGGGGGCGGAAGATTTACCCACAACGGTTCGCCGTGGCCGAACCCGTCTTTGCCAACATCCGAACTCAGAAGCGCCTTGACCGGTTTACTCTCAGGGGAAAAGTCAAAGTAAATATCCAATGGCTTCTGTATTGCATGATTCACAATATAGAGAAGATCGCAAATTATGGCTTCACCTAAGCGAAAATACGGAAGAAGATTACTCTTAACGGGGAAATAAACCTCAAGAAGAAACTGAAAGACACTCCCATCCCACAAAAAACATTCTAAACTCGAAAACCCGCCCGATCCAGGGAAAAGCACCTTTCACGAAATAGCTTTTTCAACAGTCACTTGCCAAAACAGAATTATCTCAAAAATTCCCAAAAATTGTCGATCTGATCTTCATATCTTGCGCGGGCAACTGTGGAGAGGAAAATTTCAGATGGCTATACTGACCACTGACTACTTTTTATCTCTCAGCCCCCTCCCCCGGATTTCAAAACTCCATCTGCACTCCTATTTCCAAAACCTTGGCCGGAGGGATATTTAAATAGGTTGACCGGCTGACCGCATTGCGGAGCATAAAGGCAAAAAGAAACCTTTGCCACCGGGTCATATTTTTTTTGC
The DNA here is from genome assembly GCA_007280345.1 of Deltaproteobacteria bacterium. Classification (GTDB taxonomy): domain Bacteria; phylum Desulfobacterota; class QYQD01; order QYQD01; family QYQD01; genus QYQD01. The sequence goes on along the minus strand of QYQD01000057.1, from coordinate 2,984 downwards.
GGGCCGGGACGAGGTTTATGCGGCCCAGGTAATAGGTCACATTGTCCAGATCGATATCCACGCCTTGTCTCCGGGCCTTTGCCAGTATTTCAGGGACATCCGGCGTTTCCATAAAGCCGTTATGGCCAGTGACCCGGTAAACTCCGTGCCCCAAGGCATGGGTTTCCACCCGCTTATTTTCCTCAACTTCCGGGACATCGGCGGTCAGGACGGATAATATTACCAGGTTCTCGGGCAAGGCCCTGGTTTGGGTAAGATAGCGCAGCAGCATGGGCGGCACTTCTTTGTGGAAGGTGGAGAGAAAAACCCCGGTCCCGGGCAGGCGCAGCGGTTTTTCGGCCGCTACTTTTTCAATGAACTTGTCTCTGGTGATGGTCATGGTCATCACCTTCAAGGCCAGGGTTTTCCAGCCGTCCCACCAGGTGACCATGATGGACAGGATCACCACGGCGATGGCCAATGGGAACCAACCGCCGGTGATGAATTTCCCCAGGCAGGCACTAAAGAAGGTCAAGTCCACTCCCCAAAAAAGGAGGCAGAGCGGCAAGGCCTTAACCAGGCTCCAGCCCCAAATCTGCCTGGTGATGAAAAAAAACACCACCGAAGTGATAAACATGTCCCCGGTAACCGCAATGCCGTAAGCGGCGGCAAGATTTTCGGAAGCCTTGAAGTAAATGGTAAGCAGAATAGCGGCCACCATCATCAGCACGTTCACATCCGGGGCATAAACCTGTCCTTCGGCCATTTCTGAAGTGTGCAGGACCCGCATCCCGGGGAGGAAACCCAATTGCATCGCCTGTCTGGTTAAGGAAAAGACGCCGGAAATAATCGCTTGGGAGGCGATGATGGTGGCCGCGGTGGCTAAGGCCACCATGGGATAAAGCCAGGCATGGGGCACGAGATGATAAAAGGCGTCGGTGGCTGTCCGGGGATCGTTCAGAACCAGGGCCCCCTGGCCGAAATAGTTTAAGAGGAGCGCGGGCAGAGCTATAAAATACCAGGAAATGCGGATGGACTTTACCCCGAAATGCCCCATGTCCAGATAGAGGGCTTCGCACCCGGTGATGCACAGCACCACGGCGCCCAGGATGAAAAATCCATGGAGACCATTGCGGAGAAAAAATTGGAGCCCGTGCAGGGGATTGACCGCGGCCAGGATCTCGGGCCTGGTGACAATGGCCATGAGGCCCAGCCAGGCGATGACCGCAAACCAGAGAATCATCACCGGACCGAAAAATTTGCCGAGGCGCCCGGTTCCATGACTTTGGGCCCAAAAAAGGAGAATCAGAACCATGCAGGTTAAAGGCAAGACGAAAGGTTGGGCCTGGGTGGTGGCCACTTCCAGACCTTCCAGGGCCGAAAGGACGGAAATGACCGGAGTGATGAGCCCGTCGCCGTAGAGCAGGGCGGAGCCGAAAAGGCCGGCCAGGACCAGTCCCCGCCCCAAGTTGGGCCCCAGTTTCTTGTGGAGCAAGGCCAGCATGGCAAAGACGCCGCCCTCCCCCTCATCGTCGGCCCGCATGATGAACAAGGCATACTTGATGCTCACCACCAGAGTTAAGGACCAGAAGATCAGGGACATCAACCCCAGGACATTGGGCGGCGAGGGGGCGAGGCCGGCTTGGCCGGTGAAGCAGACTTTAACCGTATACAGCGGGCTGGTGCCGATGTCGCCGAACACGACCCCCAACGCGCCGATGACCAGAATATGCGTCTTTTCTCTGAGTTTATGGCCCATAGTGCCCGGGATTTTTTTATTGAAACGCCATGGTCTGCAAATGCGGCCGCTATTTCTTTTTCTTCGTCCCCTCCCACCACACCGGGGCTGCCTCCATGCGCGCCGCCGCCTCCAGGCTATTGATGGCCTCCTGGGATTCGGGCGTGGTTTGAAAACCCGGCAGTTGCACCACCTGGCAGAGGAGACTGACCGCATCATCCACCGTGATGGTTTTCAGATGGATGACCAGGTCATAAAGGGTGGCGTCCCACCAGTCGGCGCCATATAAATAGAGGGCCCATTTGCGCCTCTCCTCGTCATCCTTCACAATGATCTCCCGGGCTTTGGTGGCGGAGATGCCCTCCCGCTTCACCTCATCCGCCACCCGGTCTTCCAGGTCGGCCACAATGCGCACCTTGAGAACGTGGGGTATATCTTGCAGGAAGAAATGCCCAAATAACCCATGGTAGACCACGTTGTCTTTTTGCACGTGTTTCAAGAGGGCGGCGCGGATATAGGCCACGTACTTTTCTTTTTGCCGCGTGAGCCGGTTCAGGATCGAGGGGGCGTCCTGAATGGCCCGGATGAGCTTAATCTCCGGGATATTGAATTCTTCGGAGGCCTCCAGAAGAATGTCCCGGGAAATACATGCATACCCCAACTTTTTAGCCAATTTTTCGGCTACTTCCTTGCCACGGAAGTAGGAGCCCCTGGAAATAGTGATGATGGCCATCTCCTGTTCCTTTCTGCCCGTTCGAGGGTGCTTTTTTATGGGTCTATGACCGGCTGGAGATAACGGTCGAAGGTTATAGAAAGGCGCGCCTTTGGAAAAAAACCTGGGGCTAACCGGTGCACCAGCTTACCATAGTTGCTGAACTTTTCAAGAGTTCCTTATAGGCCCTGTCCCCGTCTTTTAGTCCCAGCGAACAGGAATTAGAAATCTCTGCTAAAGCGGTTATGAATGAGAGGGGGGGCCGAGGAACCCTGTTGCTTCGGCCATCCTTTCAATTTCCTTTCTTTCCAACAGCCGCGTCTTAAAAATTGACCTGCCCCCGAAAACTGACCCACAAGTTATGTTAGAGCAATGGATCGAAGGGAGGCAGATTATAGCCAAATATCTTGCCATGGTCGACAATTATCACCTCCCCCGGGAAAATGCCAGCTTTGATATTATTATCTGGCACGGGCATCTGTGGGGAGGAAGATTCCAGATGTCGGTGATAGGGGAACGCCAGGTTACCGGCGGGAACGACAGGAATCTTTCAGG
>QYQD01000050.1 GCA_007280345.1 Deltaproteobacteria bacterium | reverse complement strand
TTGTTGAGCTGGTCTTATGGATTTGCGAAGGGCAGCGATTATCGCACCAAAAAGGGAGGGCCGACCAAGAAAGGCCGGGAGATTCTGGCCGCACGCCTGCCTCTCACGGACACGACAGTTCTGCGGGGGTCCATCGCCCCAACGGAAATCAGGGCTAATGGTATTATCATCGGCACCAACGTGATCTACGCCGCCATTCACCAGTTCGGGGGCAAGGCGGGGCGGGGGCGCAAGGTCACCATCCCAGCCCGGCCATATTTGATGTTTCAGGATGAGGATATCACTTATCTGGAAATGACTTTGGTTAATTACATTCTCACCGGGAGCATTTAAGGACCGCAGGCGGGGACGCCTGCACCACTAAATTATGCTGACCATTACCCAAATTGAGGACCTGCTGATTGCCCGGATTAAGGCCGAGCTCCCCTATCTGCCGGAGGTGTCTTCCTACAATGGGCAGTTGGAAAAGGAGATCGCCGAGCTGGTGCTGCGCACCCCGGCGGTGTTGGTGAGCCTGCAGGAGTTGTCCGGGGAGCCAGCCTCGTTCGGCGAATATGTCCTGACTTATACCTTTTCCCTGGCGGTGGTCTGCCGGGACCTGCGGGGCGAGGCCGCGGGCCGGCGGGGCGATACCGGGGCTTACCGGATTTTAGATGACCTGTTTGCGGCCCTGAAGGACCACACCCTGGACAGCGTTCTTGCCCCCCTGGCCTATAACAAGGCTGAGGCTATGCTGATAACCAAAGAAGTGGTGATCTTCGCTGCCACTTATACCGTAACCCAGGAGGATTGACCCAATGGCTGATACCTTAAGTGTTTTGGTCAAATTATTGCTCAAGGGCCACCAGGTGAAGGACCAGGCCCTGGCTGACCCGAGAAAGGATTTTGAACTGGACTGGGAACAGCAGTTCAGTCCCGGCACCGGCGCCGGCCTGGTGGACAAGGAGTTTGACGACGAGCGCACCCTGGCGGATGGGGCCTCTGAGAATCTGGATCTGTCCGGCGGCCTGACGGATTCTTATGGAGCGTCCATTATCCTGGCCAAGGTCAAGATCCTGGCCATCAAGAACAAGAGCACCACGCAAACCCTCTCCGTGGGCGGGGCGGCCAGCCTCGGCTTCGTCGGTTGGGTGGGCGACCCTACGGATATCATCAAGGTCGGGCCGGCATCGTTCGCTCTGCTCATCTGTAATCCGGCCGGGGTGGCGGTGACCGCCGGCACCGGCGACCTGCTGAAGATCCTCAACTCCGCCGGCGCCGCCTGCATCTACGACATCTTCATTGCCGGCTCTTCGGCCTAGATAAGGATGGCAGGTAGGAATGCCTGCCCTACCAGGAGGAACGCATCATGGGTGAAAGCGGCAGATACGCAGCGGTAAAACTGAACACCGATCTTATCCGGGGCATCGGCAAGTGGGACTTAACGATGGACGCCAAAGAGGTGGATGACTCCGAGTTCGGGGATGGCTGGGAGCGGACGGATGTGGCCACGATGGGCTGGAAGGTTTCTTTTTCCGGTCTGGTGCGCCCGGACGATCCTTTTCAGCAAGCCCTGGATGCGTATTTTCTCTCCGGCGCCCTGATCCCGGATATCCGGTTTTATCTCAATGCGACGGTGTATTTTGCCCCGGACGTGGCGGTCAACCCGGAAGCCGGAGGGCGGGTCAAAAGCCAGAAATTCGGCCAGGACAAGGACAAAAACGCCACCGTGGCCTACGAAATCAGCGGCTCCGGCCCCATTAACCGGTTCGGAGGCTGAGGATGAGCTCTAAAAAGCGGGTGGAGAAAACCGTCTGGGTGCCGGTGGAGGGCCTGGATTTTGAGATGCTGGTGCGCTATCTGCCCCGGAGCGAGTTGACCCGGATGCTGGAGCGGGCCACGGAGAGCACCTGGGATCGCCAGACCGGCCAGAACGTCGACCGGATCAACCCGAAGAAGCTCCTGGCCGAGTATGCCGGGGTCATTCTGGACTGGCGGGGCCTGACCCGGGAGATTTACGCCCGGCTGATTCCCATTGAGCCCTCGGAGTATCCGGAGGAGATCCCATGCACCGACGAGTATAAGCGGGAATTGCTGGAAGAGGCCTATGGCCTCGACGCGGTGGTGCGGCAGATCTGCACGGACCTGGCCCGGTTTCAGGATGAGCGGCAGGAGGAGGAAAGAAAAAACTCCTGAGGGTCGCCCTGTGGTGGCGGGAGAAAACGGGGGGCTGTAAGCAGTGCCGGGAAGACCATCAGTTCCTTTCGAAAGGCCCCCCGCCCTGCGCCGCCTGCGACCCGCCGCAACTGCTGCCGGGAAACCGGGCCGCCTGGGGTTTGGTGGAGGCCTGCGACGTGCTTCTCACCGACGGCCTGGGGGGAGTCAACCTGGGCAACGTGCGCCAGGTGGCCGAGGCCCTGGGGGTTATCTGGGATGAGGAGTTGATCCGCAAGGTGACCATCCTGGCCCGGTGGCGGACCGGGGAAAACTTGAAGGACCTGATGGACGAGAGTGAGCAGGAAACAGGGAGCAGTGAACCGTAGGGCGGGCGTCCCGCCCGCCGCAGAGGATCGCAGGCAGGGACGCCTGCGCCACTAAACAGGCTTTTAAAATGGCGACTAAAGACCGGGTAACCATAGAACTGTATGTGGACGATCAAGGGACCGTCAAGATCCGGAACGCCACGGTGGCCACGCAAGAACTGGCCGCCGCCTCGGTCAGCGGCAGTCAGGCCAGTATGGGCGGAGCGGAGGATTTCGCCGCCTCCCTGGTGAAGCAGATCGGCATCTATGCCCTGGTTACCGCGGCGGCCTATAAGCTGGAGCAGACCGTGGTGGGCGCCTTCAAGGCCGGCATTCAGTCGGTGGACGACTTCCAGCTCACCACCATCGGGGTGGCAGCCACCCTCACCGATCTGGGCCTGGCCGGCGCCGACTCCCAAAAGGATTATGCCCGCAACATCGCCTATTCCAAGGATATGTACGGAGAGTTGGAATTGGCCGCGGCTAAGCATTTTGCCTCCGGCAAGGATATGGTGCAGGCCTGGAATATCCTCTCCCAGAAAGGCATCGTGCTGCGCAAGGAGGAGATCGACGACCTGGGGACTATCGTGGACAAGATTAAGCTGGCCACCCAGGGGCAGGTGCAGGCTATCCAGATCTCCCAGGAGTTGCGGGCCATGCTCAGCGGCCAGGCCCGGGCCACCGACCAGTTGGCCATGATGGTCAAGGACCGGTATGGGGCGGCCTGGAAAGATGTTGTCGAACAGCACCGGCAGGACGGGGATTTAATTCACTGGCTGGCCCAGGAATTCAAGGGCTTGATCTACGCCGGCGAGGACGTCCAAAAAACCATAACCTCCCAGAAGACGACCCTGGATACTTTGCTGTCCCAGGTTGGACGTGGCGGGCTGGCAGGGGCCTATAACGACATTGTGGGCATCATTCGGGATATGAACAGTTATCTCCGGGAACACCGGGGGGAGATTGAGGGAGGTATTACCCGGGGCTGGCAGGCGGTAAAAGAATTAGTTCAAGGAACCTGGGGATTTGTCAAAGAAATCGCCAACATTGCCAACAAAGGGATTGTTGTCCCCATAACTTTTAGCTTCGGTGGTCTGTCGAAATGGATGGCAAGTGATCCGGGGGTTCAGGCTCTGTCGCAGGGGTATTATGGGGGCGTACTTCCCAATATGCCCGAAGCACCCAAATATAGCACTCCGGCCCAAACCGCAGCCCTTCGGGCCGTCTCCGGGGGCCAAATCGTCCAAACTCCGGAAGGCCCTATTACGATGTATGGGCAGGAAACAGTAACTCCGGCCCCAACCCGAAAAATGGGCAGCGCGGAAGAAAAGGGCGGCAAGGGCCGGGATACCACCGAAACCCTGGAAAATCTCATCCTGCAGTTGCGCCAGGAGGAGGCCAAGTTGTCGGAAGGGGCCTTTGCCGGGGTTGATGCCTGGTATGTCAAAATCACGGAGAAGATCAAAAAGCTGGCGATGGACGACCAGCAGTTGAAGGACGGGATGCTGGCCGCCAGCGAATTGAAGGCTGGCAAAGAGCAGAAAATCAGCGATGACCTCAATAAGAAGTTCCTGGCTGCAACTCACCAGACCAGCGCCTTGCAGATCACCGAGGACCTGAAACGGATATCCGATGTCAAGGGGCATGTGAAAGAGGAGGACCAGGCCCGGGAGATCATGTACCAGCACGCGGTGGACCGGTCGCAGAAGCTGGCCCTGGCCGAGAACCAACAGCAGAAAACCTATTATGACTCCCTGGCGCAGAGCAGCATCCTCATCAAGGATCAGGTGATTTGGAAGGAGCAGTCCTGGCAACTGGAGAAAAAGATCAGCCAGGCGCAGTTGGAACAGTGGTTTATCGGCAAAGACCTAACCGCATCCCAGAAGGACAACTACCGGGCCATGCTCGGCCTGACCAATGCCGCCAAGGAATACAACCTGACGCGGCAGAAGGCGGTTGACCTGGGGACGCTGGAGGGCTGGGCCATCGAGCGGGCCGGGGAAGCCCTGAAGAGAGAGAAGACCACCATCAAGGACGCTCTGACCGGGATGGAGGGCTTCTTTACCGACGCCTTCTCCCAGGGCATCCAGGGGGCCTTGAGCGGCCAGAAGAAGTCTTTTAAAGAGGTGGGGGCCACCATCGTTCAAAGCATGGTCCTGAAACTGAACGAAAAGAGCTTCACTAAAATCTGGGATAATATTGCCAAGATGATCGCTCCGCCTGCCAAGAGCACCACCGGGAGTCTCACAGGCGGCGCCGGAGTCGGCGGCGCCCAAGATCCTGGCCAAGAACTGTCCTTGGCGGCTAAACTGCTCAGTACATCCGGGCTGCAGTTGGGATTGTCGGCGGGCGGGCTGCTTCTCTCCGGCATCGGTATTGCCACCAATTCGCAGGCCCTGGTCTATGCCGGGGCGGTCTTGCAGATGGTGGGGCTGGCCATTCAGGTAATTGAGATGCTAACGGCCACCACCACGACCATAGAATTTACCGCTGCGGCAATAGCCTTGACGGGATCAGCCGCTGCATTAGGCATTGCTGCCACCGCCCTAACGATGGCAGCTATGACAAGCACCGTCAAGAGTTTTATCCCTTTCCTGCACACCGGCGGCCTGGTAGCCCACGGCGGCCTCCTGGTGGCCCACGGCGGCCTGAACATGGACGAGCGCCTGATCAAGGCCCAGGTGGGCGAATGGATCATCAACCGGGACACGACGGCCGAATATGCCCGGCACGGAATCAGCTTCGACATGCTCAACAGCGGGCGGCTGCCGGTGGCGGGGCTGCCGGTAGCCGCCGGGGATGCCGGGGGCAACGCCGGCGGCACGCCGATTATCCAGCATCACACCACCACCCATATCACGGTAGTCACCCCCGACGGCAAGGTTATCTCCAAGCAGACCAAACGGGAAATCGTTAATTTGATGAAAGATAAGGACGTGCGGCGGGAAATCGGGTTGAGGGTGCATTAAATGCTGTCATTCGAGGCGTGGGCCGGCCGCAGCGGCCAACTGCAAATTTTTCTGATTTCGACCTCCGTCATGCGGGTGGCGGATGGCGTCATCATACCCCTGTATTTTTCGGATTATCCGCCCGACCGGTTGAGCCGGTTCTATCTGCCCTGCATCAAGGATATGCCCCGCCTGACCCGCCAGAGCAACGACACGCTGACCCCTAATCACGTGCCGACCTGGGGCGACTTAACCCTCTGGGCGAAGGACCTGGATTATAAACCGGATGGCGCCAATAGCATTTCCTGGCGGGAGATGTTGTCCGGGGCTTACACCTTCATCGGCCAGCCCTTGGTGATCAAGGTGGGCGGGGAGGAGTTTGCCGAGGCGGATTATTATACCCTATTCACCGGGCACATCGGCCGGCCGAGCTGGGATGAAGGGGAGGGCACCGTCACCCTGCGGATTTATGACAAGGGGAAGGAATTAGACCGCACGATCCCGGATTTTGAGCTGCCGGAGTCGCCTTACGTTGATGAAGGTAGTTGGAATCAACTCATCCCCTTGCCCCTGGGGGCGGTGAAAAATTTTAAGCCGATCTTGATAAGGCAAACCGAGGCCGGCGCCTTTCTCTATGCCCTGGCGGGGGCGGTAATTGACGCCCTGGATAACGTCTATTATAACGCGGCGGCGGCAGGGGGCGGCTCCTGGACTTTTAAGCAGAAGGATATTTCTCCCGCGGCCAAAGACGCCGAAGGCAGCGCCACAATGGAGACCTCCGGGCCCTATACCGGAGACGCCATGCAGGAGGAGTGGATAATTCAAATCGACTCCATCGCCGCCGGTTCGGAGGTGGGGCTGGCCACCTTCAGATACTCGATTGATGGCGGAGAAACCTGGCTGGGGGAAGGCATTCTCACCTGGAAGCTGGCCTATGACGCCACCACCCTGGTGAAATCCCCGGCGGCGGGCAACGCCACGATGGTGGTGAGCGGCGACTATACCGGCACCACCAAGGACACCTATAAGGTCAAAGTCACCCGGGGCGGCCATATTGGCGACGTGCCGTGTCCGCAGTTTGAGTGGTCGGATGACAATGGCGCCAACTGGAACGGCCCGGTGGATATTCTGGCTACCGCGCCCATCGCCCTGAACCGGGGCTTGAGCGTGGCCTTCACCGGGGCGCCCGGCAGCGGCACGTGGATCGAAAATAGCTGGTGGACCCCCATCGCCTCGGCGCCCGGAGTTATGGGCGTGGTGGCCCATAACCACGGGGATAATGTGGATGTGGAAATCACCACCAGTGGCAATGTCGGGGACGCCGTCCGGTTTAAATGGCGCAACAACGGCGGCGCCTGGCACCTGGATAATTCGATCCCCAATATTAACCCCATTGAACTGTTTGCCGGCTATTCCGTGCAGTTCACGGATCCGCCATTGACCGATCCGCCGGTGAATGATTACGACGCCGGGGACGTCGGGGGCAGCACCTCCGTGTATGTGGCCCCGTTCGTGGTGGACGATATTTGGTCTTGGACGTTCAAGGAAGCCCCCATCCCTCTGGCCGATGGGGTCTCAATTCAGTTTTACACCCAAAGCGGCCAGGATTTCGAGGCTCTCGACGAGTGGCGGTTTCGCCTGATATCCACTGTGCTGTGCAGCGGCCTGGAGGAAACCACGGATGTCACCGTGGATTGCCGGGGCATGATCGACCCGGTTAGCCTGGCTTACGTGGATAAGGCGGCGGATATCATCCGTGCCCTCATCGCGGTGTGGGCCGGGTGGGACCCGGAGGCGGAGTTCGACCTGGCGGCCCTGGCGGCGTTCAATGCCACCATCCCGTATAAGCTGGGGTTACTGGTGGATTCCCCGTCGGCAATCAGCGAGATCATTGATACGCTGCTCTCCGGCATTCCGGCGGTGTATACCGTCACCCTGAACGGGAAATTTTTTCTGAAGGAGATTACTAATCCGGCCGGAGAGCCGAGTCTCTCGCTGACGGACGTGGAATATTTTCCCTCCCGCACCGGGGAGAAGGATGATCAAAACTTTTACCGGCGGGTCTATCTGCACTATGACCGTAACTGGAACACCAATCAGAATGCCGCCGGAGTGTCCCAGGAGCGCCTGCAGTGGCTGCGCCGGGAGTGGCGCCAAATATCCAGACATAATCAAGATCTGGAAGACTCGAAAGAAGCCCATGATTTGGGGCCTTTGGATACCTGCTTAATTGATCGGGACGAGGCGGCCCTGCTGGCGCAGAAAAACATCGACCTCTACGGCACCAGGCGGGAAACGCAGCAGGTGGAAACTAAAATTCAGCCATTCCAGCGCAATATTTGGGACACCGTTGAGATCGATGGCCTGCCCTTTGCGTTAAAGGGATTGGAGCTGGACATGTACGACCGGTCGATATTAACGGTGTGGAGATAGGCTTGGCCGCCACGGCGAAAACCCGGATCATCTGGGATAACCGCAAGTTTGATGCTGCCGTGGTGACCGCCTCCAGCGAGGCGGAAACCTGGGTGGCGAAAAACCTCCAGGATTCATTGCGCCCTCGGGCCTGGCGCTCGACCGGCCTTGTTGACCAGTGGGTGCAGGCGGATTTTGGCGAGGCCACCTATTGCAACTGTCTGGCGATGATTGATCATAATTTCACCTTTGCCGGCCTGGCGCGGATCCAGGCGTCGGACGATCCGGCTTTTGCGGCGGAGAACCTTTTGAGGGATGAGGAGTACCCCGCCTGGGCTGATATCATCGGGGCCGGGGAAGGTGGGGCGGGAGAGCATGGGCCCGGCGGGGTGTTTCCTGTACTCGCGCGTGTCTATTATTCCGG
>QYQD01000189.1 GCA_007280345.1 Deltaproteobacteria bacterium | reverse complement strand
CATGGATAGTCTTGCTCCTCTTTTAACCGATTTAATCAAGCTTAACAAGCTGTCGAAATCCAAACCTAAGCTGAGAGTCCGGAACTATTTGACTTTTCCAGGTCCGCCGCTAAAAACCAGGGGCCGGGACTTCCTATTCCAGGCCTCTGCCAGAATAGGGGGAGTGGCTGCGGAGTATCAGGGGGAAGAAGACTCTTTTCTCCTAAAGAAACTTTATTCTAACGGCGAAATTGGATAATTATTGTTCTGCTCAACTGAAAGGGGTAAATCCATATGCGACCAAGACCGCCCCGGTTTCTCGTCCATAGTTAATTAAAAAGATGTTCCCGCAGACTGCGGGCGTCATCCCTGACAGGATTTGCATTTTCCAAGTCAAGGAGTAGAGCGCGTGACTGATAAGGATCAATAGGATAAAGACGCCGGGCCAGGATCAGTAGAGGGTCATAGGCCGGGGCAAAGTCATGGCTGAGGCGAACTACCGATAACAAGGGTTCCCGCACGCTTTTCAACAGTTGCCTGGGATCGTTGGTTGGCGTAATGCCGATTCCGGCCAGGAGAAATTGATTTCGAGCTTGCCAATAGGAAGTAAGGCGCTCTGCAACGGCAGCTTCGACTACGTTATGTGGAGACTCGAGAAGTTGCTCCGGCTGTGGTTTAAAAGTATTAATGAGCGATATGAGACGCCCAGAAGCAGGTTGTGGCCAAGTGTAGATGAACCGAGGAGCTGCAAAGGTGATTACGGGGTGATCGTCCGTATTAAGAGGCCCTGCTCCCGCGAAAACAGCCAAGTCTTCCCGTCCCGCCAGGAAATTCCCAAATAGCGCATAAGAGTCATTTAAACGCAGGGAATGCAGCTTCCCTCTTAAGGTGGCATCGTGAATCCGGTGGTCGAGCCATTCCGGCGGATACCTCCCCGGCTGGGTTGTACCGATCAGGCCGATAATCGGTGTCTGGAGGCTGTAATGAGATAGATACGCCGTACCCTCCGGAAAAACCTGGAGAAAAGTCCTGACGATGATTCGCAGCACATCCAAATCAAGTTGATAGAGCGGTAACCACTGGCAAAACAGGCCGCCTGGCTCCAGCAAGCCGCGTATCGCCTGAAAATGCTCCACCGTGTAAAGCGAGCCGGCGCCGTCCCGGGCGGGATGGAATAAATCGGCCACAATGACGTCGTATTTGTTCCGGGACGCGTTGACAAAGCGGCGAGCGTCGGCCACCTTGAGGTGCAAGCCCGGATATTGGCTGAACACTTCCGTTGATTTCACGAAATAACGAAGAAGCGGGATGATCTCGGGAATGAGTTCCACCCCCTCGGCTTCCAGGAGGGGGTGGTCGGCCGCGGCTGCAAAGGTGGCGCCGGTGCCGAGACCTAAAAATAGAGCTCGTTTCGGGTGGGGATGAAGCAAGAGGGGGATGTGCCCCTGCCGCCGGTCGGAATAATAGGAAGCCGTGCCGCCCATGACAAAATGATTATTCACTTTGAGGTGGAATTCGCCATCAGCGCTTTCGATCACCGACACCGCCGCCATCACCCCCTCCACATGCGCCGCAATTTTGGCTCCGGGAGGAACCGTGACCAAGTGCATGGGCCCGAAACCGAAAAGAATTGCCACGCAGAGGAGGAGAGGTACGCCCACCAGCAAAGCCTTTTTCAGCCCGGCGGGAGCTAAGCAGAACAAGTAACCTATGGATACCAGGGTTAAAGAGAGCTTGGCGCCCAAGCTAGGAAGCAGCAGCACCCCGAAGACGAGGGGCGAAAAGGCCGCACCCACCGTATTGATCCCCAGGGCGCGGCCAAAACCGCCGTTCTGCCGGCGCGCCGCCTGGGCCAGATGGCTGAAGGTGCCTCCCATCAGCACGGTGGGGAGAAGGAAAATGAACGCCGACAAGACCAATTCGCCCGCTATCGAGCCGAAAAAACCGCCTCCCAGACAGGTTCGAACGGCGTCGTAGACGGGCTCGGCGCGCCAGAGGAACATTACTCCGATCAGACAGGCGGTTGACACGGCCTGGAGCAGGTAGGTCAAGGTCGGCTCGTACTTGAGCCTGGACGCCATTCTTTGATACAGCGCCGCGCCGCAGGCAGTCCCCAGGAGATAGACCGACAAGATGCTGGCAAAGCTGAAGATGGTGTTTTCCAAGACCTGGCTGAGAATCCGCACCACCATGACTTCATAGCCGATCCCTAGAAGGCCGGTGAAAAAAAGGATTGCATATAGGCGCCTGGGAGAAGGCAAATCCCTCAAAGACACCTCCACCGGCTCAGGTCGGGCTTCTTGACGGGCCAAGTTTAATACTCCTGCGGCGCAAACCACATTGACAGCAGCAAGAATAAATAAAGTAGTCTGAAAGCCCCAGGCCGGGGCTATGAAGAACGTGGTGACCAGGGTGCCGGCCACCCCCCCGAAGGTGTTGGCGGCATACAACCCGCCCACACACCGGCCGTCTTGGCGCAAGTGAGAAAAGAGGCGCTCCATGGCCGGAAGCGTGCCCCCCATGGCATAGGTCGCCGGCAGCAAAAGAAAGAAAGGCAGAACGAAGGCTACAGTCCAGTGAATGAGGGGCGAGGGTTCCGGACCCGTCAATTTGGCCGCGAACCCGGAGCTCCAGGGAATGAGAAATACCAATGCCACGGCCCAAACGCCGACAACCAATTCCAGGCCGGCATACCAGCGTCCCGGGGTGCGGCTGGAGCTCACCCGCTTGTCCAGGCTCCAGGCTCCCAGGGCCATGCCGCAGAAAAAGGCCGCCACCACGGCCAGTACTGCGGTGATTTCGTGCCCCAATCCGGTTGTGAGCATCCGGCTCCAGACCATTTCATATCCCAGGCCTGCCAGACCGGAGAGAAAAATCAAGACATAGAGAGAGACACGCTGAAAATATTGACGTGACATAAAGCAGATTTCTCCTGGGTGCCTGTGAAAAATAATTTCAACAGGCTTTGCCAGACGCCTTAACGAAATGGCGGCGATAGAAGGCCCAGCCGCAAATAAGACGGAAGGGGACCGTAACAGTCCCCTCCCTTTGGTTTAGCATTGCGGCATAGTAAAAAGGGTTAAACCGAAAGGTCCCTTTTTCTCAAACCATATTAACTGTGGACCATGGCCGGAGGCTGAAAAGCCTAAAGGGCCTTTTTGTCTCTATCATTTTTTTTATCCACATAGACAAAGATCGGGTTGGAGTAGAACCACAGGTCTTTCCATGCCTCGGCAGCCCCATCGATGCTCTGGTTCGCCGTAACCAAGTAGTCGGGCAGAGGGTTGCCATCTGCATCGGTCTCATCAGGGGTGTTGGGGGCCAGGTTGGTGCCCCGGAGGCGGAAATACATGTCCTTGTCTACTTTGACCATCGTTCTGATCACGGTCCAGCCCTCTCTGTCCACCGTGAAGTCGGGCTGGCTGAAGGTGGCGATAACCTTGGTGCTGTCATTGGTGGCCTTGGTGTAGTCAGGGCTCCCCGGGGCGATTTTGCCGGTAATCTCCCCGGCGATCAAATCGATGTGGTCCACCACCGGAACATCGTCGTGGTGGTTCGAAGCCGGGCTCTTGAACTTGATGGTGATCTGAACCGGGTGGCCTTTACCATGGCCTTTCCCATGACCTTTCAGCTCCAGTTCACCACCCATGGGGACCGTTTCATCATCGGCCTTAGCGCTGAATTCCAGACCGTTGATGAGGTCGCCATGGACAAAATAAGAGTTTCCGGACCTGAGGCCATCGGCGATTTCGTTTAAGGAGATTTTGCGATCATGATGTCTATTGACCGCGTAAACATAGGTCTTTTGGTATTCACCCGGAAAGAAGTCGTCGCCGCCTGCAGTCCAGTGCAGGTGGTAATCGGAATTGGCGAAGTTGAACCAGCGCCGGCCCTCGCCCAGGAGGGCGTCCCAGAGGCCACCCACCTTGGCCGAGTAATAGCCTACGCCACCGTAGGTGCCGCCGAAATCTTTACTCCTGGTTTCGTCGGCGATCCCGGGGGTGGTGTTGACGGTATTCCCGAAACCGCGCCAATGGTTAACCTGATGGCCCGGGGCGCCCTCAAAGCCGAAGCAGATGTCGGGCGCGGCGTTATTGAAATCACGGAAATGTTCGATGTTGTAGCCGCCGCCGCTACTCGAGCTCCAGACGCCGGCCCGTTCGATGTGGGCGAAGATGATCCAGGCATTGTCAAGGTTTTTGGCGGTGTACTGCTGCTGCATCCAGGCGCAGGCGGCCACTGCATCGGTGTGACGCTCGGGATAGGGCTTGCCTGTTGCGGTTACTGAAGTCGGACCTTGAAGAAAATCTTTAAAGCCGTTTTGCTTGGTCAAGGACCCGTATTTCGCCATCAGAGGATTATTCGAGATATCAGTAAGGAAATCATAGCCGGTGGTATCAAATTTGTATTCAAAAGCGCTGACCGCCGTGGCGTCTTTCCCCACCACGCTTACGCTGCAATGCTCATGGCCGGGCACATTCCACTCCACGCCGGAAAAGATGCGTTTGGTGGGGTAAAGGTCGCGAATCCTGAGGATATCAGGGTAGGCGTAATCCCGCAGGCTCTGCCAGCGCCACATTTCCCGGTGGCCGCTGCTGACTGAGGTAGCTCCAAGGATGGTGACCTCCGGGCGGCTATCCCATTTAACGTTATTGCCATCCTGGGGACGCTTCCCGCCATGTTCGGAGTTAGACCACCAGTCCAGACCGAATTCATTGTTTTTTCCCATGGCGAAATCAAAGGTGGTTCCGCCATCGGTGTAGAAGGTGTGCTGGTGAAAATCACCGGCTATCCATTTGCCATTCGGGGCCTCCTTGGCAAAAGCCGGGCCGAAGCACGCCAACCCCAGCGACAGGGTCAGCAATGCGGTCAGAGCATACAGCTTCAGGTTCCTTTTAAGTTTCATCACCACTTCTCCCTTTGATTAACTCCGATTTCTTTATTAAAAATTACAAAATCCTGGCGGCATCCAGCCCGCCATACGCGAAAACCCAAAGTCCACCCCCTTGCAGGAAATTTGCTTTCCTTCTTAGCAGACAATTGTTAGGGGGGAATTAAGCTTCAGTTAATTCTTAATGAAGGGGCGTTTTTATAATTAACATCTTGATTTATCTACTATATTTGTTGCAGGTTTAGATTGACAGGTTTCAGGCTACCTGTCTTCCTGACACCTCCTCGGGAGCTTCCCTCAGTTCCAGGGAGATCATCTGGCTAGGGCAGTTGGCCGGTAAATATTGAATAGTCGTCATCATAAAGGTCTCGCTCTTCAGATAAAAGGGAGTGGCAACCTGATAATACGTCCGGTTGTTTTGGGGATTGAAGGATTTTTGGCGTATGGTTTCTCCCCGCAGCACCTTTTCCTTGGAACAACGGGGGCAGGGATGATCCAGATTATATAAAGCCTCATAACACTTTTGCCCCAAAGGGGAGTAGCCTAGCATCTCGGCAAGATGCCGGTTGACAAATTCAATTTCTAACGATGCGGAGCAGATATAGATCAACCCATCGAATGCGTCGATAATCGCCTTATATTGGCCCCATAACTCCCGCCAGGCGTCCATCAGTCGCTGATGTTCAGCAGCCATGTGCGTTTCCTCCTTCAGCAGATTTCTCATAGTCTCTTTAGTAGTGGTTAACAACATGAGGCCTCCGGGAAAGCCGGCCCCTGAGGATAGGCAAATTGGAGCCATCCGGTGAGCCTCAAGGCCCAGGAAAATACCTCAACGGGAATGGCCGATTCCTGGAACTCATGGTAAGTTGAATACCATTCCTCGTCTCCCAGATCATAGGAGATGGTTCTCATTACTTGGCGCAATTCCTCTGGCAGACGCAGAGCCCTAGCCGCCTCTTCCACATAAGCTGCGATTTCCATAGATACCTCCCCAGCGTTAAATGCATCGAGTCCAGGCGAATACAAGGAATTCTCAGGCTGATGCTAATGGCGCGCCTCCTCTTCGAAAAGACGCCAGGTGTCTTGAAAGGCGGCGTCAAAGGAACGTTCCTCCATGTAGCAGCGCGCTGTCAATCCCATATTTTTTAGCCGTTCCGGCTCAGCTAAAAGGCTTTGAATGGCTCCGAGTAGACTTTCTTCGCTATCCCCCCGAATCACCAGGCCGGTTTTCCCTGGAATCAGATTCTCCTGGGGGCCACCGAAATCAGTCACGATAACCGGGATACCCGAGGCCTGGGCCTCCAGCACCACGTTGCCAAAGGTGTCGGTAGTGCTGGGGAACAGGAACAGGTCGCACGAGGCATATGCCGCAGCCAGATCCTCCCCTTGCAAGTATCCCGTAAAGGTGCAGGGAGTTCCGGCCAGCTCCTGCTGCATTTCCTCCAGGTAGTGACCATCGCCCACGACGACCAGATGGATGCCGGAATAGTCCTGGATCAGGCTTTTGAAAACTCTGACCAGAATTTCCAGGTTCTTCTCTTTGGACACCCGCCCCACGTATAGGAGTTTGGTCTCATCTTTCACCTGAAACCGGCTCTCCAAAAAGCCGTTGCGCTT
>QYQD01000078.1 GCA_007280345.1 Deltaproteobacteria bacterium | reverse complement strand
TTGAAACTACTTGGGGCCAATTAAGAAAAACTCTGACCCCATTTGCATGCAACTATCAGTCTGGCCTCAAAATGGCTGCATGACTTTTTACGAGGTCATCAATATTAGCGCTCTTCCCGAGTTACGTCAGCCAGGCACAAGAAGGCGGTTCCGGGAATGCCCCGGTTGAGGCGGGAAATGCCCCACGGGATGAAAAACCAGTAGTTGATGATAGTTACATTATAGGGCCGAGTGATATTCTCG
Source organism: Deltaproteobacteria bacterium (assembly GCA_007280345.1). Taxonomy (GTDB): domain Bacteria; phylum Desulfobacterota; class QYQD01; order QYQD01; family QYQD01; genus QYQD01. Next base: position 6,196 of record QYQD01000078.1, on the reverse strand, counting down.
AAATCCAGGTCTGGAAGGAACCTGACTTTTCGCGGGTTGTACCGGTAAGGGCTGATGGGATGATAACCCTTCCCTTACTTAACGATGTAAAGGCGGCCGGATTCACGCCCCTTCAATTAAAGAAAGACTTAGAGGAAAAGATTAAGGATTTTGTGGAACTCCCGGAAGTTTCAGTCATAGTTAAGGAAAGTTTGGGTCGCAGGATATACATTATAGGTAAGGTACAGAAGCCGGGCGAATATTTGCTGAGTAAGGATATGACGGTGTTGCAGGCCCTTTCCGTGGCCGGTGGTCTTGCGGAATGGGCGGATTCTGATGATATAGTTATAATTAGACGGGTTGGAGATGAGGTAAAACGCATATTCTTTGACTACAAGAAGGTGATCTCAGGGCGTAAACCGGAACAGAATATTTACCTGCAGCCAAATGATACCGTTATTGTCCCGTAAGCAATTAGGGCTTGGTGATGACTGACAACACCAGATATCTGTAGGTAGCCGCAGGCTTCAGCCTGCGTAAACGTAAATAGCGTTGCGGTTACCCCAGATGTCGGAAGGACCCTGTAGGAGCGGCTTCTAGCCGCGAGGACCGGTCGCAGCAGGCATCCAGGTCGGCCGAGGATGGATGCTGCTTCTACAAGCGAAACAACGGAAAGGGCCACAATGTCGGTGAAATTTTATGAATAAAGAGGTTATGAGCAAAATGAAACGAATCGGAATTATACTCGTGCTTTTTATTTTCTGGGCAGAGGCTATTGTTTTCGCTGAGTGCCGGTATAACCTTGTCCCGAGCCTCTCTGTTGAGGGAAAATATGACGATAATATCTTCCTCAGATCTACTGATGAGACATCGGACTGGACAAGTAATATCTCACCGGCAGTTGCGTTTGATGTCCAGTGTGCCACCAGAGGTATCACCCTGAGTTACAGCCCGGGATTTGTCTTTTACAGACGATATACCGAATATAATACTGTGCGCCACAACGGCAGTTTAACCGCCTTCCTTCAGGCCGGTCCCTATACCCGTATCGACTTTCGGGATAGTTTCTACCGGACGGAGGAACCGAGGGAAATGGACGAGGCCATCTATGCCACGCGCCGCACCCGGAATCCCTATTATCGTAATACCGGTGATGTCAAAATCTCGCACCAGTTTGGCCTGAAGGATAGCTTCTCTTTCGGCTACAACGACAGCTATCTTGAAAACAAAGATCCGGAAGTGGAAGATACCCGGATCCAGACTCCCTATGCGGGGTTATCTTACTGGTTTGACGTGCAAAACGGGTTAGAGCTGGACGTCCGGCACTCCATAAGCGATTATGAGACCACTCCTGATTTTAAGCAGAATACCGATACGTTGCGGTTTACGCACCTATTGGGCCCGGATAGTAGTTGCTCGGCCAGTTACACCTATACTGACATGGATTATGACCCTGGCCGGACGGATTACGTAATACACAGTGGAAATATCTCATATAGTAAGAGCATGGGACCCCACACTGCGCTAAGCGCCGGCATCGGGTATTTTGCGTATAACCCAGAGGAGGGTGGCAGTAGCGATGGAGCCAATTACCAGGTTGGAATAGACCAGAAGTTCGAGCGGGGCAGCATTTCCGTTGGGGGACAGGGCGGTTATCGTCAGGAACTTACGGATGCGGAGAACCTGGGATTTGCCAAATTCTGGTCGGCTAATGGAAGGATTAATTACTTATTACTGCCCGACTTGACGGCGAGCGGCGGGCTAAATTATGTGGAGGAAAAGTTTATTGAGCAAGCCGATAGGCGGGATAAGCTTTGGTCAGCCTCTGCCGGCCTTGCTTATAGTTATAGACGCTGGCTGTCTCTTTCGCTCAGCGGACAGCACACGGAGCGCGATTCAAGTGTGGGTCTCAACGACTATGACGATAATCAGATTATGCTAAGGATCACAGCTAGTTATAATTAGCATTCAGCATTATAGGTAGCCGCAGGCTTTAGCCTGCGTAAGAAGCGCAACCTAAAGGTTGCGACTACCTATTTTGCTGATTGCTGAAAGCCAAGAGGTAATCATGACAGAAAAAGAAAATAAAATAGATTTTACGTATTATCTTGATATGCTCCGGCGCAGGAAGTGGTATGCAATCCCTGCCTTTTTTATTATCCTTATAGGTGGTCTTATATATTGCCTTACCGCGCCAAAGACCTTTAAATCATCTACTACGATAAGCGTTGTCAGGCAGAGAGTCCCTGAGAGTTTTGTCCAGTCCACGGTTATGGCAGATATAGATGAACGTATCCACTCCATCGGCCAAGAGGTATTAAGCCGAACCAGACTGGAAGGGGTCATAAATCAGCTTAATCTCTATCCTGAGGAGCGTAAAAAACTCCCTATGGAGAAAATAATAGAAAATATACGTGGGAGGATCAGTCTCGAAATTTCTTCTGCCCAGCGGGCCATGGCAAAACAAGGCGCCACTGCCTTTACCCTTGGTTATGAGGATGAATCACCCCAGACAGCGGCCTTGGTGGCAAATACACTGGCCTCCATGTTCATGGAAGAACACCTGAAATTACGGGAGGAGAGTGCCAGGGGAACGAGTGAGTTTTTGGCTGATGAGTTACAAAAATTGGAGGTAGAGCTAAAGGAACGCGAGGCAGCCGTTCGTGCTTATAAAATGGCTCATATGGGTGAATTACCGGAACAGAGAGAGGCCACCCTGGCGGTGTTGGCACGGCTTCAGCAGCAACTGGATGCACTCCAGGAGAGTATAAGACGCGCCCAGGACAGAAAGATACTCCTCCAGCAGCAGATCGCTAATGAAAAGGAGTTTTCACGAACCAGATTAGGACCTGGATCCCCGGGAGAGGCAGGGGTTGACTCTCTTGAACAATTAAAAGAACACCTTGCCGTCCTGGAGTCGAGATATACACCCAACCACCCGGACGTCCTTAGGACGAAGAAGATGATTGAAAAATGGGGAAAAACAGGGGGTAAAACCGGTGAGAAGGGAGAAGGCCAGGGGATAATTGAAGGCAACCGCGTCCTGGCGAGTCTCCAGCAGCAGGTAAATGCCGTCGATATGGAGGTAAAAAACTTTCAAGTAGAGTCAGACAAGGTAAAGCAAAGGATATATGCCTACCAGAGTAGAATAGAGAATATGCCCCGGCGGGAGCAGGAGCTCCTTGATCTCCAGAGGAATTATGACAACTTAAGCGCGAGCTATCAAGTACTGGATGCCAAAAAGCTGGAGGCCGGGCGGGCCGAGAACCTGGAAAGAAGGCAAAAGGGCGAGCAGTTCCGGGTCCTTGATCCGGCACGAATACCCCAGATGCCATCCAAGCCCAATATCCCCGGGATCTTAGCCATGACTATAATGGCTGCCCTGGGCGTTTCTGTCGGGCTGGCCTTTGGCCGGGAATACATTGATAAGTCGTTCTACCGTCTCGAAGATATAGAATCCTTCTTGAAACTACCTGTCCTGGCCGGTATCCCTGTGCTTGTCACGGCCGATGATATAAAAATAAAGAGAAAACAAAGGCTTATTGCAATTTATGTAATAAGCTTTGGAATAGTAGTTACGTCTGTTCTTTTATTCGCAGTAATAAAAAAGTATCCGGGGATGTGGGTATAGACTTATGTATGAACGTTTTTATTATTTAAATGAAAAGCCTTTTAAGATAACCCCCGATCCCCGATTTCTCTTCTGGAGCGAAGGCCATAAAGAGGCCCTGGCCCATTTGAGGTACGGGGTTGAGGAGAGAAAGGGATTTGTAGTTATCACCGGCGATGTAGGCACCGGCAAGACCACATTGTTGCAGGCATTGCTGGCGGGTCTGAAGGATAATACACATTATGCCGCAGTGTCTAATCCCGGCATGAGCGTCGATGATTTTTTGTATTATATAGGCAATGCCTTTGGGCTTTCGGTAGGGACCTTTTCCAAGGCGCAATTTTTGATGAAGTTTTCCGATTTTTTGCAGGAATCAGCTTGTCAGGGGAAGTATGTACTCCTTATTGTTGACGAGGCCCATAAGCTATCTGTTGAGCTTTTAGAGGAGATAAGACTCCTTTCTAACTTAGAAACGGCCGAGGAAAAACTATTAAACATCTTTTTAGTTGGTCAACCGGAATTGAACCAGAAGCTTACGGATCCATCCCTTTTGCCCTTGAGACAGCGTATAAGCGCTTCTTATCACCTCCTGCCACTGAGCAGGGAGGATGTCGGGGAATACCTGAAAAAGCGCCTGCTTGTCGCCGGGGCCAAGTTTAACAATCTTTTTAACCCTGGCGCGGTACGGGCAATCTGCAAATATACAAAGGGATACCCGAGGGCCATTAATATCCTGGCCGACCAGGCCCTGCTGACTGGCTATGTAAGAGGCAAGAAAGAGATTAATACCAGAATAATTAGAGAGGCGTCAAGAGACCTGACACTTCCCGGCGAAAAGAAAATCAGATTCTTCCCGGCATGGTTGAAGTGGGGAATGGGGGCCGTAGCCGGGGTTATAGCCATTGTATTGGGGACATTATATTATTTTTCGTGATTATTACCGCTGAGTCGGTAGGCTGAGCCGGTAGGCGCAGGCTTTAGCCTGCGTGATATGACGCAACCTAAAGGTTGCGGCTACCGGAATAATGGTAAAAGAGGAAAACTATGGGCAAGATATATGACGCCTTGGAGAAATTTAACCGGGAGAAGGTAAAAAGACCGGTCGAAGACACGCCGGGGTGCGTCGCAGATACGCTGGGGCGCAATATCGAGATTAGCAATTTGTCCGGGCGTCCGTATGTGGGTTATGGCCTTAACGAGCGGTTGGTAACAGTGACCGATCCACAGTCCATGGCTGCTGAACAATTCAAGATGCTGCGTTCCCGCATCCTGTACCCCCGCAATGGATCCATCCCCAGGACCATAATGGTCGCGAGCGCTATGGAGGAGGAGGGTAAATCACTTATTGCGGCCAATCTGGCTATCAGTATCGCGCAGGGGATTCAAGAACATGTATTGCTTGTGGATTGCGACATCCGCAGGCCGGCGCAACACCTTTTATTTAATGTATCCGGTGAGCATGGCCTGAGCGATTATCTGGCCCACGATGTCCCTTTAGAAAATCTTTTCATCAAGACGGGCATTAGTAAATTGACTCTGCTGCCCGGCGGTATGCCGCCGCCCAATCCGTCCGAACTCCTGTCCTCAGAGAAAATGGGCCGTTTTATAGAGGAGGTCAAAAATCGTTACCATGACCGTTTCGTAGTTTTTGATACCACTCCGGTTCAGATAACGGCAGAAGTATCCGTCCTGGCCAAACATGTAGATGGTATTGTTTTGGTTATAAGGCGAGGGCGGACCGATCGTGATGTGATCGAAAGAGCGGTTTCGGTACTTGGCAGGGATAAGATTATAGGCGCGGTATTCAACGGGTTCAGCCACTTCTCGCGTGAGTATGAGTATTACAAGAGTTATAAGTATCGCGGTTAGTGACCGATAGGGCAAGGGAAAATTTTATGAAAAAATGGTATGTAATCCAGACTAAAGTGCGGGAGGAAGAGAGGGCAATTTTTTTCCTCCGTCAGGCGGACATAGAAATCTATTTCCCCCAAATGGAGGTCTGTACTATGACCGGGGTTAAGGCAGCCATGGGCCGGAAGCCTCTGTTCCCGAATTATATTTTTGCCTGTTTCAACGCCGAAAAAGACCTGTTCGGGGTGAGCTGGACAAAAGGCGTCCAGAAAGTTCTGCCTGAAAGTCTTAATCCGGTTACCCTGGATGAGGAGATAATAAAATCCATAAAGAGTCTGGCCGGTAAAGATGACGTTGTGCGAAAACGAAGATTCAAGAAAAATGAACGGATCCGGGTCATCCGGGGGCCAATGAGAGACGTTATGGGTATATTCGAAAACTGGGTTTCAGACCAAGGCCGGGTCAGAATCTTGCTCGACCTCTTTGATTATCAGGCACGGCTGGAACTGCACCATTCGCTTATTGAAAAAAGTGGTTGAGTAGTTAAGTGGTTAAGTAGTTAAGTAGTTAAGTAGTTAAGTAGTTAAGTAGTTAAGTAGTTAAGTAGTTAAGTAGTGATGTAAGATGGAAAAAGCGGACACCAAAGTCGGATACAATAATCTATAGACGGAGGTGTCAGGATGAAAGGGATTCCACAAGGGCGTTACACGAAGGAGTTTCGAGAGGAAGCAGTAAAAATGGTCTTGGATGGCGGCA
>QYQD01000138.1 GCA_007280345.1 Deltaproteobacteria bacterium | reverse complement strand
TGGTAACCACAGGCTTTACAGGCATATAAATGACGCGGCCGATGAAAATAAGCTTGGTCGTGCTGACAACGAGGACACCGATAACCCTGTGGCCAACGCAACTCAAACAGATGTTTCTGACAAGCTTTTTCGGTCCTAAACTTCTTTTGAAGCGCCAGGAGGCTCAGGTTTTCTTGCTGCACAATATTTGCTCCATTTAGCTAATTATTTTAGTAAATTATAGCTTAATTTAGGAGCAATGGCAATAAGCGTTTTAATAATTTAATATTTCAGAATAATTTCTCAATTTTAGCCTAAGGCTGGGTCCTCGAGAGTGCAAGAAATGCCGTTTGAATGGAATCTGGATGAGGAGTGCTGGCAGCAGGATGATCAAGGGGCATTCAATTTGGTCCATTGGGGAATCACCCAACAACCGGTTGAAGCTCAATTGGATAAAGCCATCGCCTGTCATGTCGGAGCTCGCCTTTGCTTTAGCCATGGTTTCTTTCCAGCGAAGTTTCGCTATTGCCCTAAGTGCGGTAAGCTGATGCCTGAGCCTCCACGTGTCGAAGGGAGATGGTGGCCTCCCGTAGGTGATAATCCCACGTCCGCATATCCTCGTGTATTTTTAGAAGTCACGATACCCCTTGCGGTAGTGGGCTGGGAAGATGGGCAAATCAACCCGAGCGAATTGCGACTCCCAGGGGCGGGCGACTATCGGTTCCTGGTCGGTGAGTTCGGTACCCGATCATCGGCCATGATCGCCATAAACATCCGCGGGGGGCACCTCCACTGTCTTGAAACCGATAGCTCGACGAGCCAGTGGTGCGAATTGGAGCCCGAATCCCAGTCGCTTGGCCATTGGGAATGCAACGACTGGCGCAAGTCGCTCGCTTGGGCAGTCGCTTGGACCAGGGACGACAAACTATTATTGCCGACTGACGAAGGGCTTACGGGAGTGCAATTAGACTTGATCAATCGGCGTTATAGGAGCGAGCGTCTTTGCGAACAACCCTGTCTGGGCTCTCCCGCCTTCCTTGGTACGTCACTCCTTGCCCCAACCACCTTGGGCCTGTGTGCCGTGGTCGATGACGAAGCGAAGAACGTTCCGATTGAATCTTCATGCGCCATAAAGTTGACGGATTATTATCATCCTCCAATTATTGAAAAAGATCGTTTGATCTGGCTGAATCACACTGGCCAATTGATTGTGGAGCGGAATGGCGTGGCTCCGAGGTACATCCCTTGGCCGGCCGACTTCGAACCCCGCTTTAATCTTGCGACTTCTTATCTTGCTCCGGATGGCCAGTGGTGGCAACTGGGCTTCGACCACGCGACGGAAAAATATTGTTTTGTGCAGCTTAGTGCGGGCCAACAATTGATTCCGACTGATGGGCCACGTCGAATCGCCGGGCGGATCTGCGTGCGCCGAGAGCAATGGTCTGATCGGGAAACTGCCCCATGGCGGGAGAAAGAAGAATGGTCCATTTCGCGAGAGATCCGGGGCGCTGAACACAGTGATTTTCATCCATTACTATATTCGCGGGAGGAAATCATCGGCCTATTGCGCAGGGGCCAACCACAGGATAGTGATCGCATCTTCCTTTTGGATAGGGGAAACCGAGTTAGACTCCCCCAACAGGAACTATGCCAAATAAGCATTCCCGGTGAGCCCTGTTTAGGGCAGTTTGTGGTGTACGACCGCATGCTTTATTTCTATTACCCCGGTTGGGGAAAACTCATCGGATGGGCACTAGCATGAGAAGATATTGGGGCGCTGGGGCACTGCTGCTCTGTTCGCTATGGCTTGCTGTGGATGCGTGGGCAGAGGTGTCTCAGGTTTTTTTGGTCCAGAATTCCGGATGGATGGAACCTTTTTACGTCGATCCCAAATCGGAATTCCGTCCATTGCTGCAGGCGCTGATTCAGGCGGTAGCCCCGCCGACAGGGGAAGTGCTGGTGGCCGAGTTTAACCAGTCGATTCAGACCCATAAATCGCCTCAACTGATTTATCGGGGTACCGACCCGGTTAAGGCGGCTAAGGCAGTGGAGCGGATTGGCCTGGTTCGAAAGCCTGGCAGCACGGCCTTTGTTGATACCGACTTCCAAGAAGCAATTGTTACCACAGTTAGGGAGTTCTTACAAGGGCGGCCAGCGCTGATCTGGTTGCTCACCAACAACAAGAACAGCCCGAACAATGACCAGAACACTGTCGCTAAAAACAAGGAGTTTTACAACCTGATTCATGATGAGCCGGCCATCAAGCGCGTGATAGCCTATCCTCTGGGGATGCCGGTCGTGGGACATAAATTCAGCGCCAACGGTCTCATGATATATGCCCTGGCCTATGGTGATACGGCCGATGCCGAGTTGGAGCAACTATTAGCCTCCGGCGTTCTTGCCAAGTTTCTGACTGAGCGGCCCGGGCTACTCAAACCCTTGGATCGACAATCAATAAGCTTTGTACCCGAAGGGATGGAAGAGGCCAAGGCTGTGCGCCTGACCATGGGTACAGACCGACAAACCTGGATCATAGAAGCTGATGCATCCACAAACACCGCCGAGGTGCATATTTACGGTATTTTTCGTAATGCGTTTTACCCTTACAGTATCGCCCGGGCCGAGGTGACCGCCCATTTAATTGGGGAGGGCTTCGACCTTCCACTACCGGTTGCCCCTTCTGAGCTGACCGATTTACAACCTGGCAAGCAACAGCCGGTCACGGTGGGACTGGTAATCGCCGGAGCGCGACTTCCTTCACTGTGGAGCTTGAAAGCCCTGCCGCTGATGGGCACCGAGCACACCGTGAGGGGACGAATCGAGGTCACCCTGGAACACCAAGAACTGACGGTGTCCAAGTCTTTTATGGACCGTATTGCCAGTATCTTTCCCGGTGACCCACTGCCGGAGGTATTCCAACCGGGCAAGGAGGCAAGTGCCTCTGCCGTCTCCTGGCCGGTGGAAATTCGAGTGAAGTATCCCCTCTACCCACTGGTCGTAATAGGATTAATTATTTTGCTGGCGGTGGCTGCGTTGGCTGCAATGATTGCTGCCCTTCTGAAATCGGCAACCTATACTGTCCGTCTTGAGGGGAGTGAGCGGCGCGCAATAAGCCTGCGATGCTTTACCTCGACAACAATGGAATTGAAGGACCGACGTGGCAAACTCCAACGTGTCAAGTTCAGACGTGGCTTTGGCCAGCCCAAAACAATAGAGGCTCCGTCTGGAATTCAGGTGCTGATTGATAAGACCACCTGACAGATAGGTAACCTGATCGTTTATTGATTTCTTATCAGATTCTTTAAGGAGGAAATTAAATGCCCGCGGACAACCCACAATCTGTCATGCCTCCTGCAAACCCGAATAAGGGATTCCAATTACCCCCCCCGACTGGGGAAAGAAAACAGCAACCCGCTGTGGGGGCTGGCGAGCAAAAGGCCATCCCCGGTTCGCCAAAGGTAACCACACAGGTTCCAGTTCAACCCCCAAAACCACCCGACACCCAGACCCGCGATATAAGCATCGGCATTGGCATCCTTATAGGCTGTATGGTTATCTTTCTATTTGCTAAGAAGAAATACGCCAACTGGCTGGTCCAGAACCGAAAAAGTCCCAAATCAGCCGGTGCTGGCGGTCTCTGGTTGTTCGTGCTGCTGACCTGCTTGGCGGCGGCGGCAATCTTCCCGCTTCTCCGATCCGAGATATTTCTAAACGCAATATTTCTCGGTGCAGTGGGCGGAGTGGCATTGATTGCCCTGGTGTTCATGGTAATCAAGAGCAAATAACCTTTAGGATTAACGCACGATCAGAGGAGGGGAAGGCCCATGAGTTCTCCAGACGCCACAGTCTTCACCCAAGCGCAACCTGGCGCTCCTGGTGTGGCTTTACAAGATATCAAGATTCGACCCACTTTGTTCATCGGCCTCGGCGGTACTGGATTGGAGGTCATGCTGCGCATTCGGCGCCGTTTGCTCAACGCCACATGGGGTCGGGAAACCCCTCTGAAGCTGGCCAGTCTGGAACAGTTTCCGGTCGCACAATTCCTGTATGTTGATCTTGCTAAAAATGAGGTAATTGAAACGGGCATGTCCACGGTCACCGATGTCCTGTTTGACCTGGTCAAGCTCAAAGAAAATGACCGGATCTGCGAGACCTTGGATCTCGCTAAATATTCCGCCAGCGATCAGGAACTCGACAAATATCCCCATATTAAGAGTTGGTCGCCCCTCACACCACAAAGAATCCGGGAATTGGGGATTGACCCCAGCAAGGGTGCCGGTCAAATCCGGGCCATCTCTCGATTATATTTTCATGATTATTACACTGCAATCCGGGACCACATTCGCGATAAGATCCATACCCTAAAAAATAATCTTGATGCCGTTGGCCTGCTGCAGGATCTCGGGTTAGAGATCGAGACCGGGAAATACCGCGTGATCGTGGTATGCTCGGTTGCGGGAGGCACCGGTGCCGGTTGTTTTCTTGATATGGGATGGCTGGCGCGGTGGATTGCCAAGAGCGAAGTCGGAGATGCCGATGTGGAACTGATCATGTTTCTGCCCTCCGGTTATTCTCATGCTGGTAAGACGCGCACCGAGGCGAATGGCTATGCCTCGCTGATGGAGCTTGAGACCTGCATGCAAGGGGGGACTGACTATGTTGGTCAATGGGATCCCTACGACAAACCGGCGCTCGAAACTACCCCTTATAGTGAGGTTTACCTGGTAGATTCCAGCAATCTGGGCGAGCAGTCTACCGGTAACCAGGAAGAGGTATACGAGATGGTTGCCGATGTGCTGTTCGAGGATTTTCTGTCCTCCGATTTCGCCACCAAAAAACGCTCGGCGGCGGTTAACCAGCAACAACAAAAGCTCTTTCCTTTCGATCCGCCACTAGGCGGAATTTTTGGCGATACCAAGCTGCGTTATAGCCGGGTCTATTCGGCGCTGGGGCAAGCGGTGCTGGATACCCAGCTTGGTGTCCGCCGCAACGAACAGATCTACCGGTGGATGGCCGGGATGCTTAAGGCCTTCTTCGGGGTTGCCGGCCTGGCCACTACTGCCCCGCAAGCCACAACCGAGCAACGCGACTGGGTAATGGAAAATATTTTGCATCTGAGTGAGGTTATTTTTAAGGATTTTCCGAAAGCCCTAAAGCGGCTCAAGCTTTCTCCCATCCCGGATTACCAGTTGACCGACGACTTGCTGATTGATGGCGATGGAACCCCCATTGTCACGCCAATCCGCAGTAAGGTCACCGCGGTCCTTGAGACCATCAAGCGGGACTTTCCGGATCATCAGCGCTGGCCTGACCACATTCGGAAGGATGTGTTACCCAGGCTGGTACAAGATGTGATCAAGGGCATTAACGTTCAAGCCGAAAACGTGCAAGATCAGGTAACCCAGCGCCGCAAGGAAATGAGCGAGAAATTCCGCTCGGATTTACGTCAGCGTTTCTATACCTATTTGGATAACCGTGAATATGGAGGCCTCGAGTTTGTGCTAACCTTGACTCGGCAGATCCAGGAACGGCTACGCAACCCCGATACCGGGGTGATTGCAGAGCTTAAACGTCATGCCGAGCGTTACGAAGGGATCAAGACCGAAGTCCAGAAGGAAATCGACAAGAGGCTTGACGATCTGGGCGGAATCGGTACAGGGTTTATTCCCAGGATATTAAGCGATCCGCGCACTCAGGCAGAGATCGTGCTGACCAATCTTGGCACTGAGATCCATGATTATTTGCTCTTCCATCTGCGGGCCAAGGCGGCGGAAGAAGCGGCGGAACTCCTGAGGAAAGTAGATCGCTATCTGGGTGAGCAACAGGAGATGGACGAGACTGGCCAGCCAAGGTGGACCGGCTTGATAGGAGAGTTTCTTGTCGGCCGTGAGTCGGTGCTGGATTTGCTAGCGAACACTCAGCGGGGGATCGACCAACTTCGGCAGGAGATGGGACATGACCATGCCACCTACTTGCGGGTGACGCCGCCTGACCGTTATTTGACCGGAACTACCACCCAGCAATCGGCTCAAGAATTGGGCGATTGGGCAGAGGAGGCCTTTAAGGATTATGGTGGATCGGAAAAGCTGTTTCAGGTATTACAGGACAAGACGCAAAGGCGAGTGTTGTTCCGCAAGTTGTATGCCCACGCTAGCCGGCGTTTACCGATGCCCAGCACGGAGCTCCAGGAAGACCCTTTAATCGAAGCTCTGAAAGGGATGACCCATGCGAATGAGCGTTCCCAGTTGTTCGGCAAGTGGTTGCGGCTGGCAATGCCCTGGGTCAATGCCAACTTTGCTGGTGACTTTAAACCCGACCCCGCTCAATACTATTTGTTTATTGGCGTGTCCCAGGCCCAGGCCTTTGACCCTTTCAAGAACGAGCTGCTTGCCCAGCTTCCGCCTGGCTGCCACATCACTACGGAACGAGTCCACTTTGTGGATACCGGCATTACTGGACGGGCGGTATGCTACGTCGAACTGAGCGGGATGCCGCTGTATGTTTTGCGTGGCCTGGATACCTGGAGGTCGAGTTACCGCATTGAGTCGGAGAAAATCCCGGTCCACACCCATCGTGACCCCACCCGCTTTATCCATCCACGTCTAACCATCGGAGACTTGACCAGTTTGGCAGAGGACTTCCAGACCTATCTGCTCGCAGTGGCGATTGGGGTGCTGGAACGTAACCCCAAGGAAAAAACCTGGCCGCCTGGACTATATCGCTTTGAGTATAAGATCGGCGACAAGCGGGATCTTGGTAACGAGCGGGCTTTTCGCCTCAATGGCCTACCCTCGGTCTATGCGTTTGAAATACGCGAGCAGATCAACAATCAAAGTATGGATCCTATCCAGTCTGCGGCACTCGCAGAACTGTTTGGATATTATGCTATGAACTGCTACAAGCCACCGTTAGTCAGTGACCAATTGGGCAAACAGAGTGAGATTCAGGGGTTCGCCTCGGCGATGGCCCGACGCCTGGAAGAACAGTTTGCCGGAAAGGCTCGAGACCTGGGGGTGGAGGAAGCTGTTTTTAACCGCTTGAAAAAAACCCTCGAGCAGTGGACCGAGGGTATCCCCGGCTCGATTAAAGATGCTTATCCTCGGGAGATCGACTTGGATAAGGCCCAAAATAAGAGGCGGGTCAAAAAAGAATTCCTGCAAAATCCTGAGTGGATTAGAAGCGTGATCGGCATTGAGACCACAGTTCCGGGGGCAGTCTCAGCGCCCATGCAGCCGGTCAGCCCGCCCCCCTTAACTAACGCGCCTTTTGTTGCCTCGCATGGTGTACCACCAACGTACCAGTACTGGCTGGTGCTCAATGGCCAACAGAGTGGGCCACACCCATTCGCACACGTTAAAGCTTGGTTGGATCAGGGCCAAATTCCAGCCAACACATTGGCCTGGCGGGAAGGGCTGCCCCAACAATGGCAACCAATCTCCCAAATACCCGAGTTCGCGCTGCCACCGCCCCCATTCGGGGCTGCGACTCCACCGCCTGTGCCGTCGAGAGAGTAGAAGTCGAATGTGCGAGCATATAAAGGCCAGAGCAGGGCATGTCTGAGCCATCATACCCTGTTTCATGTCGGTTCTGCGCAAAGCTCTTGTATGGGCCGGTGAAATTTTGCCCTTATTGTGGTCGTCAACTTGAGTTCGCCGCAGGGATTGAACCGGCTGGGGGACCTCAGGACGCTGGGTTAGGCTCGGTATATATCGACAGGAAGGCTGGCCCTGATGTCCATGTAGAGGAGCCGTCACCAGAATCGACGGCTACAATTTCCCCGGGAAAACCCATTGATAGACCAGAAGATATTCGTAGCCCAGAGACTGAGGAAGCAGCCAAGGGTGAGCTCCCACCAGAGCCCTCTATCTTCAGGCCGCCTGCAATCTCACACAAGTGGACATGGGTCCTAATGGCTATCGTGGTAGTCAGCTTCTTTGGCTATCATGTTTTCCATATTAAAGATGATGGAACTTTCCATCAGCCTACCTCTCAGCCTTCGTCCATCCCGCCAACCACACAGCCTTTATCTAAGCCGACGACATCAAAAAGTGCCAAACGTGAGGCTGCCCGAGTTTTGGCCCTCGAAGCTTTGCGGCAGGGCACTATTCTTTCGGTGACGATTAGCAAGCTACCGAAGTTGGAGAAAGTGGTGCAAGCTGCCCAAAAGCTGCAGGACATCTCGCCACGCTACCAAGCCCAGGTAACCACGGCAGAAAGCAGCCTGCGTGATGCCCAGGACAAGAGGGATAAGAGCCTCATGGCCTATCTTGGCAAGGTCTTGGAATTGGGCCGTTATTCGCCAGAACAGCTCTCGTATGCCCTGGAGACAATGCGTAACGGCGACCTGACACCTCGTGAAAGGATCGTGGTGGAATTGCTCGCCAACCAATTGGTTTCATTGCGAAATAATGTTAAGCATGATCCAGCAAATTGGCTCTCGGATTTTACAGAACGTTTTAGCGATTTCTTAGACTGATTTTACAACAAATTAGGATAGGAGGGATAATCTCATGAAGCGTTTTTTTCAAAAAGCACTATCTGTAGTTATCATTTTTGCGCTGTGTTCAGGATGCGCCACAACCACACGAACTGCCCCCGGTGCAAGTTCGGATTCAACTGGCAATGATGCTGGAACAACTGCGGACGCAAGTTCGGATTCAACTGGCAATGATGCTACCAAAACAAAAGTGCAGGGCGCTGGCCTTGGTGCCTTAATTCTCGGGGGCATAGGCGCCGCCGTTGGTGCCGTGATTGCTGGTAACACTGGTGCAGCGATAGGGGGAGCGGCCGGCGCGGCTTTGGGTGGTTTGGGGGGTTACATGGTGGGAAGTGCGGTAGCCAGCCGCAAGAAGAAATACGCCAACGAAGAGGACCGGCTCAATGACGAGGTTAAAATCGCGGCGCAAGATAATAACGAGTTGAGTGATTATAACACGCAAACGCTGGCTCGGATCAAAACCTTGGACTGTGAAATTTCTGAATTAAAGCAACAATACGGTCAAGAAAAGGCGCAAATTAGCGACATGGAAGGGAAACAGGAAGAGATTAAGCTACTTATCGGTGAAGCCGATAAACACAAAACTAAAATGACCAATGAATTGAGCGCCTTGAATGAATATCTGCAAAGCATCAAGCAGACGCAACAGCAGACGAATGTGGCGAAACTGGAGCAGGAAGTCTCCGAGCTGAAGACGAATATAGAGATGCTTGACAGCAACAATAAACAAATGGCTCAAATGGCTGAATCACTTACTGTAAGGAAGTAATTATGTACAAAAAAGCCATAATTACCATCACATTGGCTATTTCCTTGGCTGGCTGTGCCACGACCAGTGATCCCCGACAGGGAGGGCTTTTCGGTGGTCTCTATGGTCTCAGCACTGGGGCATATGAAAATCGTATCCACCAGCGCCAGGAAGAATTGGCCCGTCAACAAGAAGTCAATCGTGACTTGCAGGATAAATCTAAAGTGCTGGGGAGCGAAGCTCAGTCGCGAGATCTTGAGTTGGTTGCAGAACAACAACGTGTGACCAAGATAAAGAGCGACCTTGCTCAATTAGAGTCTGAGATTGACGGCCTTAACGCCAAGTCTGATCAGCACAACCGGGAAGTGGCTGCTCTAAAACTTCGAATTAAAAATCTGAGGCAGCGTTTAGAATCCCAACAATCAGCCCTTACAAAATTGGACCGCGAGGGAGGATGTGACGCAGCTCCCGAGCGTTACCGCATTCTCAAGCAGGAAAGGGATCGTCTATCCGAGGAATATAAGAATTTGCTTGAATACTATCAAGCCCTTTCCGATGCAGCCTCTTAATGTAGATTTACGTCCAAGGTCATGGCCCATTTTATTGCTGCTGACAGCGATGGCCATGACGCTCGCCGGGGCGGTAGTGCATGCCGGGGCGATAATGCATGCCGCTCCGCCTATAG
>QYQD01000067.1 GCA_007280345.1 Deltaproteobacteria bacterium | reverse complement strand
GGGGGATTTTGGCTCTTATAGCGCCTTGCCTAGGCATATTCTTCAAAAAACCTAAAGTGTTACCGTTATTTTAATAGCTTTAAGAAAAAAAACAAACGGGATTTTCATTGTCCTCTGTCCGCCGCAGGCAGATGACAGTTTCATTACCGAAGGCATCCGGCAGCCTGATAGATAAAAAGCTGTTTACTTTTACCTCAATATAAAATATAAATTTTATAATCTTTTGGTTATGTACGGAAATCAAAAATGGCTAAGATTTTAATTGTCGATGATGAAGAAAACATAAGGTACCTGTATTCAGAAGAATTAAAGGCCGATGGTTACAAGGTGATTACGGCCGAGAGCGGGTACAAGCTTTTAGAGCGCATAGAAAAAGAACGTCCTGATATTATATTGCTCGATATTAAGATGGCCGACTATGATGGATTAGATCTGCTCCAGGATATACGAAATAAATATTACAACCTGCCGGTCATACTCTGTACTGCCTACGACAGTTATAAAGGTGATGTAAAAACTATCGCGGCAGATTCTTATGTAATTAAGTCTTTTGACCTTACGGAACTTAAGAAAAGAATCACCCAGGCCCTGGAAAGCGCGGTCCCTCAGACGTAAGGTTACCAATTATCTGAATCGAGTAAATTCTCCTCTACTGCCACACCGCCCGCCATCCGGACGCGCCGAGTGCGCCAAACAGCATCAGCGGCAACCAGGCAGCTACAAATGGCGGAAGCAGTCCTGCCCTCCCCATGGTCAGGCTGAAATTCCAGGTTATCCAGACCACAAACACCAGAAACATGCCCAGGCTTATGCCCAGTGCGATGCTCGATTTTAGTCTCCTCCAGAGCAAGGCCGGTATGCCGAGGAGAAGCAGAATCGGACCCAATACCGGGTACGCAAGCCTCGCCTGTAAATCTACCCGGTAAGGGATCGTATCCTGCCCCTGGTGTTTCAGCTTCTGAATATAAGCCGAGAGCTCTTCAAAGCTCATCTCATCTGCTTTTTTGGTCATCTCCCTGAAATCTGCCGGACGTTCGGCCAAGTTAATCAATTGCTCATCAAAGGGGATTATTTTATAAGATCCATCGCTATCCAGAGTCTTTAGCCGGCCTTCCTTGAAAAGCCAGCTATGATCGGTCCACCTGGCTTCGCGGGCATAGATAATTTTTTTCGGGTAAAAGTCTCGATCAAAAACAAAGATTTCTATGTCCCGCAGGACCTGCCGGTCCGGGCTAAAACGGCCGATGGAATATATGGCGTGCTCCCCTTTAAACCAGAACTTATCTTTTCCAAGGAACCCCTTGGGCTGCTTTTTCTTAACCTGCACATCCCATATAAAATTAGTCTTCACCAGAGTTAAAGGGACAACGCCTTCCTTTATCTGAAAAAGCAGAACGCTCAAAAGGAATGCGGCCCAGAAGATCGGTTTGGTCGTCTGTAAGAGATTTCTCCCGATAGATCTCATGGCCAGCATCTCATTGCCGCGAATGAGCAGGCTTATAGTCAGAACCCCGGCCATGAGAACTGCTACCGGCTCCATCTGGGTTATAATCAAAGGAATCTTATACACAAAATAGTTTAATATGGCGGAGGCCGGTAGATTGACCTCCAGGAAGTTGTCTATCTTTTCAAAGAAATCGACCAGAAGATAGATGAAGACAAAGATACCGAGTACCAGAAGAAAAAGGCGTATAAATTCTTTGAGTATGTAGCGACTTAGCACGTACATTTGAACTTCCGGCTTTCATCAGAAAATCCCCCTGTATCCCCCTTTTCCAAAGGGGGAATTTATATCCCCCTCTTTGGAAAAGAGGGGTAGGGGAGATTTAATGGTATATTTTTGATTACATCTTAGTTTGAACTTTAAACTTTGAACTTCGAGTTTTGAGCTTTCTACCCATCTCCGCGACCTTTGCGGCTAATAGCTGAAGTGTCCTTCGATCTTTCCAGGCGTTCGGATAGACGTTGCAATATTTCCATGAACCAGATGGGACGTTCCCCGTTGGTCTTCACCGTGAGGTAAGCGGCCAGGAGAGCAAATATGATATTAGGCACCCACATGCCGATAGCGGGATAGACCACCCCTGTTTCCCCCAGCCCCTTGGCCAGGGCCAGCATCAAATAATAGAGGAGGAAGACCGTAAGGCCGATGGATATACCAAATGAAGTACCGGCAAATCTCGACTGGGCGCCCAGAGCGGCCCCTACCAGTCCCATGATGATACAGGCTACGGGCAAGGCCATCTTCCGGTGTAATTCCATGAGCAGTGAATAATATTCCGGGGAAGAGACCGGGGCTTCTTTTAGCCTGTCCCGTATCTCATTCAGAGACATCTCACTCCTTCCCTTTCCCACCACCTCACTATAGCCTGTAGATTGGGAGCCCAGGGTCAAGGCATATTTTTCGAAGCGGATAGTCTGGGCCGACCGCCAATCCCTCCCAACACGGTGAATGCTTCCATCCCGCAGATAAAGAACCAGGGCCAGGCGCTCCGGCCGGGGGACAATCCATCCATCCTTGGCTACAATTGCGTTGCCGGCCTCCGGCCTTCTCACATCGCTTATATAAACGCCGTCCAGCCGGCCATCTTCCCTGGAAATATTTCGGACATATATAACGATATCCTTGAAGGCATTACTGAATTCACCCTCCCGCACCCCTAAATCGGCCCGGATCTGCATTATCCTGAAAAGGAGGCTCTTCAAGGCATAATTTCCCCAGGGTTGCGCATAAATTGCGGTAAATAACGTAAGCAGATAGGCTACAACGGATACCAGAATAGCCGGAGGCAGCAATTGATAAAAGCTTATTCCGGACGCCTTGATAGCCAATATCTCCCGATCCTTGGCCATCCTGGTGTAGGTGAGCAGAGTTCCCATGAGCGTAGCCATAGGAAGGGCAAACAGGAGAAGGTGAGGAAGCACAAATACCACTATCTGCAGGATACTCCCAAAAGACAGACCCCGGGTCAGCATGAGTTCGGCCATAGGGGCCATCTTTCCTAAAAGCAAGATGGAGGTAAGAACAAACAGGGAGGTAAAAAAAGTAGGCAGGATCTCTTTCAGCAGGTAGGAAAACAGTATCTTGTTCATCTCATCCTATTTTCGGCCTAACATTCAATCCTCTGTAGCTATTCAACCACAAGGCCAGCAAGGGCATAATTCTCTTAATACCGATACTCTTTCCAGCAATAAATTCATATTCATCCTTCGTGTCTTGGTGACTTTGTGGCTATGGAGATTGACACCCAGTTTAAAAAATGATAGGAGAGCGTGAATAGCTATAGGCGACGTCACTGGTCATTAGTCATCGGTCATGTTAAGTGTGAAAGATTGATCAACTTCTACCAGTGACAAATGACTATTGACTAATGACATTCACTATAGAGGGGTATCATACCAGAAAGGAAGAAAAAAGCAAATGTCCTCTATACGGCAGAAACTTGAAGAACAGGAGAAGAAAAACCTTTCTCCGTATGCCGCCCTCAGCGCCCAAAGCCGCGGGCGTCAAATACCGGAAAAAGAATGTCCGGTGCGGACGGCCTTTCAACGAGACCGGGATCGTATTCTCCACTGTAAATCCTTCCGTCGTCTAAAACACAAAACTCAGGTCTTTCTTTCCCCCACCGGCGACCATTATCGCACTAGACTAACTCACGCCCTCGAGGTTGCCCAGATAGCCCGTACCATAGCCCGGGCCCTGAGACTGAATGAGGACTTAACCGAGGCTATTGCCTTGGGACATGACCTCGGCCATACCCCATTTGGCCATGCCGGAGAAGCGGTGCTGAATGCCATATATCCTGGGGGATTCGTCCATTATGAACAAAGTTTACGGGTTGTGGACATACTGGAAAATAACGGCCGCGGGTTAAACTTAACCCATGAGGTCAGGGAGGGAATTTTAAAACACTCCAAGGGACGGGGGCAGATCTTACCGGAAAATACTGAAGAATTGAGTCTGGAAATGGAAGGACAGATTGTACGTATAGCGGATATTATTGCCTATATAAGTCACGATATAGACGATGCTATTCGTGGCAATGTAATCTCTGTCAAGGACATACCGGATTCCTGCGTCAGGGTCTTGGGTAAAACCCATTCCAAACGCATCGGGACTATGGTGCTGGACCTGATCGATTCTACTATCCGGGCCGGTGGCCCCAAATTGGTTATCAGGCCGGCTACAATGGAGGTCATGCTGGAATTGCGGGAATTTCTTTATCAAAATGTCTATGAATCTGAGATAGTTCATAGGGAATTTATCAAGGCCAAAAAAATCCTGGAAGAACTCTATTACTACCTATTGGAAAAGGAAAATGTCTTTGACAAAGAAGCTAGAGTATATCCGCCCGATACTCCCAGGGAAAGGATGGCCTGTGACTTCATCGCCGGTATGACCGATCGTTACGCCCTCAACCTGTATGAAAGCATCTTTATCCCCAAGCCCTGGATGATCTATTAAAATCTTGACACTCTCAAAGGCCATGTGTTAATTTGCTACAGTTAGTAACTAGCTAAAATCGTTAGATTTATACTGAAGGAAGCCTGGCGAATGACTGAAGAACTATCCACCATGGACAAAATATTGCCGAAAGCCTATGAACCGCACGAGGTAGAAAAGAGGTGGTACTCTTTCTGGGAACAGGAAGGGCTCTTCGTGGCGAAAGTAACGGACGAGAAGCGGCCTTATTCCATAGTCATCCCTCCCCCGAATATCACAGGTTCCCTGCACATGGGCCACGCCCTTAACAATATCCTGCAAGACATATTAATTCGTTATAAGAGGATGGCCGGCTACAATACTCTCTGGGTGCCGGGGACCGACCATGCGGGCATAGCCACACAAAACGTGGTGGAAAGGCAACTGGCGGCCGAGGGGCTGGACCGGCATACCGTCGGCCGGGAGAAATTCATCGAGCGTGTGTGGCGGTGGAAAGAGGAATCCGGCGGGCAGATCATCAACCAGCTTAAGAGGCTGGGGTGCGCCTGTGACTGGAGCCGGCAGCGATTTACCATGGACGAGGGGCTGTCCCGGGCGGTGCGGGAGGTATTCGTCCGGTTATATCGCGAAGGACTTATCTACAGAGGCGATTACATTATCAACTGGTGCCCGCGCTGCCACACGGCCCTGGCCGATCTCGAAGTAGAACATGAGAACCATAAAGGGAGTCTCTATCATATCCGTTATCCCTACGCCGACGGATCCGGCTATGTAGTAGTGGCCACGACCCGACCGGAGACCATGCTCGGCGACACGGCGGTAGCCGTAAGCCCTGAGGACGAAAGATATAAGAATGCGATCGGGAGAAATCTTATCCTGCCCCTTTTAAAAAGGGTCATCCCGGTTATCTCTGATTCTTATGTTGATCCTTCCTTTGGCACCGGGGCCCTGAAAGTAACACCAGCCCACGACCCCAACGATTTTGAAATCGGCCTGCGCCACAAATTACCCGCGGTTAAGGTCATGGATGAGACCGGACACATGAACGATGAGGCCGGCCCATATCGGGGCCTGGACCGCTACGAGTGCCGTAAAAAGGTAGTGGCGGATCTCGAGGCCGAAGGACTGCTGGAAAAAATTGAACCCTTGGAACATGCCGTGGGGCACTGCTATCGCTGCAAGACGGTAGTCGAGCCTACCCTTTCCAAGCAGTGGTTTGTCTCTGTAAAGCCGCTGGCCGAAAAGGCCATCGCTGCGGTAGAGACCGGCCAAACCCGCATAATACCCAAGATGTGGGAAAATACCTATTTTGACTGGATGCATAACATCCGCGACTGGTGCATATCCCGTCAGATCTGGTGGGGGCACCGCATTCCGGCCTGGTACTGTGATGACTGCGGCGAGGTTATTATCGCTACCGAGGCGCCGGTGATCTGCCCGAAATGTGCCGGCGCCCATCTCAGGCAGGAAGAAGACGTCCTGGATACCTGGTTCAGTTCGGCCCTATGGCCCTTCTCTACCTTGGGCTGGCCGGAGGAAACCAGGGAACTGGAGTTGTTCTATCCCACATCCGTGCTCATCACCGGTTTTGACATACTCTTTTTCTGGGTGGCCCGCATGCTGATGATGGGCCTCCATTTTATGGGTAACGTCCCCTTTGCCGACGCCTATATCCATGCCCTGGTGCGTGACGCCGAGGGCCAGAAGATGAGCAAATCCAAGGGTAATGTCATTGACCCGCTCATCGTCATGGATAAGTATGGGACGGACGCCTTCCGTTTCACCTTAGCTGCCTTTGCTGCGCAGGGGCGGGATATCCGCCTTTCTGAACAACGCATCGAGGGGTACCGCCATTTTATCAATAAGGTCTGGAATGCCGCCCGTTTTGTACTGATGAACGCGGATGGATGCCGGACGGTAGAGGTCCCCCGGCCCGTCTCCCGTCTTTCGCTGGAAAACCGGTGGATATTAAGCCGCATGAAAAGGGTGATAAACACAGTAAGAGAAGGTCTGGATGACTATCGTTTTAATGACGCGGCCCAGGCCCTCTACCAGTTTTTCTGGCGCGAGTACTGTGACTGGTACCTGGAAATAATTAAACCCACTCTTTATCTTACCGAAGACCAGGAGGCACGCAATACCACACAGCAGGTCATGCTCTCGGTGCTGAGCGCCAGCCTGCGCCTGCTCCATCCTTCCATCCCTTTTGTTACTGAGGAATTATGGCATTATCTGCCGGGAAGCGCCGGAAGCATCATGGAGGCCTCCTTTCCAGAGAGCAAGGATTATCCGGAAGATCTGAAAAGTGAAGGGCAGATGAACCTGCTTATGGATGTGATAACCGGGATACGCAACCTGCGCAGCGAGATGAATGTCCATCCGGCTCAAAAGGTAAACATAATCGTCCTCAGCGGAAGCGGGCCGGTACGTGAGCTTATTGCCAGGCATGAAACTTTCCTCAAGAATCTGGCTAAGGTAGAGGGTCTTGAAATATGCGCTGATGGTGAGCGGCCTAAGGGGGCGGTGTCCTGTATAACCGATCAGGTCGAGACCTACATGCTACTTGAGGGAGTAATCGATATCTCCGCGGAAACCGCAAAACTGCAGAAAGAGGCGGGCAAACTCCAGACAGAGCTGAAACGGGTACAGAACAAGCTGGCTAACCGGGACTTTCTGGAACGCGCCCCGGCCGAGATAATCGACAAGGAAAAAGGCAAGGTGCAGGAATTTGTCGCCCGTCTGGAAAAAATAGAAGCCAATCTGAAACGGCTGGAGGAAATACGAGCATAGGCTTTATAAGGAGTTTTCAATACACGTTGTTTTATCACCCCTCCGGGAAAGGCGACCATCACGAATTGCTGCTTCAATAATTTCTTTTGAAAATCTTTCTTCCTCTTTTATCATCTTAAACTACACTTTGCGCCTTTGTGGTAGAATGAAAAGTTACGAATAATAGATATCGTGCTATGTTATGATTGCAGGCGGAAGCACCTATGCAGCACCTTAAAGGGCAACCGGGAAAGATACTGGGTTTTGAAAGGAACGTCTTTTTCACCGGATTGGTAAGCTTTTTTACGGACGTTGGTTCCGAGATGATCTACCCCCTGGCGCCTATTTTTCTGGCCTCGGTTCTCGGGGTCAATAAGACCGTCATAGGTGTGATTGAGGGCATCGCCGAAAGCACGGCGAGTTTGGTCAAACTGTTTTCCGGTTGGTTTTCTGACCGAATTGGCCGGCGCAAGATTCTGATGGTCTTTGGCTACGGCATCTCCACTGCCAGCCGTCCCTTTATGGCCCTGGCCACGCATTGGGGGCACGTGCTCTCGGCGCGTTTCATAGATCGCTTTGGCAAGGGCGTCCGTACTGCTCCAAGAGACGTCATTATAACCGAATCCACACCTCCGACCTATCTGGGCCGCTCCTTTGGCTTTCATCGCGCCATGGATACGCTTGGAGCCGTGGTTGGCCCGGTTATAGCTTTTGCCATTTTGTCCATCTACCACGGTAATTACCGGCTTGTATTCTGGCTGTCTATAATTCCAGGCATAGCGGCGGTTATTATTGCCAGCCGCCTCGTTACCGAAAAAAGGAGGGCAAAACCTGCTTCAAGTGAACGCGTTAAATTCGATTTGAAAAGATTTGATGGCTCTTATAAGCGTTTCTTAACCGTTATAACTATTTTTGCCCTGGGCAATTCGAGCGATGTTTTTCTCATCCTGAGAGCGCAAAATCTGGGAGTCAAGACAGCGCTCATTCCCCTGGCCTATCTGACCTTCAATCTGGTCTATGCCCTGTCTGCCTGGCCGGCCGGCGTACTGGCCGACCGTTTTGGCAAAAGGCGGCTGGTTACATTGGGGCTTATCCTCTTTGCCGTCGTATATCTCGGATTTGCTCTGGCTACTCACCCAGGCCATGCCTGGCTGCTTTTTCCCATTTATGGCCTGTTTATGGGGATAAGCGAGGGCGTGCAGCGGGCCTATCTGGCCTCGATTGTCCCGCCTGACTCCAAGGCTACCGGCTTTGGGCTTTATCACATGGTCATCGGTCTGGCGGTTTTGCCGGCCAGTATGATCGGCGGCTTTCTCTGGGATGCCATCGGCCCGGAGGCTACTTTTTATTATGGAGCGGGGACGGCCACCCTCTCTGCCGTATTGTTTGTCCTTGTGCGGAAATGAAGAAAACTATGAGGGTCCATCCAAATATTGAGTTTGACCAGTACCCGGCCCATCGTGTAAAGTAGTAAGGATCAGCCGCATACGTCCGGTGATATTAAGGAGGGGAAGAGATGAAATTCTTAGAGGCTTTTTTATTGCTGGCCCTGATTTTAATGGTTTTTTCTGTTGCGAGCGTCTCTGCCGAAACAAGAATTCGCTGTGCCTCAACCACAAGCACACAAAATTCGGGATTATTTGATTATATACTGCCAAAATTCGAGAAAAAAACAGGCATAAAAATTGATGTTGTGGCTGTTGGCACAGGCGCTGCCATTGAAATAGGCAAAAGGGGGGATGCTGACGTAGTTTTTGTCCATGCAAAGGAGCAGGAATTAAAGGCGGTTGAAGAGGGATATTTCGTGAATCGCCATGATGTAATGTATAACGATTTCGTTATCATTGGTCCTCAAAATGATCCCGCAAAGATAAAAGGCATAAAATCAGCTTCAGAAGCATTCCGTAAGATTGCAGAAAGTGCCCATCCGTTTGTATCAAGAGGAGATAAATCAGGAACGCATACCAAGGAACTTGCGATATGGGAAAAAGCAGGCATAGGCCCGAAAGGACAGAAGTGGTATCTCGAAGGGGGCCAGGGAATGGAAAAGACACAGAGGATTGCGAATGAAAAACGGGCGTACACGCTTACGGACCGGGGTACCTGGCTGGCGACAAAAGACAAAGATAAGCTGGAGATGATAATTGCCCTGGAAGGCGATCCCGCACTCTTTAATCAATACGGAGTCATGGCGGTAAACCCACAAAGGCATAAGCATGCGAAATACAAAGAGGCGACGGCGTTTATAGACTGGCTTATTTCAAAGGAAGGGCAGCAGATCATAGCCTCTTACAGGGATAAACTCGGTAATCCATTATTTTATCCCAATGCTAAATAAACACCCATCCGTTTGAACTTTGTCACTGGTCATTGAGGCTCTTGCAAAACTGTTTGTCATCCCCGAATGCTTCTATCGGGGATATGGTTTTTCAAGCAGTTAGAACCAGATTCCCGCTCAGAATCGCTGCGGGAATGACAGAAT
>QYQD01000111.1 GCA_007280345.1 Deltaproteobacteria bacterium | reverse complement strand
TGTTTTTGGAAATGAGCCGGAGACCACCGGGTTGAAGACGTAGCGATTCGTCGGCAGCGTCAGATGTGTATAAGGAACAGGATCTGAAATGTAGCTATAATAACCTTATCCACTATCATTTTTTTTGATTTAGATCCCAGATAAAGGGCAGTAAGCGAACCTCCGCCCCAGCCTGTCTAACCAATCTTTTGTTCAAAATGGGCCCCAAAGTTTCTTACCATGCCCGGAGGTGGAATGTGCATATCGCTTCCGCTTTCCTGCCGGTGCATATTATCGTGACCTGCTGGGGTGGGGCTAATGAAATATCAATCTCGGCAATTTCCAATTTTTTACATGCTACAAAAAGTTAATTTTTTACAGGTCAAATATTTCTATATATTTTTTGGTTTAAACTCGGTAAGATAGCCTCCGGGTTTATATATAGTTGCCCTTGATAATGAAGTCAGTTGGGGAAACAAGCCTTAAAAAGGGCTGATTACCCTCAATTTGGACCAAAGTCAGTCAGACTGGCATATTTCCGGTTAAAGGGAGACTTCCGATGCAGGGCAAGGGAAAAACCATGGCAATCCTCATTATGCTTGGATTGGTATTCGGCTGTATGGGTGCGGCGGCCAAGGTTGCCGCATAATGTCGGTTCAATTAGCGTGCCGGACAGCAGTGATTTTTCCTTGTAAATCTAAAGCAAAAGTGCTTGATTTAAATTCTGAAACCTTAATCGCAGTGGTATCCAAAAAATCGGATTTGACTCTCGGGGGGACATTTATCCAAGGAAATAGAGGTAACGAAAAATGAAGATGAAATTGTATTGTTTAGTTCTCTTGTGTTGTGCGGTCTCATTGGCTGTAATAAGTTGTATTCCTGCCGGGAGTGGAAAACCAGAAGGCGGAACTACTGAAATTATTCCTGTATCTAAGACATATTCTGCTTCACATGAAAAGGTGTGGCAGGCGGCACGCGCCGTTTTAGATGAATGGGGGTATATATATGAAGCCAATCCTTCAATTAATACTATTAAAACTGAACCAAAGCAAATAGGTTTTGCTCAAAAAAATCAATTTTTAACCCACCTCCGGTTACTGCAAAACTTCACATTACTGTGGAAGGTTCCACAGTATCGTTAAGGGCAAGGTTTGCGAAACCTATAACATTTGATGGGGGGGGTGCAGACCTGGAATACCCCGAGAAAGAAAATGAACTGCGCAAAATTTTCTTTGAAGCTTTGAGTGCGAAGATAAGTAGCTCCGTAATGTAAATTGATAAAAAGTAAAAACGATTAAAGATCCAAAATTCTACCAAGAGTTTTTCGCTAAAGTGGATAAAGGGATCTTTATCGGGAAGCAAAATATCTAAGGCAATAGCATCCTCTCTGCTGGGTTGCGTTACCCTTAGGCATCTATCATTTAAATTCTTGGGGTAAGTTACGGTCTAAAATCGGGCAAGGCTGATTTGTAGCTTGGCCTATATCGGCCATAAAAGTTACAAACGGACCTGTAAAAAAACAGAGATGGAGGATTGCACTAAGACTGCCATCTGATAAATTAGCACCCCTCTCCTCCTGGAAACCATTATGAGCTACCAACCGACCCCTTTCGACACTACCGGTGTGAAGCTCCCTGACGATATCTACGAGCTTGTGGAACAACTTGCCCAAAATACCCATGATATCTGGGCTGCCCAGCGGCTGGCGGATGGATGGCGCTACGGCCGGCATCGCGACGACTATCAAAAGGAGCATCCTGGCCTCGTGCCATATGAAGAGCTGCCGGACTCGGAAAAAGAGTACGATCGAAAGATGGCCATGGAGATACTGTTGGCTATGGTGGTCATGGGATATCGGATTGAATCTCCCATCGATGCCGCCGCGCGCTGGATTGATCAGCCCTCTCTGGCGCAAACCGATGTTTGCGCGGGATGGCATATCGCCGACTTGGTAAAGCTGGGTTTGGCGAGAACCATTAAGCTATGGCGAATGTTGAAACTTAAAAGCGAGGCGTTCCCCGCTACGGTCTATCAGGGATTCGGAACCAATGTCTTGAGGCTGGGGGAGCCGCTGCTGGCTTATGACATCGTCATGGAAGGGCTCAAGCATTGGCCGGAAGATGTCCGGTTACGGCAATTGAAAGCGCTGGCGCTGCTGCGTTCTGGAGCGCTCCAGCGTGCTCTGGATTTGCTGGAAAAGCTTAAAAAAGAGGGACATCATGATGAGGAGACCTTAGGGCTGCTGGCTCGCGGCCCTAAAGATCTGGCCGTTCAAGCCCATGATCTCCACGCGCAGCAGAAGCAATGGCGCATCGCCTATAAGGCCTACCTGGCTGCTTACGAAAAGACGCGGGGCTATTGGACCGGTATCAACGCGGCGACCATGGCCTGGCTCCTGGGCAAGAGAACAAAGGCCCTGGCGTTGGCCAAACAGGTTACCGAACAATGCCTTTTAGAGTTAAAAAGGTTAGAAGCCGATGGTGAGGACCTTTACTGGCTCAAAGCAACGTTGGGCGAGGCGTTCCTGATCAACGGCGACTTGGCGCAGGCGAGGAGTTGGTACCATCAGGCCGCAGGCATCGCCGGCAGCCGATATGGGGACCTGTCCACCTCAAGACGCAACGCCCGTCTGCTCATGAAGGATATGGGGCTGAAGCCGGCGGAACAGCAAAGAATCGAATCCTGCTTCCGCATTCCCCGGGTAGTGGTCTTTGCCGGTCATATGATTGACTCGCCGGGGCGACTTCAGGCCCGGTTTCCCCCACACCTGGAAAAGCAGGTCCAACAAAAGATTGCCGCCCTTTTAAAAAGACTTGATGCCGGATTCGGATATTCCTGCGCCGCCTGCGGCTCCGATATCTTGTTCCTGGAAGCCATGCTCAAAAGAAAAGGTGAGGTCAACATTATCTTACCGTTCATCATGAGCGAATTTATCAAGACCAGCGTGGATATTCATCCCGGCGCCAATTGGGGCAAGCGCTTCGATCAGGTGAGAAAACGGGCCAGCCGGGTGGTAATCGCCAATGAGAAACGCTCCACCGGTTGCGTGGTGGCCCATGAATACGCCAACTTGTTAAAAGACGGACTGGCAATCCTACGGGCCAAGATGCTGGACACCGAAATAATCCCCGTTGCGGTTTGGGATGGGCGGCCTGACGAAGGACCAAGAGGGCTTTCTGCCATTATCCAACATTGGCGTTCCCAAGGAAGAGAGCCAGAGATAATCAATATATCAGAATTGCTGCATGAATCTGGGGTTATTGACCCCCCAACCGGGGTCGACGGGCCTGGTCTTCCGGAAAGTACTGACTCCGTCTTTACATTTTCTGATTTCCCCCAAGAGATCAGGGCCATGCTGTTCGCCGACGTGGTTGGCTACAGCCGGTTGATGGAAGAGCAGATTCCCAATTTTATTATCCACTTCATTGGCTGCATCAGTGCCCTGATTTCTGAATTTCCCAATAGGCCTTTGATAAAAAATACCTGGGGGGATGCCCTGTATTGCGTGTTCGCCAACGTAAAGGATGCCGGCAATTTTTCTCTCCTGCTTCAGGACCGGATTTGCGCTGTTGACTGGACTCAGTATGGGTTGCCGGCAAACCTGAATCTCCGGATGTCTCTCCATGCCGGCCCGGTATTTCTTTATGAGGACCCCCTTCTTCAGGAGTCCTATTATACCGGGGTGCATGTTTCTCGGGCCGCGACCATTGAGTCCATTACGCCCGCCGGCCAGGTGTACGCCAGTCAGCAATTTGCCGCCCTGGCTTCCACCCAGAGGGTCAAAGATTTTATCTGTGACTATGTGGGTAGGGTTCCTCTGCCCAAAAAAGCCGGCATCGTCCCTTTATACCTGGTCCGCCGCCAAAATCTAAGGGTGGGGAAAAGGATCATCAGTAGCTGACAACCGAAATGTTTATAACTCGTTAACCCTTGCACTTGGATAAAGGATTGTTTGAAATGCAGCGACATGATGTATTCATCAGCTACTCCAGCAACGATAAAATCACCGCAGATAAGATTTGCTCGTTTTTGGAAGCCAACGACATTCGCTGCTGGATGACACCAAGGGATGTCCTGCCGGGCAGTAACTGGGGCGAATCCATTATTGATGCTATCAATGAGGCCAAGGTTATGCTTTTGGTCTTTTCCGCCAATTCCAACGCCTCTAACCATATTAAGCGGGAAGTGGAAAGGGCAGTGAACCGGGGGAACCCTGTCATTCCGGTCCGCATTGAAGATGTAATGCCTGCCAAGAGCCTGGAGTATTTTATTAGCTCCCAGCATTGGCTTGATGCCTATATCCCCCCCTTGGAAAAGCACCTGGATCATCTGGCCATCACTCTCAAGATGCTGCTTTCCAAGATCGGGGATGAACCAGAGGTTTCCAAACCGGCGTCGCGATCTATAACGAAACATGACTTTCACGCTTCTCCGCCGGTCTCTCCTCAGATTCCCCCGCCCAGGGAGGAGACCGCCATACCCTCACCTAAGGCGCCGGCGACCAAGGCAACAACCGGCATCCTCGCGGGAAAAAATAGGTGGATAGCGGCTCTGGTGCTAAGTTTATTTGTTGTGGGCGTCGCTTTGGCGGTCAGCCTGTTCGGGCGGCGGGCGGATCAACCCTCGGGACCGGCGCCGGTCGCAGTCCCTCCTCCTGCGGTAGGCGCGCCAGCAGTCCCCCAGGTAGTAACTGCGGATGATTATGTTAATAAAGGGGTGGAAGCAAAAGATGTTGAGCAGAAATTTATATTTTTCGCCAAGGCCCTGGAATTAAATGCGGATCATGTTTCTGCTCTTACTAATCGTGCCGCTTTATATTATGGCAAGGGGGAATATGATCAAGCTTTAAAAGACTATGATAAACTAATATCTTTAAAACCTAATGATGCTGAATCCTATAATGCCAGGGGAAATGTTTATTTGGCTAAAGGCAACTACGACAAGGCTATTAATGATTTCAATAAGGCCGTCTCCTTAGACCCAAACCTCCCCAATACCTTTACGAATCGCGGTAATGCATATTATTATAAAAAGGATTATGAGTTGGCTATAAAAGATTTTTCCACCGCTATTTCCCTAAAACCTGATTCCGTGATTGCCTATAACAATCGTGGGAAAGCCTATTTAGTGAAAGGTAACTGTGAACCGGCCCTCAATGATTTCAATAAAGTTATTTCTCTAGACCCCAATTACGGTAAGGCTTATAAGAATCGGGGCGCGGTTTATATGGAACAGAGGCAGGACGATCTGGCCATCGCCGATTTTGATAAGGCGATTTCTCTGAAAACCGACCTTGCCGAATCTTATTTATGCCGCGGGAAGTTATATAAGAAAAAAGGAGAAGATCAACTGGCAACGGAAGATTTTAATAAGGCCAAGGCCTTAAATCCAAACTTGAATTTTTGACCTCGCGAAGCCATTAAAAAGGAGGAGCTATGTTTCGGAATTGTTTGGTTGCAATTGGGATGGCCTTAAGTTTTGGGTTTTATGGATGCGCGACCATAGAAGTGGCGACACCTCCCCCGCCGGCCCCGCGTCAGAAGCTGCCAACTTATTACTATGTGGGGGTAGGTGAACTGAATCTTAAAGAAACTCCGGATAAGGGCGGCAATGATAAGGCCCTGGCAAGGCTAAATGAGAAAGTGGAGAAAACGGAAGGGGCGACCGGGGGCTGGTTCCTGGTAAGCACCGACGATGGCCGCTCCGGCTGGGCCATCAGCAAGGATTTAGAATTAAAACCGGTCACCAATCTTTTTGTATCCAAGAAAGGCATATGCCTTCGGGCTGCTCCGGATGGGAAGAGCGAAGAAGTTTGTAAGCTGCAAGTAAATGATCAGGTTAAAATATTGGACCCACGGCCTCATAATTGGGTGCAAGTATCGGTGGAGCGCACCAAGGCCAAGGGGTGGCTGGAGGTAAAAAATCTGGCCAAGAATCCGGTAGCCTTCTCACGTTATAAGAAAGGCAGCGGGGAGGGAAAAGCAAAGAAGGAAGCCGAGAAAGAGGCCCCACAAGACAAGCCGGCTCAAGGCCCAGAAAGCCCCAAGCCCTCGGCCCCGGAGGCTTTATAGCGAGAATCTCCTACCCCTGGCGCATTTATTTTGCTTTGAAGAAGGCCTACCAAGGATAGCGAAGATCTTGCCATTTTCAGCAAATTCTTATAAATGCCAATCAGTTGAAGATATGATCCTTCTATCTTAAATCTGAAATCGTGAACACCGCCTCCACATCGGGGATTTCCCGGGCCACCGCCTCTTTACCC
>QYQD01000022.1 GCA_007280345.1 Deltaproteobacteria bacterium | reverse complement strand
TGTACGGGAAACATTGTCTGTTTGTGACTGGGCCTATATCCTGACCGAAGGAAGAATTCTGGAGGCCGGGGATCCGCAGCATATCGCTACCAGTGAGGTGGCGCGCAAGATTTATCTGGGCGAACAATTTACGCTGTGATGAATAACTTATCGCTACGACAATTAAAAAGCCTAAATCCCCCCTCGCCCCCCTTTGTTAAAGGGGGGGAAACATCTTTAACCCCCCTAGAAAGGGGAAGTATCCGTCGAGTCTCCCCTTGAAAAAGGGGTACCCGTCAAGTCCCCCTTTGAAAAAGGGGGATACAGGGGGATTTGGCGAATTCATGTGTTTAAATGCTGTTGTAATAAAAGTCTGGCTTATTTAAGCCGGGGATCTAACGTGGGTTTAGAACTCAAACAACAGTTAAAGCTTACCCAACAATTGGTGATGACCCCGCAATTGCAGCAGGCCATCAAGATGCTGCAATTGTCCCGGTTAGAACTGTTGGATAGCATCAACCAGGAATTGGAGGCTAATCCGATACTGGAAGAAGGGACAGAGGAGGATGCCGAGGGTTCCCTCGCACCCTCCGAAGCAACTTCAAATGAGGAGGTAAGTGTTCAAGACAGACTGCCACCTGAAGTGATGGATAGCCAGCGAGCCATGGAAGAACTTAACTGGGAAGATTATATTGATGAATATAACACCAGTAGCGCCAGCTATTCCGCCTATTCATTTGAGGAGAAAGAATCAACTTCTTTTGAGGCCACGTTAAGTCGAAAACCCTCCCTATCCTCGCACCTCATGTGGCAGTTTATTCTGTCACCTTGTACAGAAGAAGAAAAAATTGCCGGTGAGTTGATTATCGGCAACCTGGATGCTGATGGTTATCTTAACGCCTCCCTCTCAGAGATTGCGGCCTCTGCACATGTCCCTGAAGAGCTAGCCTTAGAAGTCCTTAAAAAGATTCAAGGGTTTGATCCGATCGGAGTTGCCGCCCGTGATCTTAAAGAATGTCTGTTGATACAGACCCGGCATCTGGGATTAGAGGGCACGTTAGTCGAGACTATCATATCCAACCATCTCCATCAATTAGAGGTCAAAAACTACCAGGCCATCGCCAAGGAGACAGGGTCTTCTTTGGCCGACGTTATCAAGACTGTGGAAGTGATAACCCGGCTGGAGCCAAAGCCCGGACGGGCTTACAGTGGCGAAGAGACCCACTATATCAGCCCGGACATCTTTGTCTATAAGGTGGGAGATGAGTTTGTTATCGTCTTAAATGACGAGGGGCTGCCGATGTTGCGGGTGAGTCCATTTTATCGGGGCATCTTGAACCAATCATCGGATGGTGACGCCCCGGTCAAGGACTATATCAAGGGCAAAATAAGGTCCGCGGTATGGCTGATCCGAAGCATTCATCAAAGACAACGCACCATCTATAAGGTAACCGAGAGTATCGTCAAGTTTCAGCGGGAATTTTTGGAAAAGGGCATAGCTTATTTAAAACCGCTTATACTAAAGGATGTGGCTGAGGATGTGGAAATGCACGAGTCAACCGTAAGCAGGGTGACCACGAATAAATATGTTCATACTCCTCAGGGCTTGTTGGAGCTTAAATTCTTTTTCAATACCGGGATCAGTTGTGCACATGGAGAAGTTATGGCTTCAGAAGCGGTAAAAGATAAGATTCGACGTCTGGTCCAATCCGAGAATTCAAGCCATCCGTATAGCGATAAGGAAATTGCCAATATGCTAAATAAAAATGATATTAATATTGCGCGGCGAACAATAGCTAAGTATAGGGAAGTGATGGGAATCCTCCCATCTAACCGGAGAAAAAAATTCGCACAATAGCAGTCAGCGCTCAGCTTTCAGCAGTCAGCAAAACCTCATGGTTGATAGCTGAAAGCTAAAAGCGCGAAGCCGGAAATAGTTGTTTCCGGATGAGCGCAAATTTGAATTCAGCCACACGGAGGATTAATCTATGCAAATTTCGGTGACGTTCAGGCACATGGAACCATCAGAGGTTTTACGCAATTACGCTATTGAACGAGTGAAAAAAGTTAAAAAGTTTTTAGAGGGATTTGCCGAGGCCAATGTAACTCTTTCTATCGAGAAGTTTAGACATACAGCCGAGGTAAATATCCTGGCCAATGGAACAAAAATAGTAGGCCAGGAAGAAACCAACGATATGTATTCGGCCATTGATCTGGTCATGGATAAAATAGAAAAACAGGTCAAAAGGCACCGGGAAAAGGTAAAAGATAAAAAGTCTGTATCCAACACCAGGCCCCCCCGGACCGTGGGCATAAATATCTTAAGTTACGACCGTTCCGAGGGAGAAAACGCCCCCAGAATAATAAAAAGCGAGAGATACCTGGCCAAGCCCATGTACCTGGATGAAGCAGTAATGCAGCTCGACGTCTTAGATAACGAATTTCTGGTCTTTACTAATGCCGAATCAGAAACCATTAATGTCATTTATAAACGCAGAGATGGTGACTATGGGCTTATTGAGCCGGAGCCAAAATAACATTAATAGAGAAACCCATATGCAAATCAGTGACTTAATATCTTCGGACCATATAATAACCAACCTTAGAGCCAATTCCAAGCAAGATGCCCTGGTAGAACTGGCGGAAGTGCTTGTACGTAAAAATAAGATCCTGGATAAGGAGACCGTGCTCTCCATTTTGCTGGAAAGGGAAAAATTGGGTAGTACCGGAATAGGCGATGGAGTAGCCATACCCCACGGCAAGTTAAAGGGCCTGGACCGGGTTATCATATCCCTGGGACGCAGTCTTTCCGGAGTGCCTTTTGATTCTGTCGATGGGAAACCTGTGCGGCTCCTTTTTCTACTTCTAGCCCCGGAGGAATCGGCCGGCCTATATCTTCGGATTCTGGCCAAGCTTTCGCGTTTTTTAAAGAATCCCGTCTCTAAGGAAAAATTGCTGGGTGCAAAATCGGCAGAAGAAATGGCCGAGATCATCAAGAGCGAGAGCGAAGAAATTTGACTATATTTCTACTTTGGCGTGTATGTTAAATCCGGTCCAGGTTGTTATCATTACAGGACTTTCCGGATCCGGCAAAAGTACTGCGCTTCGTGCCTTTGAGGATCTTGGTTATTATTGTGTTGATAACCTCCCGGTTGTCCTTCTTCCTCAGTTCTTGCACATCCAGAAACCTGCCCCTGGTCAAACTGTCCGGGCGGCGCTGGTAATGGATATGCGCGAACAAGATTTCCTGAAAGAGTATGCTACCATCTTTGCTAACCTTAAAAAAGAGGGCTTTAAATTAGAAATGCTTTTCCTCGAGTCTTCAGACGATGTACTGTTAAGAAGATTCAGTCAGACCAGACGACACCATCCTTTGATCCCTTCTTCGGTAGTAACGACGGTTATGGATGCCATAGCCCTGGAACGGAGGCAATTAGCCCTTCTAAAAGAAGAGGCGGATCGGGTCATAGATACGAGTTTCTATAATCTCCATCAACTCCGTGGGGCCATTGGCAGTTTGTATGGCTCCCGCGTTGATCTCAGTCGTCTGCTTATTCATCTCCTTTCCTTTGGCTTTAAATATGGCGTCCCCGGCGAGGCGGACTTAGTCTTTGATGTGCGTTTTTTGCCTAATCCTTTTTTTGTGCCGGATTTGAAGGAACTTGACGGGACAAGCCCGGAAGCTAAGGACTACGTCCTAAAAGACCAGACCACACAGACTTTTTTAAGTAAGGTCTCCGGGTTGTTATTTTTCCTTATCCCGCTTTTTAAAAGAGAAGGTAAAATGTATGTTACCATAGCCACTGGTTGTACGGGCGGCAGACACCGCTCGGTGACGGTCACAGAGGAATTAAAGAATATTCTTACGGAGAAGGGCTACGAGGTTGTAGTCCATCATCGGGATATTCTATTGGGCTGATTTTACGGGGGTGACGATGGTCGGTATAGTGTTGGCCACACATGGCAAGCTGGCAGAAGAATTGGTTAAGGTATCCGAGTTCATCGTGGGACGTATGGAACAGGTTACAGCCGTGTCCATAGACCCGTCACAAGATGTAGAGATTTTGCGTAAGGAAATCCAAAAAGCTATTAAAAGGATGGATAGTGGTAACGGCATCCTCATTTTGACGGACATGTTTGGAGGAACCCCTTCCAATATTAGCCTTTCCTTTCTGGAAGAAGGGAAGATTGACGTCGTCACCGGTGTTAACCTGCCTATGCTGATGAGATTGACCCATTCTCGTGAAAAATTAACCCTGGCTGAGGTAGCTGAACAGGCCAAATCTTACGGCCGCAAAGGCATCTCTCAGGCCAGCGAAGTACTCAAGAAATAACGGTCTCGTAGAAAGTAAAATTTTACCGCAGAGGTCGCCGAGAACGCTGAGATAACACATTAAATGTTTTACAGTTTTTCTCTGCGGACTCTGCGTGCTCAGCGGTGAAAATGTCCGAGGTCACCTCTCACAAGACTTCTTGTAAGATCATCCGGATGACTGAAGATGATTTGCCTGAGATCATGCTCATTGAAAAAGCCTACTTCCCTGCCCCTTGGACCGAACAAGCCTTCCGTGACGAGCTGGTCTGTCCTTTTTCTTACCCTTACGTGGCAAAGGTCAGAGATATTCATCCTTCCCCTGTCCTGGGATATATCTGTTTTTGGATAATCCTGGATGAGCTCCATTTACTTAACCTGGCCGTTCATCCGACCCATCGCCGGCAAGGAATCGGCCAAGAACTACTTTCCTTTGCACTTAAGATGGGAAAAACGGCAGGTACAAAGTTCGCCACCCTGGAGGTCAGACCATCCAATGTTGCGGCCATAACTCTTTATAAGGATGCAGGATTCATTCCGGTAGGCCGAAGGCCGGGATATTATTCAGATAGCCATGAAGATGCAAGTATCATGGAGTATGATTTCCTTAAAAAGGTGCCGGATACGAAAGATATGAGTTGACTTAACTAGTCAGGTTTTCTAATATTTTTATTGATATTCTTATTTTCTCTGCCTACGGCAGACCGTAGGTCTGTGTGCTCTGTGGTTAGTCTTTTGTGGTTAATCTTTTGACAACACGTAAACATCGAAAGGGGTAAAATATGCCTATTAAAGTAGCCATTAACGGATTTGGTAGAATAGGCCGATTCTTATTGCGTATCATTGCCCAACGGCAAGAGAAAGACATAGAGGTGGTAGCTATAAACAGCCGGGCTGATTCTTCAGTACTGGCCCATCTGCTAAGATACGACTCGGTGCATGGCCCGTTTAGTGGCACTGTGGAGACAAAGGCCCATACCTTGACTGTCAACGGCAAAGAGGTTGCCATTACCGGTATTACCGATGACCTGTCCCGTCTGCCATGGCGTGATCTTGGAGTGGATATCGTCCTTGAATCTACGGGTAAATTTAGAGATAAGGAATCGAACCTAAAACACTTACAGGCCGGGGCACAGAAGGTCATAATTGGCGCGCCGGGCAAAAACGTAGATGTAACAATAGTCATGGGTGTAAATGAAGAAATATATCAGCCGGACAAACACCACATTATCTCTAACGCCTCCTGTACCACCAATTGCCTGGCGCCGGTGGCCAAGGTACTCCACGATGCCTTTGGTATTGAACATGGTCTAATGACTACGGTTCATTCTTATACCATGGATCAGCGCATCCTCGATGGCTCCCATAAAGATCTACGCCGGGCCCGTGCTGCCGGGATGTCTATAGTGCCGACTACCACAGGTGCGGCCGCAGCTGTAGCCAAAGTCATTCCAGAACTGGAAGGAAAGCTGGATGGCCTGTCCGTACGAGTCCCCACTCCTAACGTCTCATTGGTTGATCTGGTCGCCGAGATGTCCAAAGAGGTTACAAAAGAAGATATCAACAGCGCCCTTAAAGAAGCAGCACAGGGTAAGCTGAAAGGGATCTTAGCATATAACACGGAACCCTTGGTTTCTGTTGACTATGCCAGTAGTCCTTACTCCGCCATCGTGGACGCCCCCTTAACCAATGTTATTGGCGGCCGGATGGCCAAGGTTATCGCCTGGTATGATAATGAAAGCGGCTTTTCCTATCGCATGGTTGATCTTGTCCTTTACATGGGCAAGTATCTTACATAATAAAGTCAGGCCATAGCTGATCGCCGATATATAAACCTAAAAAGGAGACTTGCGTGAAATACATAAATGAGGTCGATATCAGGGAAAAACGCCTTTTAATCCGCGTGGATTTCAATGTCCCCTTAGACGAGCATGGCAATATAACCGATGACGTTCGCATTCGAAGTATCTTGCCGACTATCAATCACGCCTTGGATGAACATGCCAAGATCATCCTTACCTCACATATGGATCGGCCCAAGGGGCAGGTGATGGAAGAGTGTCGACTTACACCGGTTGCCAAGCGGCTTTCCAGATTATTACACAAGGATGTAACCATGGCGCCGGACTGTATAGGTGAAAAAGTGAAGGCGCTTATTGCCAAAATGCAGCCTGGAGACATAATACTTCTCGAAAACTTACGATTCCACCCGGGTGAAGAAAAAAACGATCCTGAATTCGCAAAACAATTGGCTGAACTGGCAGACATCTATGTAAACGATGCCTTTGCCGTGACCCATCGGGCCCATGCCTCGGTAGTCGGTGTTACGGATTATTTCAAGGAATGTGTGGCCGGTTTTCTCATGAAAACGGAGATGGATTATTTCCATCGTTCCATGGAGGATCCGGCCAGGCCCCTTGTAGCGGTCATTGGCGGGGCCAAGGTATCCGGTAAACTATCCGCCCTGGAAAATTTACTCTATAAAGTGGATAAGATGATCATCGGCGGGGCCATGGCCAATACATTCCTGAAAAGTGTTAACTGGGATGTCGGAAAATCAAAGGTAGAAGACGACCTCCTGGATACCGCCAAGCATTTGCTCATGCTGGCCAAAGAGAAAGGGGTCAAGCTTTATCTTCCGGTTGACTGCGTAGTGGCCGACCGCCCTGATCCCAAGGCAGAGACGAAAATTACAACCGTTCAGGAGATACCCTCTGACTGGTATGTAATGGATATCGGGCCGGCGACCGGGACTCTCTTTTCTGAGGCCTTACAGAGTGCCAAAACCATTATTTGGAACGGGCCTATGGGGGCTTTTGAGATGGATGCCTTTAGCCGCGGCACCATGTCCATGGTGCGGGCTATCGCCAATTCCTACGCCCTGACCATTGTCGGCGGTGGGGATACGGATGTGGCAGTGCACAGGGCCGGCGAGACCAATAATATCTCTTATATATCCACCGGCGGCGGGGCCTTTCTGGAACTCCTGGAAGGGAAAAAACTGCCGGGGATTGTCGCGTTGGAGCGTTTCAACCATAATATGGAGGACTGATAGATGCCCCGTAAACCTATAGTGGCCGGTAACTGGAAGATGTACAAAACCATCCCGGAGGCCGTGGCCCTGGGCAATACGCTAAGATCCGGGGCCTCTGGGATTTTGGATCGGGAAGTAGTCGTGGCCCCACCTTTTACCGCCCTTGCGGCCGTAGCCAAAACGCTCGAGGGGAGTGGAATTGCCCTTTCCGGCCAGAATACCTGCTGGGAGAATGAGGGAGCCTACACGGGAGAAATCTCTCCTATAATGTTGAAGGACGTAGGCTGTCGGTATGTCATCATCGGGCATTCCGAGCGCCGTCATATTTTTGGGGAGAGGGATGAGACGATTGCCCGGAAAATAAAGGCTGCCCTGGATGCCGGTCTTCAGCCTATTTTCTGTATCGGAGAAACCTTAGAAGAGAGAGAAACCGGGGAAACCCTGGCCGTCCTCAGAAGGCAGGTTAAGGAAGGACTTAAACTGATACAAGGCGCGGACATGAACAAGGTAGTCATTGCCTATGAACCCGTATGGGCTATCGGCACGGGAAAAACCGCCACCAATGAGCAGGCCCAAGAGGCGCATTCCTTCATTCGCACGCTGCTGGAAGAGCTGTTTGAGAAAAATATTGCGTCAGATTTGAGAATATTGTATGGTGGGAGCGTTAAAGCAGGGAATGTGGACGGTCTCATGGCCCAACCGGATATTGACGGTGTGTTGGTTGGGGGAGCTTCACTTGAGGCCGATTCTTTTTTACGCATCATTAAATTTGAGCGTTAGGGTCTAAAAATGTATACGCTGGTTGTTGTGTTGCATATCCTGGTTTGTTTGTTTCTGATTGCCATCGTACTCTTACAGACGGGCAAGGGTGCGGATATCGGGGCGGTTTTCGGCGGGTCAAGCCAGACGCTTTTTGGGAGCGCCGGTCCAGGCACGTTTCTCAGTAAACTTACAGCCATAGCGGCAGTTATTTTTATGGTGACTTCCCTAGGGCTGGCCTATCTAATCAGTCATCGCGAGACCGCCTCAGTTGTGAAGGGCGTACAGTCGGCGCCGGTGGCCCCGGCACCGTTACAGACACAACCGGCTTTTCCTAAACCGCCCATGCCGGCACAGCCCCAGACTAAGTAAAAGGTCGTATAGCGAGCTTTGCCGAAGTGGTGGAACTTGGTAGACACGCCCTCTTGAGGGGGTGGTAGGCCATGCCTGTGCGGGT
>QYQD01000103.1 GCA_007280345.1 Deltaproteobacteria bacterium | reverse complement strand
TTTTTTCTTTTATTATCATATACAAATCTTTTGAATTCTGGTTTTCTGCCTTAAAACTTCTAAGAATAATATCTGTGAGTTCTTTGTATTTAAACCTAGCTGCGTTCATCTGTGTGAATCTGTGGCTGAATAGTTACATCCCTTCTTGATATAGTTTTCCCGGACAAATCTTAGTTCATCAGGCTTAGTCTTCACCAGGCCATCTAATTTTGCCTTTAGTACAGCTTCAAGGATGGTCTTGAATTGCGGCCCTGGCTCAAGCCCCAAGGCAATGAGATTATCCCCGGTGATCTGCGGTTTTACGCTGCTGAGCTTTGTAATATACAAAGAAATGGCTTTTTGGCCAGTCTTTTTTGCAGCCTTGGTCATCATATACAATATGAATTCAGTGCTAAGCGGCCTTAATAGCGCGCAAATTTCACTAGGTAGTATGTGCTCCCGTTGATTCAAGTGAGCCAGGCTCTTCTTCGCCAGCTCCCGTTCCTGTATCCAAACTGATTTCTGACGGGGTGAAATGGCCAGCCGGTCGCAGAGGGCCCCGAATTCTTCGTTAGACAGGTGCTCCACCAGGACTAAAAGATAAGACAGCCAGCTCCCGACCGGTTTATCGATGAAAGACAGATGATACCAGGAAAGAGCGGCCTTCAGGTTGTTAAATAGATTCTCTATTTCACCGGCGCACGAAATGGCCGGATGGATAAATTTCAGAAGATCAAACTCGGCCAGCCGTTTGATAGCAGGCAATGGGTTCTCTTCAGATAATATAAGCCTCAGTTCACTCGTAAGCCTTTTGCCGGAAAGCCGGTCGAATAAATTCATCCGAACCGCATTCTGGATAAGGTTTGCCGTATGTTTTCCTATCTCCAGGCCATATCTCTGTTCAAATCGTATGGCCCGGAAGACACGGGTAGGGTCTTCCACGAAGCTTAAATTATGAAGAACGCGAATGCGCCTGTCCTTTAAGTCTCGCTGGCTTCCAAAAAAATCAACAAGGATGCCAAAACGAGGTTGATTAAGTCTTATGGCCAGGGTGTTCATGGTGAAGTCCCGTCGATAAAGATCCAGCTTAATGGAACTTAACTCAACGGTGGGCATGGCCGCCGGGTATTCGTAATATTCCAGGCGGGCGGTGGCCACGTCTAATTTAAAACCGTCCGGGAAA
This sequence comes from Deltaproteobacteria bacterium, assembly GCA_007280345.1. GTDB lineage: Bacteria > Desulfobacterota > QYQD01 > QYQD01 > QYQD01 > QYQD01. Next base: position 14,106 of record QYQD01000103.1, on the reverse strand, counting down.
ATGACCACAGCCGTGCCAAACTTCTTATGGCTTTTGACCCGGGCTGAAAAATATTCAGCCAGCCGCTGGGCAAACTGAATGCCATCGCCTTCAATAACCAGGTCCATGTCCAGATTGGGCACGCGCAGGAGGAGATCACGGACAAACCCTCCCACCACATACGCATTGCAATTAACTTCATCTGCTATCTTACCAATGGTTTCCAGTAAGGATATTATGTGCGCTGAAAGTCGCTCACGGAGAATAGAGGTAATATTCTTTTCTCGTGCATAATACCCTTTTTTCTGTTCTTCTATTATATGGTGGGGGATACGTGACTTATCGGCCACCAGGATATTCAGAAGGTCCGTGCGGGTAATAACCCCCACTACCCGGCCGGCCTCTACGACCGGTAGAAAACGCTGTTTGTGATCTATAATGATGGCCTGGATCTCGTAGAAACTGGTCTCCGGACCAACCACCGCAAATTCGGTAGTCATGTATTCGCTGACCGGCAGATTCTCTAATCCATGAAAAATGGCCTTTTCAATGACCCGGCGGGAAATAAGCCCTGCGATCTTGCCGTCTTCTATTACCGGCAGGACGGTTATGTTATAGCGGGTCAGCATCTCATTAGCCTGCTTCATGGGGATATCCGGAGTAACATAAATAACCGGGCCGGACATAATCTGCCGTGCCGTCTTCTGCGGACTTATTTCCCTATGCAGAATGCCGATGAGTTTTTCTTCTGCCTCCAGTATGGTTAGTTCCTTTATCGTGGCAGCAGCCGCGGTGGGATGTCCCCCGCCGCCAAAATCAGCCAGGATCGCAGCCACGTTGACTTCCGGGTTGCGACTGCGGGCAATAATAAAAATGCGATCTTCCATGGAAGCCAAACAGAAAAGGACCTCCAGATTCTCCATGTCCATAAGTTTGTGCGCCAGCACCGCCAGATCACCCACATACTTATTGACTGTGACCTTGCTGATGACGATATCGATCCCCCGGATGGTATAGGTTGAAGCCGACTGAATCAGGTCATTAAGTATGGAAACCTGCTCGGCCGTAAGCTCGTGGGCCAGCATATCTGAAATAATGTTGAGATCCGCCCCCTTTTCAAGCAGAAGGGATGCGGCTTTCAGGTCTTCGGCAGTAGTGGAAGTGAAGGTGAAGGAACCGGTGTCTTCATAGATACCCAGGGCCATGATGGTGGCCTCTTCCGGGGTGATTTCTATTCCTTTATCCTGTAATAACCCGGCCAGAATAGTAATTGTAGCGCCTACCGGACGTATGATTTCCACAGTACCTTTAATATCTTCGGCGGAAGAAGGATGGTGGTCATAAATATGGACATCTATGCCCGGGTTTTGTAAGGCCTCGGCAAATCGACCGATACGGCCCGGCTGTCTGGTATCCACCAGGATGAGCCGGCGTATGTCCGCTATGGGGACATTTTTTATGCGGGTAAAATCATAAAGATAGGCCGCCGATTGTACAAAAAAGTCCCTGATAGTCCTTTCCGTGGAGCCGGGAAAAGATAATATGGCGCCGGGATAGAGTTTCTTGGCGGCCAGCATAGAAGCCAGGGCATCAAAATCAGCATTGAGGTGCGTGGTGATAAGCTCTATCTGCCTATGATCCCCGGCTGAACCTCTATCAACGCCTTTTTTTAATCCGGGAGAATGTTTCACGTTCATATACAAGAATATTAACCACGGGGATGGTATTTTTTATGGACGGCCTTGAGGCGTTCGCCGGTCACATGGATATAAATCTGTGTGGTAGATATATCGGCATGGCCCAGCATTAATTGTACGGAACGCAGATCGGCCCCACGCTCCAGGAGATGGCTGGCAAAGGAATGACGCAGGGTGTGGGGGGTAATTTTTTTCGTGATCCCCGCCGTCCCGGCATATTTGCGGATTATCTTCCAGAATCCCTGACGCGATAATCCATTACCGGAACGGTTGACAAAGAGAAAGGGGCTTTTTCTCCCCTTTAAAAGGCGGGGACGCATAATATTTAAGTAAGTTGTAAGTCTCTCTCTGGCTACTTCACCCACCGGTATAATGCGTTCCTTGGCCCCCTTCCCCATGGTCCTTAAATAACCCACAGTAAGGTTCACGTCACCGGTTTTAACAGCGACCAATTCTGATACCCGAAGTCCGGTGGCATAGAGCAGATGGAGCATAGCGGCATCTCTTTGTCCCAAAACATCCTGTAGGGAAGGCTGTTTGAGGAGGCTGTCCACCTCTTCCACACTTAATGTATCCGGGAGTCTGGACCGGAAGCGCGGGGATTCTATGGAACGCGTTGGGTTAGTGTCGATTATTTTTTCGCTCAGCAAAAACCGGAAAAAGGAACGGACAACCACCAACGTCCTGGCCACACTACGGGACGAAAGACCATTCTCCCGTAAGTAACGGAGAAAGGAAAAGACATGTAGCTCCAGGACATCTTCAACCTTCCTGACCCCCTCAGCAGAAAGAAATTGCCGGAATTTCTGCAGATCATGGCTGTAGGACGAAAGTGTATTTCTGGCCAACCCCTTCTCTACGGTTAAAAAATGCATAAAGCGGTCTAGGTGCTCTTCCATCGTGGCCATAGCCAAAAATCCAGATTGTACACATACTTATACCGGAGTTTCCGTGACAAAACAACTGTTTTATGGTCTTATCCGGTTGGAAACTTCCCCTCGTTTCCTTTTCAAACCGACACAAATATGGCATAATAAAATAGCTTTCCGCGATCAGCCCTCAGCTATCAGCCCGCCACAGCGGATTTTTGCTGAAAGCTGACTGCTGACAAAAATAGCCAGTAGCCGCACCCTTTAGGGTGCGAAGCTGAATACTTACGAACAAACCATCAAGAGATAACCCTATGACAGACGATATTTCCGCCGCCCTCCTTTATCAGGTCAAAAAGGAGATAGCCGAAAACTACTTTGGAACCCGCAAGGCTATTGAAGAGGAAAAAGCAGTTTTAAAGGAACATATCCAGGCCCATCGGGATACCATAGGGAAGACGGTCTATGAGGATCTTCGTCAGATTTATCAGTTGATCGGGACAGAGAAACTGGTCGAAGAATTCTGTGAAATAGTCGGCCTGGAATCCAAACCGTTTTTTGACCGGTACCTTCAGGAAACCGGGGACATAAAAGCGCGCCCTTTAGCGCCCATAAAAGTACACGGCCTGACGGAAAGCGGGAGATATAAAAATTTCCTCCTGGACTGCTATAAACGCCTTCTGGACGATCTGAAACGATATCGGGAAGGGTATTATGACTTAATGGAAGAGTGTCTAATAATTAACGAGGAAATCAAACAATTAACAGCAAATTACAATCTCAACGAGATATTAACTTTCGTTCGTAGTATAGAAGACGTCGGTTCTGTGGCCGGGGTGCTGGGAGAGACCATAGTGCCCACTCAACGGGAGGATTTAGAAAAAAAACTGGCCATTTCTAAACTGAATTGTCTGGGAAAGGACGTAGTTGAAATCCCGCCACTGCCCGGATTAAGTCAGGTAAAAACCAAGCTCAAACATCTGGCGGAAAAGGCCTGCCGAAACCGGAAGAAAAATTAATAATGGGGTTGGGCCTATGAAAGCCCAAACCCATTATACGGTCAATTCCAACCTAACCCTTAAAATTCATACCAGGTAGATACGGTAAAGCGGTTGCCGCTGTTAGTCTCGCTGAAGCGTTCCGTCTTCAAATGAATCCATTCCGCCCCCACCTTGATGGCCCTGGTTAACTGATACCATGTGTTAAAAAACAACTGGCTGTTCATAGTGAACTGGCGATCACGTTGCGCCTTAACCGTATCAGAGAGGCTATCATAATTAGTGAAAGTAATGCCACCCAAGTCTTCGTCCTTGGGATCATCCACACCATAGCCCACGGTAAAACTCAGCTTCGGGTTTACCTTGTATGTTAGATCTACAAATCCACCTATGGCCCAGATGGCCTCCGGATTAGCTGTATCACCGGTACCGTTATGATAATTCACGCTCATATCATAGCGCAGGAATTCATCTCCGATACCCTGCCCGATCCATGGCTCAGCCCTTAGCGTAAACGGTCCGTGTGCCAGCTTAAGCTCTGCCGCCAAAAGATAACGCTCTATTCGGTGCCCTTCGGCGCTCGTTGTCGTTTTATATACGGATTCGGTTCGATAACCGCCGCCTAACGCTACAGAATTACCTTTCCCCAGAAGGCCCTCATTATAGGCGATTCGACCCAATACCCACGGCATTCGGTCTTCCTCGGTAGTGTATTGGCGACGATGCTTCATTGCAGAGGCGAGGACCTCAAAATCACCGATCTGTTTGCGAACAGTGACCTGGGGCACCCTCCACCAAAGGTTGCCGGCCGCAGTCAGGATACCGAAGTCCACCGTGTTCGGGTTCAGCTGGGCCACCGGTATCCAGTCCTGGCCGACCAGGATGCTGGTATCACATGGATTATAGACCATTTTCACATAAGCCAGACGCATCCGCGGGATAAGGTTGTTCACGCTATTGGTCCCGTAGAAATCCACCTCAAAACGCCCAAGCCCGGTCCAATCGCCGTCCGTGTGACTGGTCTCAAAACCGAACCTGGTGTCTCTCGGGTTGAAGTTGGTAGAGTCATTGGTGTAGCTGGGCCCCGCCTTAACCGTACCTATGAAGTCATTATATTTCTCGAATTGGGCCGTATCATAATTAACATCAACCTTCACCCGGCCATAGAGGCGCATATTGTACTTGGTCCAGACATCACCTTCGACAAGCCTTGCTGGAGCAGCCACAGCGGGCGGAGCGGCCTTTGCCGCTGCCTTAATCTCGGCTAATTCCGCATCTCTTTGCGCCGCCTGGGTCTTCAAGCTTTGGATCTCTTTCTCGAGGCGGTTTAACCGCTCATCCAGCGTCTCGCCAGAGGCCGGAACGGACATCAGGCAAAGAACGGATACTAATAAAGCCACTATAGTGAAAACTTTTTTCACTAATTAACCCCTTTCCATCTCTTACGTATTCTCAAGACCTAACCACAGAACAATGTCAGTGGTCAGTAGTCGGTAGTCAGTTGCAACGGACAACTATCAACTAACGTTACCGTTTTCTCGGTCTACCCTGTGTTCTTTTTCATGAAACTTTTGACATTACTATCTTTTAATCTTGCAGACTCTACGTCCAGATATCAACCTTCCCGGTAGCCAATGAATAATAGGCCCCCACGATCTTGAGCTCGCCCTTCTTTTGCATCCCGCCCAGGGCCTGGCTCTCTTCCGCAATCTGTTTGACCGTCATGCGCACATTCTCTTTAGCCGCGGCCTCTACCAGCTCTTTATCCTGCGCCCCCGTCTTTTTGGCTTCCATGACCGCAGGCATAAGGCGGTTAATAATGTCGCCGAGGGCGGGAGTTTCCGCAGGGCCGGGGTGTTCGGCCGCCTTCACCGCAGCGCCCACTGCCCCGCAGGAGTCGTGTCCCATTACTATGATGAGCCGGCTTGTAGAATGGAGGGAGATATACTCCAAGCTGCCCAATAAGGCCGGTGTAATTATATTTCCGGCCACACGTACTACAAAGAGTCGGCCCAGGCCTTCATCAAAGATCAACTCCGGGGGGGTCCGGGAATCCGCGCAACAAAGGATACTCGCATACGGCCACTGGCCCTTGGTGAGTTTCTCACGTACCTTCGGCCCAACACCGGGGTCAGATTTTCTCTTCATGGTCACGAAACGCTCATTGCCGGCCCTTAAAAGCTTTAGGGCCTCTTCCGGTGAAACCAGCTTCTCCGCGCCATGGTGCCCATGGCCTCCGACTTCAGATGCCCAGGAAAGCATGCCATCCACCCTGGAAACTGCCAGACCAACTGCTGCCGCACCAAAACCTTTGAGTAATTCACGACGGGAAATCATTGTCTTGTCCTCCTTTGATATTAATTGTTCTTTGAAAGGAATATCAAAATGTCTGGAATAATGAATGGATATTCACTTGCAGATTTGAGTATATGAAAAGGACGGTTATGTGTCAATAAAAATATGATTCCCCCATATATCGTGAAAATGTTCCCATTGACATACGGGAAAAGAGGCGCGCTGGAACCAGGGGACAGCTACAATCCTGGTTTTCCCAACTGGTAGTATCAGTTTAGTTCTTTGCAAAAGTATTATTAAATCCCTCCCGACCCCCCTTTTTCAAAGGGAGGAGAAACACTTCCCCCTTTGGAAAGGGGGGATTGAGGGGGATTTTAGCTCTTATAGCGCCTTGCTTAGGCATATTTTTCAAAAACCTAAAGTGTTACAACTGGCAGATGATTGTCTGATTTAATGAAACAGCTCACTACCGTCAGCTTGTTAGAAGGTTTTTAAAGGAGAATCTTTTTGACAACGCCTTACTTTTAGACTATGTTGCACGCCGTGAACGGTAACCATTTCTTATCCCTGGTAAAAGACGACCTCCAACGTATTGAAGCGGCCGTAGCCCACAATCTGTCCTCCCATGTGCCATTTATCACACACGTCAGCCGGTACATACTATTTAGCGGAGGCAAGCGCATTCGTCCGCTCCTGATGATCCTCTCGGCCCGGATGTGCGACCATCACGGTGACCACAAGTTTGACCTGTCCACCATTTTTGAATACCTCCATGCGGCCACGCTCTTACACGACGACGTAGTAGATAATGCGGAAATCCGCAGGGGAAAGGCCCCGGCCAAAGATGTTTACGGAAATCAAGCGGTTATCCTGGTTGGCGATTTCCTTTATTCAAAATCCTTGTTCATTTCCGCCCTCCAGGGCGATATCCGCATCATGGAAGCCCTCTTAAAGGCCACCACCCTCATGGCCGAGGGAGAAGTTCTGCAATTACTCAATGCCGAAAACCTTGAAATTACCGAAGATGAATACATGCAGGTTATACATCGCAAGACCGCCGTTCTTATGGCCGCCGCCTGTGAGGTAGGCGCCATCCTGGGCAACGTGCCTTCTGAAAAAGAAGAGGCCATGCGCTCCTATGGGGAAAATCTGGGAATAGCTTTCCAGTTGACCGACGATGTCCTGGACTATACGGCAGACATAAAGGAGTTCGGCAAAAAAGTAGGGAATGACCTGCGTGAGGGCAAGGTCACACTTCCTCTTATCTACGCCTTAGATAAGAGCACAAAGGCCGACCATGATAAGTTGAAAGAGATGTTCGTGCAGGAGCATATCAGTCATGATGACTTTATCACGGCACGAGGATTGATTGAAAGATATGATGGGTTTGGTTATACTTATGCCTGGGCACAGAAATCAATCGAAAAGGCGAAGGAAAGCCTCTCTATCTTCCCTCCCTCCCCAACCAAAGATATACTTCTGGGACTGGCTGATTACATAATTACCCGCCGTAAGTAAAATAGCCCAAAAACCTTTTGAATTCTGGTTTGGTATCGCAACCGGCGCCTTCCGCCACATTATTCACAATCGATAATCCAGCGCCTCTCATCTGCTCCGCTGAGACCTTCCTCCTGTACAGTCGCTACATCGTGTCCTGCGGATTCCAGAAATTTGACCAGGGCATGAGGCATGTTTTCGTCCAATTTGATTCTCATTGAGTCGCCTCGGTGTGAAGTGGTTGTACTTCCTCCTCGTGCGCGAGCCATGCCGCATATCCGATTGCTGCTCTTATATCTTCTTTACTGATGGTAGGATATTGTTCCAATATCTCTTCCGCAGTCTCGCCGGCCTTCAGGTAATCGAGTATGATGGAGACCATAATTCTGGCGCCCTTGATGCAGGGTTTCCCATGGCACACATTCGGATTAATTGAGACCCGTTCCCGCCAATCAAAATCTTTCATCGGTTCCTCCAGTATGGAACTTTCTTAAGTTCGGTATCTATCTTTTAGATAATACAAAATTTATCGCGGGCAAATATTATAGTATCCGTTCACCGTTATCAGTTCACCGTTGTCCGTAAGAACCTGAAAAGCTTTTTTTCGGTGAACAGTCGATCGTGATCGTATTTTCCGTTAACCGTTATCTTGTCCCTCAAAAACGTGAAAAACTTTTCTTCGATAAACGTGTTTTCCGTTATTCGGCCACCGTTGTCCGTGAAAAGCACGAAAACACCTTTTTCGGTGAACGGACAACGGTGAACGGTTACATATTATAAGTATGACTCGAAAACACGTTTATTACACTCCGCATTCCGAATATTTCGATAATGAATCAGGAACTCATGAACTCAGGAACAGCGCCTTTTTCATTGCAGCGTTCGCCACGAAACGCAAAGTAGCCAATCGTAGCGGTCTTTCGCGTCCGTGGCGGTGTGAATACCCCCTTTGATGCCTGCTTAGCCACGAATAAGGACGAATGGCCTTCGATGTCTCCGTGTTCGCGTCAGTTTTCACCATTCCGCATTCCGAAATTCGCAATCCGAAATTCCCTTGGTGTTTTGACTCCAAGCCCCATGCCCCATGCCCCATGCTCCCTTCTTCATCAGGTCAGTGTTTCCCACTAAAAAAGGAGGAACTGGTGAAAAAGGATGATTTCGGAGAGTCGCAATCCCTTCTTCATCAGGTCAGTGTTTCCCACAGTACCCCAGTTTTGCAATGTAAGTACAGGTACATACAAAGGCGTTTTCTGTAACCTGCCTTTTTGACCTTCGTCTGAACGCCTTCACCAGTCACAAATACACCTCCGCTCCGCTGTTTTATCCAGCTATTTCCCGCAGTTGAACAGTTTTCTGTAACCACCCCCTTTTTCGGGCTTTTTCCAGAATCCGTTAACTACTTAAACTACATAGACATTTTCCGTCTTGGTCACCTTTCCCAGGCCGATGGCCCGTATCACCTTTTCACAGCCTGCACATAGGGCATATATCCGAACACTGTCGTCTCCTTCTACTATGATCTTATTTATCCTGGCCAGCATCTTGTCAAGAAGGTCGCCATCCAATATACATTCGAAGACGCTATACTGAACCCTGTCACCAAAATCTTCAAGGGCCTTGGCCAGCTTGGTCCGCGTATATCGACACACAATACCCACCTTGATACAACCACAAGGTTGTATTATCTCGTCAGTATCACTGCGCACACGTTTCATTGCTTCTCTAATTGAACAGACACTTCTTTTTGTGGAGATAGTTGTGCAACTGTAGTGCCTTTAGCGTTTATCAATGTTAATACCGCACTTGATGGTAAGTATTTTATGGCCCAAATATCCTCGTCGTCTTTTTTGGGCCTGCTGGACTGTTCAGAAAACAATATCTTGAACTGCTGCTGTGTTTTCCAAACAAAATTGGGTTTAAAACTATATGCAATGGGCTCATTCTGCGCTACCAAAGTCCAATCTCGCATCATTATATCAAATGGATTTCCGTTTCTTAAAACCATATATGAATCGTTCACAATGTCATCTATTGTGATATCTAAATTCTCTCGCCCACCCCTGGAATCGTTCCATAAGTACTGGAAATGTTGCTTAAAAAAAGCATACGAATTGTCATATACGTCTTTGTCAGAATTGTTCTTGATTTTTAAAAGTGGCACATATCCTCCTATGCATCCATCTATGCCTTCCGGCTTGCCAAAATGGTACGGTTCAACATAAGCAACAAACTCTGTGACATAAAGACCGAGCATGGGAGGTAGCGTATAAGTGTGTATTCTTATCCTCCGATTTTGTGCAATCTTCTGTTTCAGGAAAGCTATAGTATCGACGATATCTGCTACCGTTCCTCTCTTGGGTTGTTCTATATTGGCTCGTCGTTCTGCTTCAGTGCAATTTGGCTTAAGCAAAAGGATTCGTACATCGTGGTCTTCTGCGTGCTTTAGAATAGCATCCTTTAGCTTGTGGATATTAGAAATGGATGGTAACGCAATTCCGCACAGATCCAACGTTGTTCTACATTTTTTGATCTCTGATATTATGTCCTCCACCCACATGCCGTCATCACTAAATCTTGGCGAAAGGCCTACTATGCCATAACGGTGCGCAATTTCTAGAAGTTTCTGATTCGGAATTCCATAGTTGTGTAAAGCATCAATTTTTTGTTTTATATACTCTAATGTCACAAACCTAGATAATCCTTCAGAAATCGCCAAAGCGGCAACAATCATTAGGACCAGATCCAGAACTACTTTTTCGTCATCAAAAGATCTAATTTCCAGTGCTTTGAGTGTTACGATCAAAACTGCGGCAACAGGTAAAAAGGCTTTGATAATAAAATCTAACCATCGAGCTGTGGTCTTTATCAATTCATTGAGCTTCTTCATAAGGCAGGCCCCTCCAAAAAGTTACGTTCAATATCTCTATCCCTGATTCCAATATTTTAAATCCTCAAACCTGTATCTGCCGCTCCACCGTGTGCTTTTCGCTTGTGCTCCACGATCTCGAACTCTTAGCTCTTCGCCTTTTGGTCCTTACTTTTATTCCGTACTCTATCCCCCCATGCTCCATGCTCAATCATCCCTTCTTCATCAGGTCTCAGATTCCTCCGAGGAATGCCCTCTTCACCTCTTCACTCTTAAGAAGGTTCCTGCCTGTATCTTCCATGAATATCCTGCCTATCTCAAATACATATCCTCTGTGAGCTACCTCAAGGGCCATGCGCGCGTTTTGTTCAACGAGCAGAATACTTGTGCCTGATTTATTTATCTCGATGAGTTTTTCAAAGATTATATCTACATAAGAGGGAGATAACCCCAGCGACGGTTCGTCAGCTAGAAGAAGCCTGGGCTTTTGCATCAATGCCCTCCCCATAGCCAGCATCTGCTGCTCACCGGTAGAGAGAACGCCTGCCTTTTGCCTTCTCCTTTCTTTTAGAGAAGGGAAGAGGGTTAAAATTTTTTCTATTTCAGCCCCGGTATTATTCCCTTTTTGCAAAAAAGCTCCCATTTCAAGGTTTTCCATAACGGTCATGGATGGGAATAACCTTCTACCCTCGGGAACGTGTGAGATGCCTTTTGGGACATGTTCGTCCGGTCTTAAGTTATTGATATTTTCACCATCGAAATAGATATCACCTGATTTTAGATCAACCATTCCGAATACTGCCTTCAGCGCCGTGGATTTTCCGGCGCCATTAGGCCCTATCATGGCCACAATTTCACAGGCGTCGACATTAAAAGACACATCCTCGATGGCCTTAACCGCTCCATAGCAAACGCTTATGTTTTTGGCCTCAAGAAGCAACTTTCCTTACCTTTCCCATATAGGCGCCAAGTACGACCTCATTGCTTTGTATTTCAGACGGGGCGCCTTCGGCAATTTTCTTACCGTGGTTCAGGACTATAATCTTATCCGAAATGTCCATCACCACTTTCATGTTATGTTCTATAAAAAGGATTGTCTTGCCGGAAGCCTTAAGTTTCTCAATTATATCCAGGAGCTTTGGGATGGTATTAGGGAAAACCCCTGCTGTGGGTTCATCAAAGAGGTAAAATTCAGAGTCGGTTCCAAGGGTTCTTGCTATCTCAAGGAGCCTCCTCTGGCCGTGTGAAAGGTTCTCTGCAAGTTCATGCGTCTTTTCCTCAAGACCGACCGTTTTGAGCAGCTCTAAGGCCTTTTCCCTATTTTCTTTTTCCTCTTTGAGCATAACCGGCGTTCTAAGTATAGCTGCTGTAAGACTTTCGCCTTTTTTATACTTAAGGCCAAGTAATACGTTTTCCAGGACTGTCATCTGCGGGAATAGCCTTATATTCTGGAATGTCCGGCCGAGACCGAGGTTGAAGATTTTGTGAGGAGCAAGATTGGAGATATCCTTCTCTTTAAAATAGATTTTTCCTGCTGTCGCTTGATAAAAGCCCGTAATAAGGTTAAATATTACTGTTTTCCCGGATCCATTAGGACCGATCAGGGCCGTAATAGTTCCTTCTTCAACGCCAAATGAAAGGTCATCCACCGCCTTCAAACCACCAAAGATTTTGGATAGATTCTTTACCCGAAGTATTGACATTACATGAACCGGTATTTTCCTACTATTCCCTGGGGCCTTTTAAGCATTAGAATTACTAAAAGCAGTCCGTATATCATCTGCCTTAGTGGAGCAGCTACTGAACTCGGCATACCTAAGAACCTGAGCATCTCTGGGAATATCACCAGTATTAAAGCCCCGATAAAAGAGCCCCGGATACTTCCCATTCCACCAAAGACCACCATCAAAAGCACAGCAATGGATTCCATCATAGTAAAGCTCGATGGGTCAATAAAGGTTATGTAGTGAGCGTAAAGGCTGCCCGCAATCCCGGCAAAAAAAGCCCCCACCATAAAAACGATGAGCTTGTAGCGGTTAACGTCCTTACCTATCGAGAGACTGGCCACTTCGTCTTCCCTAATGCTTTTAAGGATTCTTCCAAAGGGAGAGTCTACAATTCTGTTTATCATGAATGCCGTTAAAAGAACAAAGACAAAAACAAGAATTAAGTACGCCCAGACCGGCTGAAGCTCAAAGCCGAATACGGCAAATTTTGGTATTCCAGGCAAACCCATCGGGCCCCTGGTCAAATCAACCCAATTTTTTGATACGGAATACACTATGACTCCGAAGCCGAAGGTAGCCAGGGCCAGGTAATCCCCTTTAAGCCTTATGGAAGGGAATCCGATCACAAAACCAAGCAAAGAGGCAAAACACGCCCCGGTTATTAAACCGATCCAGGGGGATATCCCATGGTTTAAGGCCAATAGACTTGATGTATATGCCCCGACACAGGCAAAGGCTATATGTCCAAGTGCGGCCAGCCCTGTAAAACCGACCATAAGGTTAAGGCTGAGGGTCAGGATGATATAAATGCCGGCGATAACAAGTATGTGAAGGAAATATTCCATACTATTTATACCCTATCTTTATTCTTACGAGTACCGAGCATCCCCTCTGGTTTCAAGAGCAAAAAGACGATGAGCGCGACAAAGGCGATGGTATCCTTCCATCCTGCCTGTATCTTCCAGATTCCAAGGTTTTCAACGATGCCGAGGAAGAAACTTCCAAGAACAGCCCCGGGGATACTTCCTATGCCTCCGATGATAGAAGCGATAATCCCCTTAAGAACGGCATTGAGCCCCATGGTAGGCTCTATGTTTGTCTCCAGTGAGATTAAAACTCCGGCCATCCCCGCGAGAGCAGAGCCAATGCCAAAGGCATAAAGGATAACCTTTTCAGGATAAATCCCGGATATGCTTGCTCCGATCGGATCATCGGCCACGGCCCTGATAGCCTTACCCACCTTTGTGCTATCTACTATAAACCAGAGGGTTACAAAAAGTATTAATGATACGGAAAGAAGGAGTATCTGGATCGGGGTTATTACTGCCGAGTATATCTGATAGCCTTCCACCACCGGCCCAGTCCTGAGAGTGAGTATCTGTGCGCCATACATAAGCTGAAGAAAATTTTGGATAAAGATGTATACGCCGAAAGAGGCTATGAGAAAAACCAGGCCAGGCGCCCTGTGCTTTCTTAAGGGTAGATAGATAATCCGGTCAATGGCTATACCGAGGATGGCTGAAAGGATCGAGGCAAAAAAAAAGAGAGTATGGGATTGATGCCTAATTGGATAGAAAGGCTATAGGCAAAATAAGCCCCGGCGGTATAAACCACGCCGTGCGCAAAGTGGAAGAAACGGACGGTTTTATAAATAACCGTGAAGCCCAAGGCTATCAAGGCATATATACTGCCGGCGATAATGCCGTTTAATAAAAGTTGGTTAAACATGACAATATTTACTTCCGAATTTCATATCTTATGTCTTCAAGGTTTTTTGCTTTGATTTCTATATAACCTTTTATAGTTTTTTCATTGATTTTAGGCTTAAATCGAATCTCTGAAATATATTCTCCGAATACCTCGTCTGTCTCTTCGTTTCCTTCAATAACAAGCCAACCAAAATTCCCTTCGCCCCAATGAACTACCTGATTCTCACTGAAAAATACTCTTCGACCGCGTTGTAAGTAATATTTTGCGACTTTCCTCAAAAAATCAATATAACAATCAACAAGCTCTTTCTCAAGGTTGTCGAATCTTTCTGTCAAGCCAATTTAGAAATGTCCTATTTTTACCAAAATAGAAATGTCCGGTTGTCATGGTGGTGTTACTATTGGTTATTTGTGTTCATATTTTTTACTTTGTCTCCCAAACTCAAAGTTCCGCCAGGGATGATCCGCC
>QYQD01000210.1 GCA_007280345.1 Deltaproteobacteria bacterium | reverse complement strand
GGAACATCCGATTTAATAAGGTGGAAGAGGTTTCTGTATATGCGCGGGTTTCACCACAGCACAAGCTAAGGATAACCCAACAATTATTGAAACACGGTGATATTGTAGCCGTAACCGGTGATGGTGTTAACGATGCCCCGGCCCTTAAGGCGGCCCATATTGGAGTTGCCATGGGAAGGACAGGGACTGATGTGGCAAGGGAGGCATCTGATATGGTCCTTGCGGACGATAATTTTGCAAGCATTTTTGCAGCGGTTGAGGAGGGAAGGGTCGTATATGACAATATCAAAAAGGTCGCCCTCTTTCTTGTATCCTGCGGCCTTGGAGAACTGCTTGCTATCATGGCCACGATAGTGATGGGATACCCTATACCGTATATCCCTGCACAGATTCTATGGCTTAATCTTGTGACAAATGGACTGCAGGATGTTGCCCTCGCCTTTGAACCAGCGGAAAAGGGAATTTTGGGTAGGCCGCCAAGGAGTCCTAAAGAAGGTATCCTGTCAGGCCTTATGATACAGAGGACTTTTTTAATGGGGATCATTCTGGCCGCAGGCACGCTGTTTATGTTTATATCACATCTCAAATCAGGAGTGCCTCTGGAGAGGTCACGCACAATAGCCCTCACGACCATGGTTTTCTTTCAGTTTTACCAGGCCCTCAACTGCCGCTCAGAGACCCAATCCATTTTCAGGATGAGTCCGAGGGGCAATCCCTTTCTCTTCTTCGGTATGGTGGCTGCCTTTTTTGCCCACCTTGCTGTGCTTTATGTGCCGGCCCTTCAGTGGGTTTTCAGGACGGTACCGCTTACCCCTATAGAATGGCTGGAAATAGGCATGGTTACTGTAACAATCATATTCGCTGTTGAGATAGATAAATGGATAAGAGGGAGGTTAATAAAACCCAGACGCATTCCGTACTATTTGGGTTGTTCCTTGTCGCCTTGACATCTTTACCCGTCTGTAATAGGTTGTCCAGCAGTGGATGAAGATTCCGGGGGCGTTTGTAAGGCAGGAAGAAGAGGCTAAGGAGGTATCGTTTCGTGAGCGATTTTTTTCAAAATGGGGTTATCACCACACTGCATCGATTGAATCGCGAAAACAAAGCGGCCCTGGAGCAGGAATTGATGCGCTATACCAGGGTCAGGCCGATTGCCCTGGTACTGCCGGCCCTGTTTTCGGAGTTGGAGGGAGAGGCCTTGCCCAAAATTGTAGAGGCGTTGAGGGCTGTACCCTATCTCAGTCAGATCGTAATTACCATGGGTCAAACAGACGCCAAACAGTTTGAGTATGCCAGGGATTTTTTCTCCCAGCTTCCCCAGGAGAAGGTAATTATTTGGAATGATGGCCCACGCCTTACATCCCTTTATAAGGCTATAAAAGAAGAATTCGGCCACTTCGATAAAGGCAAGGGTCTTTCCGCCTGGATGGCCTACGGCTATGTGCTGGCCTCGCGTAAGTCA
The DNA here is from genome assembly GCA_007280345.1 of Deltaproteobacteria bacterium. GTDB lineage: Bacteria > Desulfobacterota > QYQD01 > QYQD01 > QYQD01 > QYQD01. The sequence continues at coordinate 10,517 of QYQD01000210.1, read as the reverse complement.
CAAGTCATTGCCTTACACGATTGCGACATTCTGACCTACGATACAGAGATGCTGGTCCGCCTCTGTTTTCCTATTGCCAGCACCAGGCTCAACTATGAATTCTGTAAGGGTTACTATAGCCGGGTGACCGACCGGCTGCATGGGCGAGTGACCCGCCTCTTTGTCACCCCCCTCATTCGTGCCCTTATACAGATGCTGGGTTCTACGCCCTTCCTGGTCTATCTAGATAGCTTTCGCTATCCCCTGGCCGGGGAATTTGCCATGGTGGCTGACTTGGCCTGGCGGAACCGCATCCCCAGCGATTGGGGGCTGGAAGTGGGGGTATTGGCCGAGGTTTACCGGAACTGTACGCTCAACGGCATTTGCCAGGCGGATCTGGCTGATAATTACGAGCATAAGCATCAGGAGCTTTCCGCCGAAGACGTCTCTAAGGGCCTGATGAAGATGACCGCCGACATTGCCAAGAGCCTTTTCCGGACCCTGGCCGGTGAAGGGGTGGTGTTTTCCGAGGGCTTTTTCAAGTCTCTTCGCACTGTTTATGTGCGACAGGCCCAGGATGCCATCAAGCGCTACCATGATGATGCTACTATCAACTCCCTGTTTTTTGACCGCCACGAAGAGGCGGTAGCCGTAGAGGCATTTGCAGATAGTATCAAGATAGCGGGGGAGCAGACCCTGGAGGATCCGCTAGGTATTCCCCTGATTCCTAACTGGAGCCGGGTTGTTTCCGCCCTGCCGGATTTTTTCGATCTGCTCCTGGAAGCCGTGGATAAAGATAATACCTGACGCGAGAGGCCCCTAGACCTTCCTTAGTAATTTACCAAGCTCATGCCATAAGAGGTCAACTCTATTGGTTGCGGAAGGTAAATCCGAATCCACTTCCGCCCGTGCTTTTTTAAGGAGCCCCTGAAGTTCTTCGATGACCTTTTTGTCTTCATCAGTAGCCGAAGTTTTTGCTTTTTCAAATGCTTCGGATATGAGTTCAAGCTCATTTTTTGCAGTGCCAATATTCTTTGATACAAGCTCTATCTTTACCTTCAGGACATGTCCTCTGATGCTTGCCATCAAGGCGTTGAACATACTTCTCTGGATTTTGGTCCCGACATCTTTACCGATTTTGTCAATCGTTTCAGCCTGTTTTTTAAAGGCTGCTTCAGTTGTAGCCTGCTGCTTTTTTATTACCTCCTCTGTTGCCGAGATATTTTTTTTAAAAGAATCCTCAAGCGAGGTCACCCTAGAAGAAACAGTATTTATAGTTTTAATTATCTTCTGGACATTAGCATCAGGCGACAGTTGGGCAGCCTTACTTGCCGCCTCTTCGCTTTTCATGAAATCCTCTATTTTTTGTAGTCTTTGCTCCAAAGCCTGGACCTCTGACCTAAGCCCATGGGTCTCTTTATCTATCAAGATTGGCAAACTAAAAAAGCCTATACCAATAACAACTGCCATTGAAAGGATTACCATCAGCGCGGTCTTCATATAATTCCTCCTTGGGTTACGAGACCATTCACTTCATTCAGGGTGACACTTCCAGGACTTTTGCAAGGGCCTCATAGTATTTATGACCTTCGAACTCAAAGCATATACCCGGCCACCGAGTTCTGCTACCCGCTCATGAACCTTTCTTTTGAGTTCAAATATCTTATAATACCTTTGAGACGCCCGCTTTAATCCCCTCTTGCCCGTTATTTTTTGTCTGCTATTTTTGGTTCTAATGCAGCGGCAATGCCTTCTGCTTGCGATTTTACCTGTTCCTTTATTGATGGTAACGAGTCATATGCCTGACGTATGTTGCCGGTCTGTATCTGGTCTTTTATATTCACCATATCTATCTCCCACTTGCCTATCATGCCCTGTATCTCTTCCCGATTGATCTGAGCCTTTTTCTTGATAGCCATTGCAACGGAGGTTTTTAATTCAGCCATCGCTCCCTGAATATCTTTAACCATCTGTTCCGCCTCTTCCTTCATCTTGGCTTTATTGGCTTCAACCATCGAAACGGACTGCTGGGCAATCCTGGCTGTCTCTTCGGCAATTTCTTTTGCCTCTTTATACTTCTTTGTAGCAACAAGATCTTTTGCCTTTTTCAGAGACTCTTCTGCTTTTGCAAAAACATCCTGCACATAAAGGTCTGCCTCTTTCTGCTTAGCCTCTGCTACAGCCGTTTCAGCCTTTGTAATCTCTTCTGTCGGTGGCTTTGCACATCCACTGAGAAGTGCAAAGGATAAAACTACCATTAATACCAAAATCCTGTTGATATCCTTTCTTTTTAACATCGTATCCTCCTAAAAATTATATAATATATGACATTTTATCTGCTCTGAAAATCCTCCCCCATCCACCTCCCTCCTTTTTGCGGCAATATCTACTCCCTGGAGATTTTTTCCGGCATATAAATCATATAGATAAACCCGAGCCTTGCGTTAAGCCCCATGATCGGGGCAACCACAACTATATTGCCGTCTTCTGCGGAAGTTGCCGAAATCTCATCTTGATTTAGGGTCTGAGTTGGATAAAGGGAAGAAAAGGACATCCCCTCCAGCTTCTTGTCGGTCGAGACCGCAACGATGCCGTCAGACTTTACAACGAGTATCTGTTTGACCATCGGCTCTTTAACAAACCGAATCAGATACTCGTTTATCTGATCATAATTTTCCCTGATCATCTCTTTCCTGACGGCCCAGCTAAAGGGAATAGCCGTCATGCGGAGAAGCCCCTCTGTCCTGCTCGTGATGACCATTTGATAATGTTCCGTCAACCTCTTTTCTGTATTTCTGACAGCGGCGGTTTTCCATATATACACAGCGACGAGCAGTAAAATGAGAACCCCTATCGCATACAGATAATAGTTCCTTTTTTTCTCTTCCATTTTATTTCCTCCCTTTCCCGGCACCTCAAATTCAATCAAGTATATCATTTTCTACAGCCAGGCAATCTGGCTTGTCAGCCACAAAAAGCATAAAATAGCAGCGGGAGAAGCTATTATTGTTTATAATTATAGCAAATAGATTATAGAAAAGGCAAAAAAAGTGAGTTAAATGCGGAATGAAGAAAATCTTAAACGAAAGGCCTCGCAGACTTACACCATGGAGGGACGCCATGCCAAAAGATCAACCATTCATTATGAGCCGGAAGAAAAGAAGGTGACACCAAAGAATTAATCTAAGGCGTAGCGCTCTGAGACAAAGCATCTTTTGTACTTCGTGTCCGTTTCAGCCTGCAGGTGGAGAACACCGCATACCGAAAAATAGAACAACAGTACAAAGGCAGATAGACTTGCAACCCGCTTCCAGTGTTCACCTATATAATTTGTCATAGTATTTGCCTCCTTAATCTAAGGATAATGCAAATAACATACCATGGTTTGATCGGCTAAATTCGGCCTATTTTTGCGTATAAGTTTATCTTTTGGCCTCAAATGGCCTACTTCTATGATAAATAACCACGAAGAAAGTGTGTTTTTTGACACAGCCTATCAATTAGGCAACGAAGGGATAAGGGATATAGGTTACTTGGGAAATGTATATGTGGATGCACGGATGCGAAAATAATGATCATTGGTGGCGGCGCAGGGATTTGAACCCCGGACTCCGCGGATATGAGCCGCGTGCTCTGACCAACTGAGCTACGCCGCCAATGTAAGAACTCGACAGTGGTTTAATGCTAAATTTTCGGTATCTTGTCAATAGAAAAATCCAGATGGTTTTTATCCTCCGCTAGTTATGCGATCATAGTCGGTGCTTTTGTCTGTATTATCCTTATGGAATTATGGTGTTGAGTTATGCGGTCGTGTAGCTTAATATGAAAAACAGGAGGCTCTTGCAAAAGTCCCAATTCTGTCATTCCCGCAGCGATTCTGAGCGGGAAGCTGGTTCTAACTGCTTGAAAAACCATATCCCCGATAAAAGTATTCGGGGATGACAAACAGTTTTGCAAGAGGCTCACAGGAAAAGAAAATTACCACAGAGAACACGGAGAAAAAGAATTTTTGGAAAATTCTGGATACCCTGCGGTGAGATTTTTTCAAATTGATATTTTGTTGTTTCTCTGTGTCCTCTGTGGTCATCTTTTGACAATACGCTTGGGCAGAAAGGGAGAATAAAAATGAATTCCTTCAAATTAGCAGCAGGGCAAATATACCAAAAGGCCAAGACGGAGGGGCGTCTGATCGAGGGGCGCTCTTTAGAGGAACTAAAGCAACTGGCTTTACGGCAGGAGGGGGTCATACAGACACAGATCGGGTCGGTAGCCGCAGATTCTGAACCGATGTCCAGATCCGCTCCCCATACCCGGAACAGTGTCGATCACCAGTTTGGCGAGGAAGAAGAGGCCCTGGCTCGCAAGGCCATGGAAGTATTGAGTAAGGATAGGGTTATTTCTCTTGATACCATTGTTGGCGACGGTCGCGATGGTGTCACTGCCCGTTTTATAGTGCCGGAACAATATGCCCAGCTTGCTTATGGCCTTAAATTGCTTTTGGATTATCCCCCGGCCCGGGTGGTGGAAGAGCCGACCTATACCATTATATACTTTACGGACGAGGTCTTTGAATCCAACAAATCGAAGAAGCTGGTAGAAAAGGATATCCTGGTTCGCCTCATGATGGGTGAAAAGAGGGGTGACCAGGTTAAGATATGCCGCAACACCATCTATCTTGGCGAAGGCAAAAAAGGGATTTTTCAGTTTGAAAACTGGCGGGTCAAGGCTATCGACAGGGCAGGGATTTTTCTGCATACCGGAGCCAGGCGGGACTTTTTATGGATATATGATCTGGAGACCGAGCGGCCGGAATTACAAGAGGTGGTCACCGCCGTTTCCGGTCTCACGGCCACCGGCAAGACCACTACGCTATGCCGGAAGTTCGGAAAGCTGCCCGGAGAACGTTCCGAGATGATCGGTGATGACGGGGGTACAGTGGGCTTTGATGCCAGTTACGCCGCCTTTGAGGTAGGCGGGCTCTATGTCAAGACCGAGGGGCTGGATGAAAGCCAGCCGGAGATATTACGGGCGGCGCAATCGAGAGATGCCTTTCTGGAGAATGTGGCCATTAGCAAGTATCCATATATGCCTGACTTTGAAGATATTTCCAAGACGGGTAATGGACGGGCAGTGGTTACCCGTGAGAACCTGGAGATAGCCAGTAAAACTCTAAGGGCCGACAAAATCGATTATATAATTATCCTGACACGGAATCCACTGGTGAACACTATTTGTAAGCTGACACCGGAGCAGGCCGCCATGCAATTTATTTATGGGGAATCGATAGAGAGCACCGGTGGGGATCCGGAGCAGGCGGGAAAGTTTAAACGGGTGAGCTTCCTGGATCCATTTATAGCGGGTAACCGGCTTGAGCATGCCATGATTTTTAATGATATTATCAAGCGAAACCGCATCAAATGTTATCTGGCCAATACCGGGACCATTGGCCCCCACGAGCAAAAGGTGACCCTGCGGCAATCCCTGGCAGCTTATAATGATCTACTGCGTATGCAACTGCGTTTCAGCTTTGAGCCGGACTATCTGGGTTATTATTTTCCGATAAAGTGCGACCGTGCCAATCTGGATCAGATGAATGCCTACAGGTTATTTGAGGATAAGGCCCTGCTTGAGAAAAAGCTCAGGCATTTTTTAAAAGGGCGTGAGGAATACCTGGAAGAATTTGAAGGAAAGTACGGCAATATTCCCGAGAACATAAGAGAATCCTTGCCCTACAGATATACGGAACTTCCAAAGATAGAACGGGCGGAAGTCGAGTAATACTGGCCTTGCCGCAAAGGAAATGCGAATATGAAATGTATTGCGGCAGGGCCTCACCCACCCGGCGAGCTGCTAAGAAAAAATTAGCCATAGCCCTCTTTTTCTATAATCTTTTGTACCTCGTCCCGGCAGGCCCGGGCAAAGTCTTCGGGGTAATGACCGATGATCCACCGCTGCAGACTCTCACTAAGACCGCCCGGAGACTGGGGGTGTTTGGGGAGAAAGCAGTAGATGAGGCGCTGGTCTTCGTCCGGATGGTCGAATCCCTTGGATATCTCGTATATCGTGATCATCTCTGCCCCCAGATTCTCTAATACCTTCATGGTGATCAGGATGGCGTGGTCGAGGGAACTGCGCACCGGAGTATCTGTCTCAAGGATATTTCCGTATCTTCCCTTGGGCATGATCTGGACTTCTCCCTGGGAGCGCTGGGTCTTAGGCACAAAGGCCAGGACGTTTTCATCTTGATAGAAGATCAGATCGTTTTCTTTGTCGGTCCGGCCATCCATCCTCTTATTGTTTTGAATAGCGTGGAGATAGGTCTCAAAGAAATCCCGCCCGGTCTTTTCTTTATACTCCTTACAGAACCGGGCCACCAGGTCTCCCTGGGTATAGGCGCTGAGCGTGCACTGACTGGTTTCATTTTCTCCGCCCTTAAATGCCGGTAAACAAGGGGGTGCCAGGGCAAACTGCTGGTGTATCTGCTGGTGTGAGGCATTGAGGCGGTAGCCGGAAGGGGATAAATCAAAGCCGAAGTTTTGGCCCCAAATAGTGGCATTGAATGGTAAATCGCTGCCGCGTTTATTTAGTTGTTCTATTTTATCAAGCAGGCACAGTCGTAGTTCTTCTAATTCATTTATGAACAAGGATCGTCTTTTAGCCGGCACGACAAGGCCTAATTCGGTAGCCAGTTGGACGTATATCCTTTGGTAATAAAGATGGCGGAGGCCGATTATATCTTGCTCTGTAAGGGATCCAATTTTGTAGCGGATAGAATCGTGAGCCATATTGGCTGCATAATGGCCCCAGGGAATATAGCTGTTCTCTCGTAGGTATTCCCAAAGATGTGTGCCGGCCTCTGCATATTCACCAACGATTGGGCTTTTCCCCTGAACACCGGGAATTAAGACCATGTGCTGTTTGTACGCATCCGGGAGGAAGGGATTATTGGATACAAGATCAAAAAGCTGCTCATCTAAGATGGCCGGTCGCAGATGGCCTCTTTCCATCTTTGCGTAACTAATGCCTATAGGCAGGTCAGTTTTTGGGTCAAACTCAAAGCGACAGGAGAGATTGGCCAGTTTGACCAGGTTTTGCGGGTTGCTGGACGTTTTCGCCAGGGCAAGAAGCAAAGGGTGCGGTAGATTTTCAAGGGATAGATCACCGGCGGGTTCATATTTCTCTAAAGAACGGGCAGTACCACTCTCGTCTTTGCGTTCGAAGGGGTTAGCATTTCCTACCGCGCCGTCCGCGTAAGTCTTGAGTACGAATGTGGCACCCATAAAAGGAAAGGCGTTGGGGATCTCGAAGACCCAGGCAGAGGCGGCAACATGAATATTATCCGCCGGGAAATTGTCTGCATTATCGATCTTGGTCTGGTCAGGGCCATGGCCCAGGGTTAAGATATAATCGTTTTGCCGTAGATTACTAGCCGTGTATTTTGGCTTGTGAATGCCGTAAACGAACTCACCTGTGGGTGCGACGCAGGTTTGGAGAAAGTTTTTGTTCATGCCGTTCCCTTTCCAGGGTACAATCCATTTGGACTTGGTCTTTAATACTCAATATCATTTGATTAAACACGTGTCAATTTCAATTACCGGAGTTTTCTATAAATGGCCTCTGCCGATGTTCCACCGACGGAAGGATGTGAAGCTAAGATGCGTCTAGGTGTTCAGGTGTCTATTGCCGGGTCACTGGATCGTGCGGTTGACCGGGCTATAAATCTGGGCTGCACCACCATGCAGATTTTTGCCCGGAATCCAAGGATATGGCATGTCCAGGCCCTTTCGCCGGAGATAGTCAGCCTGTTCCGGGATAAACGGCAGCGCGTTGACATTAGCCCTGCGGTCATTCATACGCCTTACCTGGTCAACCTGGCTTCTTTTGACGAGGCGCTATTTGAGAAATCTATAGAGGCATTGGTGGAGGATATTCGGCGGGCAGATGCCCTGGGGATAGAATATGTAGTAACCCACATCGGTAGTGCGCGGGGGCATTCTCTGCAAAAAGGCATGGCCATGGTAAGCTCTGCCCTGGACAGGATACTTACAGCGACAGAAGATAGCGGAGTGGCGCTGCTTTTGGAAAATATCGCCGGTCACGGGCAGTTGATAGGGGGGCGAATAGGGCACATAGGACAGCTTATCCGTGATGCCGGTAACCCACCAAGGCTGGGCTGTTGCCTGGATACCTGTCATGCCTTTGCCTGTGGATACGAACTGCGCACAAAGGCGGCGCTGGATCATCTTCAAAATGAGATAGAAAGAGAGATCGGCCTGGAGCGCCTAAAAGTGATACACCTGAACGATTGTAAGGGGGTGCTTGGTTCTCGCCTGGACCGGCATGAGCATATCGGTGAAGGACATATCGGGTTAGGAGGTTTTGCTACACTTCTTAACCATTCCCTTTTTGATGGTCTTCCCTGGATTCTTGAGACCCCGAAAAAATCAGATATGGATGACCACCGCAATCTGGCGACGATTTTAGAGTTGCTATCCGGTGTTGTAGTTATCAAGCCTTAATAGGCCAGAAGTGTCTATTCTAAGGACCGGTATGGGGGAGTTCCATTATTACCGTAGTCCCATCATCCTTAGAAGACTGGAGGGTTATGTTGCCACCGTGGCCCTGGACGACCAGGCGGGCCATGTATGTGCCCAGGCCAAGACCGTCTTTTTTCCCAAATGAGGCGTATTTTTCAAAGAACCTGGCTCGTATCTCTTCGGAAACTATGCCCCAGTTGCTAATGCTAACTTTAATATGGGTTTCTTTTTCCTGGGCCTTGATCTTAACGCCCATATCCGGCGGGGATGCCTCTATGGCGTTTTTAAGGAGGTTATTGAAGGCATTTTGCAGGTAGATTCTGTCACCGAAGAAGGTAAGGTTATCTTCTATGGAGTACATCTTGTGATTGAATATTATGGCTATATTGATATTTTTCCTGTCTGCTAATTCTCGCAGGGCATCGCGGGATTGTTTCACTACATCCAGAAGGTTGAGATGGTCTTTTTTGAGGACAAAGAAGCCTTGTTCCAGGCGCGAGATGTCGAGGTAGGTTTCGATCATGTTTTCCAGTTGCACACCGCACCGCTGGATGTTCCGGCAATACTCCAACTGGGGTTCTGTTAACGGTGTGTGATTAATCAGCCTGTTTATAAATCCCAGAATACCGATCAACTGGGAACGCATATCATGCCTGAGCATGCGCTCCATATCCTTTCTCATATTGTCCATTTCTACCGAGGGTGTAATATCGCGGAAAGAGGAAAGGAGCGTCGGTTGTCCCTGATACTCCATAAGGGTGGTGTTTACCGATGTCCAGCAGACCGAACCATCCTTCTTTTTCAGCCGGTACCGGGTCGGCCCCTGGTCGGATCCGCTGAGGATGTCCTTCATGTATTGGCTAGCTGTTTCCCGGTCATCTGCGTATATTAAGTCCTGCAGTTTGCCCTTGTTTAGTGTTCTCTGGTCATAACCGAGTATCTTCCTCAAGGCCTTGTTGTGAAAGACTATTTTGTCTTTCTGTATCAGAGCTACGCCGTCGGCTGTATTTTCAATCAATGTCCGGTAGCGTTTTTCCGATTTTTTCAGGTCTTCTGTCTTGGAAGCGACTTCGCGTTCCAGCTCCAGGAGTTTCCCCAAGCGTTTTACGCTTAACAATAGATCATCTATCTTAAACGGCTTTTGGATAAAGTCATAAACTCCGGTTTTTATTGCCTCCACAGCATTATGGAGGCTTCCATGTCCGGTAATGATTATTATGCCGAGGTGGGGATGCTTTTTTTTGATTTCTTTGGCCAGGGATATGCCGTCCATTTTGGGCATATTAATATCCAAAATGGCAATTTCATATTGGCCACCATGTATTGTTTTTAATGCCTTTATCGGGTCTTGTACAGATGTGCAAGAGAGTCCATTTCCGGCTAGAGCCTCTTCTACGCATTTGCACAGAGATCCGTCATCATCAACTATCAAAATCCTTGACTCGTTTTGCATCAGGGCCTTCTTGTGAAACGAAGCGGTCTGCTTTTGGGTCATTGCCGAAAGTATAGAATGAATCCCTTGCCACTTGCAAGACAAAAATATATTGTGATAATGCATAGTTATAAAAAAACATCGTGCAAAAAATCACTAATAAGATACTATTCGGTTTCCGCTTTCTTCTCCCTCATTATTCTCCTCATCTCTCAAATTACTATCACTAAGCCGGTAAGTATGTATATACCTATCTAGGGTAGGTCCGAGATTAAATTTGACAATACCTAAAGCATACATTATTTTTTGACACAATAGTATTTTCCCGGTAATAGATAAATGGAGGCCCAAATGAGCGCAAACAGCCATAGTCCCAGTTGTCCGTCTTCCGGACATAGCCCGGCCCGGGACATTGAAGACCTGATGATCCAGGAATCCCTGGCCAAGATCAAAAACAAGATACTGGTGATGAGCGGCAAAGGCGGCGTGGGTAAGAGCACGATTTCAACCAATATAGCCCTCACCCTGTCAAAGAAGGGGCGTAAGGTCGGGCTGCTGGATATTGACCT
>QYQD01000161.1 GCA_007280345.1 Deltaproteobacteria bacterium | reverse complement strand
TCTCCCACCTGTTCCTTCATGGCGTAGTTGTCCGAGACCGCGGCCGGGCAACCCATGGCCATGGCCTCCAGGGGCGGAATGTTGGTGGGGCCGAAGAAAGTGGGCATGATCATGGCCCGGGCCCGGCGGTATAACTCCGGCATATCTTCGTTGGGCACATAACCGAGAAAATGAATGTTGGGGCCCAGTTCCTTTTCTTTGACCAAATCCAATATTGATTGGTAGCCGTTCTTCTGGGCCCCCACAAAAACCAGGTGGATATCCGGGATCTGGTCTTTGAGCAAAGCCGCCGCCTGGACCAATCCCTGGTGATTCTTGTGCTCCCAAAACTGCGCGGGATAAAAAATATATTTTGGCGGCAATTGGTAGCGTTGCTCAAACCCATGGAGATCGGGCTCCTCAAAGATGTATTGGGGGGCGATGTAAGGAAGAACGTGAATCTTATCCGGGGATACGCGGTAAGACTCGGCCACCTGCCGCCGCCCCATTTCTGAATCTACCAGCAATCCTTGTGCCCAGCGGCAGATATTCCCATAGTAATATTCCCTCTTTTCAAACTGGCGCCCCGACACTTCGGGAAAGCGGGGCTCATAGCGGTGCATCAGGTCATGGATCGTGGTCAACGCAGGCACGGGAACCTGAAAGGTGAATTTGTCGTCAACCGGGAAAATCCACAGGTCCATCTTCTGTCTGGCCATCTTTTGAGCGACACGATAGATATAAGGCGAAATTGCCCGAAAAAGTCGCAACGACATCTTTAGATTACGCCAAACCTTGTTAATGAAGTGATCAATAACTCCGAAAGGAAGATGGATAAGCTTGAGGTCATATTCTGCCAAGTACTGCAGCCAGCGCTGATCATTATAACCCACGAGTATTTCGTAACGGTCCCTGGGTAACGCGGCCACGGCATGCACCATGCTGAGGCTGTATTGAAACTTGCCCCCTTCGAAAGGTTCTTCACACAGGAACAGCCCGATCTTTTTCATATCCGTACCGCTCATCCGGTCCAGGGGGGAATTGGGGGATTTTGGCCCACCTTACTGATACTGAGGGGCTTGGTGACCATGATTTTCTTTTCAGGATGGGCTCGAGATTCTGAAACTACCGGAACCCTAGTTTCCTGCTCGGATGACTTGACAAACATTCCAGGTGTGACCCCCGGGTTCTCTACCGGCCATCCACTCTTGGCAGGAGATCAATGTGAACCCAGCGGCCTTCGACAGCCATTCTATTTACGGTCGAAACAGGTAGCGCATAAGGTGGGTTTCCCGGACCTCTTCCACTGCGGCCCTGGCCTTATCCTTGATAAAAACCTGGTAATTAACCTCCACCACGTTTTCATTGGGGCGTAGCACCGGCTCGGCAATGCGGGTGACCACGATGGCCGTATCTTCCAGGCGCTTCACCCGCACTTCCGGGCGTTCCGTGAGCACCGCCGGGCCGTACCAGCAGTCGAAGATGAATACCCCTCCGGGCTTCAAGTGCTCCCGGGCAGTGCGCAGGGTGGCTTCCAGGTCCTCGTTGCCGGTCTGGTAGCTCATCACGTGAAACAGGGCCACCACCGCGTCAAAGGTCCGGCCCAGCCGGACCTGGCGAATATCGCCCTGGGAAAAGGTCAGCCTTTCCCCCAGTGGCAGAGCAAGGCGCCGCGCCTCGGCCCAATCCAGCATTTGGGAGCTGCGGTCCACTCCGTGCACTTCCAGACCGAAGGCCGCCAGGTATTGGGCGTGGGCGCCGGTCCCGCATCCCAGATCCAGGATAGATCGGGTGCCCGGCGGTCCATATCTTTGGATGAGGCCGTGAACGTACCCGGCCTCCCCCTGGTAATCCTTATCCCGGTAGAGGAGGTCGTAATACCTGGCATAGTGGTCAAAAACCCGGGTCACCGGCACACCTGCCTGACTGCATCTGCCACCCGCTCCATCTGGGCGTCGGTTAGGGCCAGGCCGCTGGGCAGGTAAAAGCCCCGGCGGGCCAGGCGTTCGGCCACGGGATACCTCTCGTCCAGAAACCAGCCCCTCTTGCGGAAAACCGGCTGCTCGTGCATGGGCCAGAAGAATGGGCGGGTGCCCACCTGACATGCGGCCAACCGCGCCATGGCTTCCTCGGCGTCGAAACCCAGGTTGTCCTCCAGCACCACGCCGTACACCCAGTAAATGTTCTCGGCATAGTCGGTTTGTTCCAGGGGGAGCTGCAGGCCGGGCACCCCTGCCAACAACTCCCGGTAGCGGCGGCCCATGTGCCGCTTCCGGGCCACGAACTCTTCCAGGCGCTCCATCTGGGCCAGGCCCAGCGCTGCCTGAAGATTAGACAGGCGGAAATTCCAACCCAACTCCTCGTGCACGAAACGTTTCCCAGGTTGAAAGCAGAGATTGCGCAGGCTCCGACACTTCTCGGCCAGCTGGGGGTCGTCAGTGACGATCATGCCACCCTCCCCGGTGGTGATGTGCTTGTTGGGGTAAAAGCTGAAGGTGCTGATCTCCCCGAAGCTCCCGCAGGGGCGGCCCCGGTAGGTCTGGCCGTGCATCTCCGCGGCGTCTTCCAGGAGCAGGAAGCCGTATTTTTCCTTGAGGGCAAGCAACGGGTCCATATCCACCGGCAGCCCGTAGGTATGCACCACCATTACCGCCCTGGTCCTGAGGGTAAGTTTGGCCTCCACCTGGGAGACTTCCAGGTTCCAGGTGAGGGGATCGGAGTCCACCAGCACCGGCTTGGCCCCGGCCCGTACCACCGCCGCGGCGCAGGAAATGATGGTGAAGGTTGGCAGGATCACCTCGTCCCCTGGCCCCAATCCCAGGGCTGCTACCGCCGCGTCCAGGGCTACGGAGCCGTTGGCCACGGCTATCCCGTGCCGGCGCCCCATCAGGGCGGCAAACTGCTCCTCAAATTCCCGGACAAAAGGGCCTTCGGAAGAAATCCAGCCGGTGTCGATGCAGGCGTTCAGGTATTTCTTCTCGTTGCCGTTGAGCAGCGGCGTGTTGACCGGGATAAAATCCGACATCCATTACTCCTCGGGTTGGATCCGGGAAAGGGTGATTCCCGGAAAGCAGGTCTTGTCATGGTCCCCGACGTAAGGGCCCTGTTTTACCTCGATGATCTCCGCCTCCTCCAGGATCTCAAGGCCGTGGCCCCCGGCCGCCAGCAGGATCACGTCCCCGGCCTGGAGGAGGTAGCTTTCCAGGAAGTTTTGCCGGGTGTCGTAAAAATCCACCCGCAACTTTCCCTTCTTGATGAACAGCACTTCTTGGGTATAGAGCACCTCCCGAGGCAGCGGGTTGTGGATGTGGGGTTGAATCACTTTCCCCTGGGGGTGGCACATATACCCCAGCTGCTGGGAAAATTTGTCGGGGGTAAAAAAATAGATGCCCGGCTCCCGGAAATTATGGGGCACGATGAGACCAAGAAGTTCCCCGTTATGGATGATTTTGTGGACCATAGCTTTAATCCTCTGGGGCTTGCGTAGTCCGGAGATTCCATGGATGCTTATCTTCCCCCTGATGCAAGGGGGCATCAACCGGCTCGCGTAATTCCCCGAAAAATAAAATACGATTCTCCTCCAGTTTCTCCTCCAAGATTATTTTGAAAAATTGTTGAAATGCCTCCCTGAACCAGTCGCGGGTGTACCAGTGGGGGCGCGGTTTCTGGCTATGGCCGTCCCAAAGGCCCAGAGGCATAAATTCGATCATGGCGTAGTTACGAGTATATTTGGCCATGGCGCCTAAAATAAACTCTATCTTAAGTCCGTTGGTTAACAATAAGTGGTGAGTTAGGGCTAAAGCTATTACCAGGTCGGCCCTGAACCGTTCGTGAGGCGGCCTTGTATGAAAAACCGTAACGGGAAATACGCAATTTAGTAGGACCGGAGAGAACGGTATCTTTTTACCTTTCGCACATAAATACATCTGATCTACGGCGTCTTCATCTTTATCAGTGCAGATCACCTGATCCAGGTGGCCCTTTTGTATCAGCAGCAAGCACAGCGCTCCTTGATTTCCTCCCAGTTCCACAACGGACTTGATGGAATAACTGTGGACCAACTCACATATGCGGCCGAACCTGGGGTTGGAGATTATCTCGCCGCGTCTGTTGAAAAACTCCTGCTGGTAACCGTCCCAGCTGGACCTATTTCTCTTAGGGGCAATTCCCTCGATGGTCTTCATCAATGACTGTAAATTAACTGCTTGAAAGGGCAGGGCATTTTTCCCATTTAAATAAGCAACCAGGGACTGTAGAAGACCGGTCCTCTGCATCATGCTGCCCGTAGATAGTCTTTTATATCTGAAATACTTATCCAGGATATTCTGGAACAGCCGAAAGTTTATCCAATTTAAAAAAAACTTATTGGAAATTGAGAGGTACTCGTGGTGAGGCAAAAATTCGTTTTCATTGGCGATGATACTTCTGGCCAGAAAGGGGTTGCCCCGAGCCCAGATTTTTAGGGGATAATAGTATGATTTCATAAATTCTTCATAGGCTCCCCAACCCCGATATCCGTTTTCAACTTTGACGAAACTTCCCAAATCCACAAATTGAGGCTGCAGCCCGTCAAAAACTACATTGAAGGGGTGGCAGTCTTTGGTTTGATAGCCATATTTGCGGGCGATGAGATTCAGTTTTAATACAGTCAAGGCTGCGGCCTTCAGCATGGAGAAAGGCCACTCGTAAGGATAAGACAAGACCTCGATCTTTTTATGTTCCACTACCAGGCTATGCCCTTCCATCCGGTACCCTGTAATATGAGAGTCGGGGAAAATGCCATTTTCCACAAGTTCACGCATCATGCCGCATTCAAAAATGTCTCTAACCAAGTGGGCGCCCTCGGGACTTATGGCCCGGTACAGGACATTCCGCCAGAGAAATAGGGTGCCGATGTCATTCACCACCGACATTTCGTTAAGTTCGATTTCGTCCCGGTTTATCCATTCTAAGTGGACTTGGGTCTCCGGAGCCGGCTGGTCCTTAGAGTGGGAATTTTCCATCCGCTGCAAGTGGTTGGCTATCACTTCCGCCCCCAGTTCAGAGGAAGACCATCCGTTTTCCCCTAAATAGTCTCTTAAAAATATTTTTTGTTTTTCAATTTGATTCCTGGCCCATTCGGTTCTGGCGAGCCTGTCATTGTAAAAGTTGTTTAACGAACCATTTAGTTCTTCAATATTGGTGACATATTCCACAGCCTCCCCATATATTTTAAAATGGTCCTCGCCGTCGAGAATTACTGAAATTACCGGCTTTTCAAAGAGCATCGCCTCCAGAGCTATAGTGGAAAACTTGGTTAAGACCAAATCCGCGGCATTGATGGCGTGATAAGGCAGCATATTCTCATTAAGAAAGAAGACATTGGGTAAGGAATAGAAATCGAGGAGCGCCTCCAGGGAACCGGGTTGGTGTGACGGATGAGGTTTGATGATCAAGGCCACCCTGGGATGCTTGGCCGCAAATTCCAGCAAAGTGTTGGTCTGTTGGGATTGCTCTCTGCCGGTAAGGTAGCCCCTAATCACCGCGTTAGGGTCGAAAAGAATGTAGCTTTGGAAACCCTCGGGAACTTTCAAAAAGGCCCGGGATTGGGCAGGACTGTATTCTTGCTGAAAGGACGGGAGGTGATCATAGCGGCTCAGGCCCACGGAGGCCATGCGGTCGGAAGAAACCCCCAATTTCTTGAGGTAATCTTCGTGAGCCTTTCCTGCAGCCAAGAATAAGTCGATATTTTTGCTGTCAAGTTCATAGGGGTTTTCGATGAACACCCAAAACCAGTAAATAAATAATGGACGCCGCGGCTTCTCTCGGAGAATCTTGAGGGCGACGATCCCCTCCGCCAGGGTGTCCCCGCCCCAAAGCTTTACCGCCAGGGGGGAGTGGATGGCAAAATACCGTCCATTGGCCAGAAGGAACCTGTACCTTTGTCCCAATTCGGCCAGAAAAAAGGATTTCATGGAAGGAAACAGCAATGGACCCAGGGAGACGTTTCGGAATCTGAGTTCCGGGGAGGCGGACAACTCCCGGTATCGCTTGTTGGCTTGCCTCCAGGTCCGGTAAACTCTGAAAGGCACCTGCCATAGAGCAGAGAAAGGAACCCAGCTATCCAGGTCTTCGGCTCGAAGCCCTTCCCGCCGAATGGTTTTTGCTCCCGCCTCCGCTCTCCAGGTCAGGGCGATGGGTTCAAAACCCCTCTCCCGGAGGGATTTCATGATGGGGATGATATTCTCAACATGTTTTAGCGCCGAACTGCACAGTTGAACGTCTATTTCGTTGTTGGAAATCCAGCGATTCCCGCCCTGGAAAAGACTGAGTAGCTTTACCTTGAGAAACTTGACGTTATGATAGGGATCCCTGGGTAGGTTTTTCAGAAAAGTAAATAACCAGCCTTTAAAGACATTGAGGCGAAATCTGCCGACAACCTTGGACGTTATGCCCAGGCTCGAAGCTGTTGCCGCTAAAACATCATCTTCCCACTTAGAGCCAGGGTTTCTCAGGATGATTATCTGGTTAGCCTTATAAGAATCCATCAGATGTAAGTAGGACCGGATCAGGAGTAACATGTCTTGAAGGCGCTGGGTAGTCATGCCCCCCTCGCTATGGCGGATCCAAAAGAGCAGTTCTTTGGGGACTCCGGCCTCATCATCACCAAGAGACGCCGTCCAACGGTTTATCACTTCCAGGCATTTGATGACTTCCTGGGCTACCTGATAGAAGGACTCCATCTGCTCCAGCCAGCAGACCTCGCTCACCCAAGGAAGACGCCCGGCCTCCCGGTCCACCCGGACGTCGCCGGAGGCTTCGATATAGCGGCATCCGGGGCGGGGCTTAAGCCGCGCCAGCAAGTAGGCGTCGCTTTGCTCCCGGCAGATAATTAAAATGTTTTGGTTTGAGTGCAATTATGATTCTCCCAGAGAAAAAGCCCTCTTGAGATAAAGCAGTTCTTCCCGAGAAAAAGTTTTTAAGGCCAGGAGGGCAAGGCAGTAAACCGCTATGCCCACCGCCACCTGGCTTAGAATAAAAATCAACTTAAAGGACCTGCTTCCCAACAGGATTGACATCCAGTATAAGATGACGCCCATAGCCAGCGAGGCAGCCAAAGACTTAAAGATAGTTTCCGGTTCATAATCTACCGGCCAGTCAGCCAGCGTACGCCGGATCAGCAAAAAGACAATAAAGTAGCTGACCAGG
>QYQD01000183.1 GCA_007280345.1 Deltaproteobacteria bacterium | reverse complement strand
GTCATAGACGGGCAGAAGTTGTTTGCTGACCACCTTGGTAACGGGATAGAGGCGGGTCCCGGCTCCTCCGGCCAAAATGATTCCTTTCCACCCAGGGGCGGAAAACCCCCCCTCTGGTTTGGCCACATCCTGACGGCTGGTTGTCTTGATCATCTTGTGGTCCCTTCTGAAGAGAAAATTATTTTCAAGTTACCCTCAATTACCCGGTTGCGGAGATCATGCGGTCCGGGCTCTCTCCTGGTCGGTCAGTTCGCCTATCCGAATTTCATTCTTGACCTATCCCCGCAATCAGGTCCTCGAGAATCCGGGCGGCCCAGAAGAAGATATTGTGTTCCCGGACCCAATGGCGCATGGAGGCCATGCGGGCGGCTTTTTCTTCGGGCGAGTCCTCCAGGGCTTTATAGATGTTGTCAGCGATCTCTTCCGGATTAAAGGGGTTGATGCTATATGCCCGGCCCAATTCTCGGGCCGAGCCGGTAAAGGGGCTGAGGAGCAGAGCGCCATCGTCGTTCACCCGGCTGGCGACGTATTCCTTGGCAACCAGATTCATGCCGTCGTGGAGGGAGCTGACCACCATGACATCCGCCAGGCAGTAATAGGGGACGATCTCTTCCTGGGAAAGGTGGGCCTTGACCACGATGACAGGCTTCCATCGGCCATAGGCGTATCGGCTGTTGATCTCCACCTCCAGGGAATCTACCAGGGCGTTGAGCTGCTTGTACTGCGGGATATTCAACCGAGATACCGGCCCTAACTGGATAAAGGTGAAACGCCCCTGGTACTGGGGATACTTCTGGAAAAAGATATTGACAGCTTCCAGGCGTTCAGGGATGCCCTTGGTGTAGTCGAGCCGGTCGACTCCTAAACCTACTTTCAGCCCGCTGAGGTTGAAGCGGTGGCGCAGTTGGACGATCTGGGCCTGGGTGTCCTCGGAAGCGGCATAATTCTCGAAGCGCTCAAAATCGATGCTGATGGGAAAGGGCCGCACCCGGGTCTCTTTGCCCTGACGGAAAATGGCGAATTTTTCGTAGTCTGCCCGGGCCTCCAGGCTCCGGTCCACCGTATCAAAGAAATTATTGCAGTGGTACTGGAGGTGAAACCCCAAAAGGTCATTGCCCAAGAGGCCCTCCAGGATTTCGGTGCCCCAGGGGCAGATGCGGAAGACTTCATAGTTGGGCCAGGGGATATGCCAGAACTGGCAGACGATCAGGCCGGGGTCGGCTTCTTTGAGCATCTGGGGCAGCAAGGCGAAATGGTAATCCTGGATGAAGACAATGGTCCGCTTGTCCCCCAATTCGTCCAGAATGACGTCGGCAAACTTCCGGTTGACCCGGCGATAGATCTCCCATTGGGCAGAGGAAAATTGGGGGCGCGCATAGCAGACGTGACACAAGGGCCAGAGGGCCTCATTGGAGAAGCCATAATAATAGCCCTTTTCTTCCTCCCGGGTCAGCCAGAGCCGGCGCAACTTATATTTGGGGTTTTTGAGGGGCACCATGATGGCATCCTGCCCCACCACGGCCTCCTGGTCGGCTTCGCCAGTACCGGCGGCCACCCAGGTGCCGCCGGTGGTCTGCATCAAGGAATCCAGGGCGATGGCCATACCACTGGCGGGCATAATGACCTCCACCTCCCCGCCCCGGTAGATATGCATATAGGGTTCGCGGTTGGACACCAGGATGAACTGGTAGTCGCTAAACTTTTTCTGAACCAGGTCCTTTAGACTATCCTTGTTCCACATCATCTGCCCCTCCCTTTGGGTGGCAAATCTGGGGCTGGCTACAGGTTACAATTCCATAATCCTCTCGGTCGGATTTTCCCGTAAGATCATCAGGGTAAGATAGTCCCGGATCTTGCGGGTGATGAGAAAATGATGGCGGACGAATTCTTGGGCCATCTTGCCCATGCGCCGGGCCATTTCCGGCCGGTGCAGGAGATAGCGGATACGAAAGGCGCAGCCCTCCGGGGAATGGACCAGAAACCCGGTATTATAATCCCGGAGCTGCAGCACAATACCGCCCACCGCGCCGCCGATAACCGCTTTGCCCTTCCACATGGCTTCGGTGACGGTGAGGCCGAAGCCCTCCCGGGTGGATTTTTGGACAATGATATCGGAGGCCCGTTGCAGGGCATTGACTTCATGGTGGGCGTCCGGCGGCAAGAGGAGTATCTGGATATCCGGTTCATTTTTGGCGGCCTCCATGACCTCGGCAAAGATGCGGGGCCCTTCCGGATCATCGATGGCTTCCCCGCCAGCCAGAACCAGCTTACAGGGGGTATGGCGCCGCACCATGCGAAAGGCCTGGATTACTCCCACGGGATCCTTAAAGGAATCAAAGCGGGAAACCTGCAGGATGATGGGCTTATCCCGTTCGATGCCCAGGCGGTCTAGAACTTCCTGGACTTCCACGGTGCTCAGGTCCCGGTTCTTTTCGCTCAAGGGGTCGATGGAGGGGCGGATGAGATACTGGGGGTGGGGCAGATTTTGGGCAAACTGGGACATGGAGAACACCGAGGCCTCATATTGGCTGACGATCTCCTGCAGGAATTTCCAGACCCCGCGGTCTGGCCGGGAGGCATCGATGTGGCAGCGCCAGATCCAGTGTTTGGCCTGGGGACGGAGAAAATTAATCAGATAGGCGGGCTGAGGGTCATGCACCAGGACAAAATCTGATTCCCAGGTAAACTTGCGGGCGTTCTCCCGATTAATCTCCCGGTAATGATCCAGCATGGCGGGGGAGAGATCTACCTTATAGCCTTGCAGGGCATTATGCATCGCCTTGGTGATCTCAAAGAACTCCTGATCTCCCTGGATCACTTCCCATTTGACATCCAGCCCTAACTGTTCCAGTAAGGGGACGGCCCGCTCTAGAATTTCTGCCACCCCGCCCCCGGTACGGGTGGAGTTGATGTGGACAAATCGCCGTGGCCCCAGGCACGCCGCCAAACGCTGGAGCTGATCGATCACTTCCTGGCCCACGATGGGGGCATAATCATTGAGTCCGATCACAGAGTTCTCCCAGATGTTGATGAATCAGCCCCAAGAGAGTGTCCCGGATTTCTCTCAGGCTATAGAAGTAAATATCTATGTCCCGGATGGCGGCGACCAACTCCGGCAGACCGAAGTTGGTCTCAATCCAGAAGGAAAAGTCATCGGCTTTGAGCACCCCCAGGCGCCAGCGGGCTTCAAAAAAATGATAATAAATAGAATCCAACCCCACTTTCCGCAGGCTCTCACAGAACTCCAGCAAGGTATGGGCACGGATCTGAGAGCGCATCACTACGGTGGAGGCCTCACAGAAATGGAACTCGAACCCTGAGCGAGCCCAGGGGATAAAGGGGATATCCCAAAGATACTCTTCCAGGATATCTATGACGGCCTGCCGCACCTGCGCCATGTTTTCGTATTCAAAGGGGTCAAAGGAACTGAGCTTCTCGGCCAGCTTAATGTCTTGCAAGGCGGTGGCGGCCCACCGGGCAAACTCGTTGGGATATTCTTCCCCCGGTTGGGTGATGGCCAGGCGGGACTGAAAGATATGGTAGTAGAGGACCGATTCATCAAGCTCGCGCACGGCCTGAAGCAACTCCCTGAGATTAATCGCCTTTTTCCCGATGGGCATGGGCATGAGGAAACATTCCCGGAACGAAAAGGGATTTTCAGCCGGCTGATCTGGACTTATTTTCACGGGTTCTCCTCCCCTTGGGTTGCGAGCAGGGCCAAAAAATCCCGCACCTGCGCTGGGTTCTTGAGAAAATGGGTGCCCTTGGTAGGCTGCTCTTCGTCTCCCACTTTGAAAGATAGACCTTGTTCCTGAATCACTGCAAAAACACTTTCATCAGTAGTATCATCCCCTATATACAAAGGAAAGTATCCAAAGAAATCAGAAGATAGCAAGATCTTCTGAATCGCCTCACCCTTGTTTACCCCGTAGGGCAGGACCTCCATCACCTTTTTCCCTGGAAGAACCTGGTAGGACCCATACTCAACTACACGTGCCTTCCAGGTTTCTATAATCTTTAAGAGTTGATCTTCCTGTCCTGGAGAGACTTGCCGGTAATGGAGGACAAAACCCTGGGGTTTGTCTTCTATCCACCAGCCGGTAAAATGCTCCAAAAGTCCGGACAACTGGTTTTTCCACTCGGAAATCTCTTGTGAGGCAGATTCCCCGCTGATTAAATTCAAGGGCTTTCCGGCAATCAGGCCTTCTCCTCCATGGGAGCCAAGATAATTAAGTCCAGGTATGGCCAATAATTTAAGTAAATTTTGCAGAGGTCGCCCGGAGACCACCACCACTGCATAATCAAGCCGATTAATGAGGCGGGCCAGTAACCGCAAAAGCCCAGGAGTGGGGGTGGCTAACTCGGGGCGGGGGGCAATCTCTACCAAGGTGCCATCGTAGTCTAACAGCAACAGGAGCTTTCGCCCTTGCCTACGGCCTTGCACCATTCTCGCAAAGAAGTCAACCGGCTGTGCAAGCATTGTTCTTTAAGACTTTAAGCTGCCTTGGATTGCCCGGGTGAGATAAAAGCCTGGGATGGTTGGTAGCGGCGCCTTGAACGTAATCCTGCGGCGCTTTTTCCTATGCACATTTCCCAACACAAGTTGGGGCCTAGGGAGGGCTGAAGAGAACTGCCGACCCGAATTTTTAATTATACCTCAAATCTACAAAAAAATCTGCCCATCTACTGCAATCAACCCTTCAGGAGAGGTGTTGGTATGCTTGTTATACGGAGAGTTTTGACGACTCTAAATGATCAAAGGCACGGATCACCGAGCACTTAACCATTCATGATTACTTGATAAAATAGGATTTGTTACGTATGCCTGCCCTAAAAACGTAATAACCGGAGGGGAGGAGTTTGCGAAGCGCGATCCCCTGGACGGGACACCGGGACGGTCTTAGAAAAGTCAACCACGGCTTTATCACTATCGCCGCTGCAGCCAATGATCATCAAGGCCAGCCCGAGAGCCAAAACTCCAGGGGCTAGGCTGGCGTATCTCAGGAGAAAGCGCAGTAAAGTTATGGCTTACTGCAAGAAAATAGTAATGGTTCCGGCGGCTTTCTTAAGTTTTTTTATCTCAACTTTGTCTTTTATGCAACCAAAGCCAGGTCCTGCAGCACCGGCCGGGGGTCCACCAGGTGGCGGACGAACCAGGTCTCGTAATCCTCCGCGCCCAAAGCCAGGGCCAGAATTTCGGAAAAGTGGAAGATCGGCAGCCTGGTTTTCGTAGTGCAGCGGATTTCCAGGTTGAGCTGACACATGGCGCAGGCGGTCACCAGGCAATTGGCTTTCGCGGCTACAGCTCTATCGATGATCTCGTTCACCAGAGGCGTTACGACCTCCGGGTCGGTGGCTGACAGGAAAGAACCGCAGCAGCGGTATGAGAGAGCCGTGGTGACGGGTTCGGCCCCCAACGCCGTCAGGATGTTCTCCATTTCTCCTTGAAAATACTTCTGCCGGGCGAGACGCGGCGGGCGAAACAAGGTGCAGCCGTAGTAGGGCACGAACTTCAACCCCTTCAGGCTGCGCCGGGCTTTTTCCCCCAGGCGGTCAAGACCGTAGCGCACCAAGATTTCCATGAAGTGGATGATTTCCACCTCAAGATCGATGGGCCGGCCGAACTGCTCTTCCAGATTCCGGCGGGTCTCGCCATCATCTCTCAGACAGTGCTGAGCGCTCCGGAGATAGTGGAGGCAGCGGGGACACATGGCCACCAGGGGCCTGCCGGCCGGGGCCAGGGAGAGGTTCCGGGCCGCCAGGGCCAGGGCCAGATTTGTGCACAAGGTGCTGGCCGAAGAAGAGCCGCAGCAGTTCCAATCCTCAAGTTCAATGAGATTGAGGCCCAGGATGCGGGCGCTCTTGATCATGGACTGGTTGCTCTCCGCCGCCGTGGTGGCCAGGGAACAGCCGGGGAAAT
>QYQD01000090.1 GCA_007280345.1 Deltaproteobacteria bacterium | reverse complement strand
TGGCATGATACCCGCTCCCATTGTAAACACCGAGGTGATAGCTGCCATACTTACCCGCATAATATTTACTGACGTCCTTCTTATAGTCTTCATCCATCTCACCGCCGAAATAACCCATAATACCTATGCCTATATCAGATGAGTTAAAGTTACCGAATCTTTCCTGAAACATGGTCCCCTGACACCGGTAGGGATTGATGTGTTCCTGAAAATCCAGCCAAGCCATGTGACCCATACCCAACTCCGTTTTGTTATTGGTAAACAATCCCAAGTCCGGCAGATTAAACTGGGCATAGTAGTACTTGAATCTGAGGAGCCAGCTACCATAAGCCTTATCACTACTGGAGTTTGTCTCCTGAAATATATCAGGCGTGATGCGTACGGAAAACCAGGGAGTAACCTGTTTTGTGAAATTAATGTAACCACGCGTGACCGCGAATTGATTGTAGCTGCTCTGCCTCCCGCTGGTCAGGGTATTACCGGCTGAATAATCGATATAGGCCAGTGCGCCAAGGCTTACTCCTTCGAGGCCTTTGGGTAGCTTTGCTTCTTTTTTTTCGTATTCCTTCTCGATTTGTGAGGCTTCCTCTTCTGTCAGCACGCCTTTTTGCTTCAGCTTCTCCAGTAAAGGATCAGCGGCATAAGTCACAGGGCTTTGCAGGGTGACGGCAAAGAGCAGCAAGGCCAGGATCAAAATACTTTTTTTCGCCGAGAGAATTCCCATATTCATAACCTCCTACGCTGATTTTTTATAGGCCGTGGCCTTTGAGACGGAAGGATGCCGGGAAAATATGACGTAATTATGGGTATGGAGTGACAATTTTGTGAAGCGGCCACTATTTATCCAGGTACCGGGCCATAACCATCTCAAAACCGGGAAGCGCCCGCTCGATGGTCTTTTCAGGAACACAATAGGCGATGCGGAAATATCCGGGGCATCCAAAGCCGCTGCCGGGCACGGTGAGGATATTTTGTCCCTGAAGTATCTTTACAAACTCTGTATCGTCAGGCAGGGGAGATCTGGGGAAGAGATAAAAGGCCCCTTTAGGTCTCAGGAACTGATAACCATAGCCGGCCAGGGCCTTGCAGAGCATATCCCGCCTCCTTTGATAGATGGAGACATCCACGGTCTGTCCCTGGAGCCCGGCGACTACACGCTGCATCAGGGCCGGCGCATTCACAAACCCCAGGATGCGGTTGGCCAGGGTCATGGCGGAGACGAGGTCATCCTTATCCATGCCTTCCGGATGGACGGCGATATAGCCGATGCGTTCTCCGGGGAGGGAGAGGTCTTTAGAGTGTGAAGTGGCGACAATGCTCTCCCGGTAGGCGGCAAAGACACTTGGCGCTTCTATGCCGTCATAGACGATGTAGCGATAAGGTTCGTCGGCTATAAGATAAATAGTCTGGCCCCGGCCTTGCGTCTTATCGGCCAGCAACTCGCCGAGTTTCCGGATGGAATCCTGATCATAGACCTGGCCCGTGGGGTTATTAGGTGAATTAATGAGTACCGCTTTGGTACGAGGGGTAATCGCTTCCTCGATAGCAGGGAGGTCGAGGGAGAAATCCTCTTTCGTCCTGACTATGACAGCTTTGCCGCCGTGGTTATCGACATAGAAATTATATTCGACGAAGTAGGGGGCCGAGATTATAACTTCATCTCCCGGATTGAGCATGGCCTTAAGGATCACGTTGAGGGCCCCTGCCGCGCCGCAGGTCATGATTATATCCTGCGCAGAAAACGGCAGGCCATGTTCAGATGATAGATGACGGGCCACGGCCTGACGCACCTCTGTGTAACCGGCGTTCGGCATGTAGCTGTGGCAGTTGGGTGTTTCATTATCGACGGCCTCCAGGAGCGATTCACGGAAAGAGGCCGGCGGCGGAAGGTCCGGATTCCCCAGGCTGAAGTCATAGATATTATCAGGGCCATATTGGGCCTTTAAGGCCAGTCCTTCCTCGAACATCCTGCGTATCCACGAGGCCCTGGTCATAAAATCATGCATCCTGGTCGAAACAGACATAATAGTCAATTCCTCCCCGCTTATTGCGGCTGGACAAATTCCGCAGCCTTCTTTATAAGAAACGACGCCTTTTCTATGGCTTCACGCGCACCCGCCTCTGGAGAGGCAGGTAATTTAAGGGTTGAGTAATAATCCTTTAGCTGGTCAAGGGTCGTCTTATCAAAGACCGTTTTTAACCCCCGGATCACCGCCTCTTCCAGGTCTTTATACTTTTCCATATCAATGCCGGTGATGTTAAAAATGGCCTTTAAGGCGTGTTCTGATGCGTCCAGGCATCTCTTGAAAACCTCTGACGTATGCCCCAACTGTTCTGCCTCCATGGCCTCAGCCAGGAGTTTCTGCGCATACTTCAGATGAGTCCCGGCTCTTACCGGATAGAAAGTCATGCCTATGTGCCCAGAACCAAGTTCGCTATATTAAACCTCGCCTTAAAATTCATCCGATTACTACTATTTCTGCGGCGAAAATACAAGGCCAGAGTTGATCTTATATTCACGCTCCCATTTCACCTCTTCCCCGGCTGTTTTTATCGTGGTAAAATGTTTTTTGGACAAGTTGATGATGAGTAACAACAAAAATCCCGGCCTCTATATCCACGTCCCATTTTGTCGGACAAAATGCCCCTATTGCGATTTTTATTCGGCGACCTCCCTTCCTCTTGTCCCTGATTGGCTGGATGGACTGCGCAGAGAGGCCCTTATCTATAAAGATCGCTTCGCCGCCTTTGACTCCCTTTATCTGGGAGGCGGCACCCCGACCTTGCTTGCCGGGCGTGAACTGACCACCTTGATGGATGGCCTTTTCCGCCATCTTACCTTCTCACTCGATACAGAGATAACCATAGAGGCCAATCCTGACGACATCACTCTGGAAAAACTGGCACTTCTGCGGGACTTGGGGACAAATCGCATCAGCCTCGGCGTCCAGTCCTTCGATGACAGGGAGCTTCAATACCTGGGCCGGAGACACACTGCCCGGCAGACGGAAAAGGCGCTGGAGTGGATCAGGACCTCCGGTTTTACTAATGTGGGGGTGGACCTGATGTATGGATTTACCGGGCAGACTGAGGCAAGCTGGGTGCAGACCATGAAACACGCCCTTGATTTTAAACCGGAACACCTCTCCTGCTATCAGATGACGTTCGAAGAGGGGACGCCCTTTGGCAAAATGCTGGCAGAGGGCCGGATCGAACCTCTGGGAGAAGAGAAAGAAAGGGATTTCTTCCTTCTTACCTCCAGGTTCCTTGAGGAACATGGATACCTACATTACGAAATCTCTAATTTTGCGAGGAGCGAGGAATTCTTTTCCCGCCACAACCAGAAATACTGGCGGCACGTCCCCTACCTGGGGCTTGGCCCTTCTGCCCATTCATTCCAGGACGGTGTCCGTTGGTGGAATTATAGATCCATTCGCAGGTTTTGCCGGGCGCTCGCAGATGGAAAATTGCCGGTTGATGGGACCGAGACACTCTCTACGGAACAGCTCAGGCTGGAGTCGCTTTACCTGGGCTTCCGAACCAGGGACGGGGTGTCTATCAAAACCCTCCATAATAGTAGCCCCCGATCAGACGAGATTTTGTCCCGGCTACAAAAATCAGGATTGGTAAGGGTTATAAAAAACCGGGCCTTACCTACCCGGGAAGGATTTGCCGTGGCGGACCGTCTCCCGCTCTTGTTTTCAGAATGAGAAATCCTTGTCAAACCCTGATTACTTATGCAATAATTTTTGTATAAGAAAGATAATCCAGGTCGCCCCCCCATACAGCCTACCGCCCCGGGGAAAGAGAGCGGCCATAAGACATTGACTGGAGGACAAGATGATAAAAAACATATTGATATACTTGGGAATTTTTGCTGTCTTTTTCCCAGTATTCGATCATCCGGCGCGAGCGGCCAGTGCCCCGTCGATAAGAGACGATACCCCGGCAGCGATCAAACTCCCGGTACCGCAACGCCCTCACGAAAGGAGTTATTTGGGACTTTCCGGGACAGGGCATTTCAAGATCTCACAAATCAAGGCCCCGGTTGTAATTGTTGAAGTCTTCAGCATGTATTGCCCGCACTGTCAAAAAAATGCCCCCGAAGTAAATAAACTATATCGGATTATTGAAGATAATCCCTATGTTAAAGACAAGATCAAATTAATTGGCATCGGGGCAGGGAATTCTTCTTACGAAGTCGAAATATTCAGAAAAAAATATGACATATCCTTTCCCCTTTTCGCAGATATTGATTATTCTGTCCACAAGGCCCTGGGTGAAGTCAGAACTCCTTATTTCATTGGGATCAAAAACAATAAAGACGGCACGTACAAGGTCTTCTATTCTGAACTTGGCGGGGTTGAAAAGGCCGACGAATTCCTGGAAATGATGCTTAAATTATCCGGCTTGCAGTAGGAGGATTAATATGTCCGGTAAAAAAGGGACCTGGTTCATACTCGTAATTGGATTTACCCTATTTTCGTTTATCTCGCCGGCCTACGGGCTCTCAGATGTGTACAGGGAGAATATTTACCAGGTCGGAGACTTAAAGCCGCGGGACAGCGTGCCCAAAATTAAGGTGGGCGACCCTGCCCCTGATTTTAGCCTGCCTGCCGTCTCCGGAGGAAAGGTATCACTTAGCCATTACCGGGGAAAAAAGCACGTGGTCATCTCATTCGTTCCTGCGGCCTGGACACCGGTCTGTTCAGACCAGTGGCCCGGGTACAACATCGTAAGGGATATTTTTGACCGAAATGATGCCGTAATTATAGGGATTAGCGTAGATAATATACCTACGCTCTATGCCTGGACCAGGCAGATGGGGGAGCTATGGTTCCCGGTCCTTTCTGATTTCTGGCCCCATGGAGCAGTAGCAAACAGTTATGGTGTGCTGCGTTCTGACGGGGTCTCGGAAAGGGCCTTATTTATAATCGATAAAAAAGGCGCCATTCGCTATATAGACGTACATGATATCAATCAAAGGCCGGATCTCGGGGTCCTCATCCAGGAACTGGAAAAACTAAACCGTGCCTATCCCCGGTAACCTGCTCACTACCGCTATGGCGGTCATGCCGCATACGGATGTGGACCGGGCTCTTCAGATGGCCCTGTCTTTAGATGTGCCCTTCTGGCCTCAGCTTCCCCGCCTGAGTTACCATGAAGATATGTATGTCCAGGCCTCGGAACACTTCCCGGGTATCGTGCTTGATCTGGAAAGGCGCACCCTTCGTTTTTCTATGGAAAAATTTATAAATGAATTTGAGGCAACCATAGCCCATCTTGATGAGCCGGAATATTTCGATATCAGCGACACCTATTCACAGGTCTATAGCCGTTTTCTGGCCCTGGATCTATCAGATCGTCCGGCCATACGGGGGCAACTCGAAGGCCCTATCAGTTTCGGGTTAAACGTACTGGATCAGGACAACCGTCCTATTCTGTTTAACGACACCATCCGCCCGCTTATGCTTGAGATACTGGCCAAGCGGATAAACACACAGTTGAATCGCCTCAAAAAATTAAATGCGAATGCATTTATGTTCGTGGACGAGCCGGGGCTACAGTTTATCTTCAGCGGTATGTCCGGCTATGGAGATGTGGCGGCAAAAAAAGATATGGAGACCTTTTTCTCCATGATGGAAAGGCCCCGTGGCGTGCATCTTTGCGGCAACCCGGATTGGGACTTCTTATTAGGCCTGGATATGGACGTGTTGTCTCTGGACACCTACTCCAACGGAGAAGTCTTTGTGTCTTATGCCCGGTCTATCCGTAAGTTTCTGGAACGCGGCGGGGTCATTGTCTGGGGGATGGCGCCGACCAATTTTGAGCCGTTTGAAAGAGAGGGCCTTGATTCGCTTGAGGCACGCCTCGCTGAACTATGGACCGCCCTCGTTAAGGCCGGTATCGACCGTGAATTTCTTCTGTCCCGGAGTATGCTCTCCCCGGCTACCTGCTGTCTTGTCAACCCGGATGTGGAAAAAACAGTGGAAAAGGCATTTACAACGATCAGCGCGTTATCACGGCGGCTGCGGGAAAAATACAGGAAGTAGAGAAATGGCCGGGGCAATAAAGGGGATTCTGAAGAGAAAATGGGGTAGATCAGTCGTCCTTCTGCGTATGGCAGGTAAAGCATCCGGTAGTATTAGATCCACCGCCTGCAACCATAGTTGTGTAGTCCCACTTTAGCATGTCAGGATAGTTCGTGGCATGGGCGGCGTGGCAGGAGAGGCAGGTGACAACATCAGAAGCAGTAACACTAGTGTAGTGTTACAGTAATACCTTTACAATTATTAAAATTTGTGTTATCGCTGGCTCCATGTGGAAGCCAGCCGAAAAACTGTTGATGACGGAAGAGCAGCGAGCGACCCTGAAAGCTTGGGTGGGGGCCAAAACCAGT
>QYQD01000046.1 GCA_007280345.1 Deltaproteobacteria bacterium | reverse complement strand
TGATATTATTTTTTACGCGGGCGATTAGCTCAGGTGGATAGAGCGTTGGTCTCCGGAACCAAAGGCCGGGCGTTCGAGTCGCCCATCGCCCGCCAGGAATTTCAAGGGGTTAGGTAATGTGCCTAACCCCATCTCTTTATATTCCCCACGCATAATCAATAAAATGAGGTTCATCCGACTATGGGGTGACAAATGATATGAGTTAGAGGGGGAAAGGAAAGAATGAAACAAAGAGGGCACTTTTATGAGACTTTTAGGGTACTTGGGGAGGGGGAGCCGTCTTGGGGGCGGCTTTTTTTATTTTGAGTAAAACTCGGGGAAATGGGGTGAAATCGTGACACGTGGTTTGAATAAAACGGGGGAATGGGGAAACCGATAAGATGAGGTAATTATAGGGAAAATGGGATATAGAAGGGTAATGAAGACCTGAACATAATAATGTTATGGGTGGGGGAATGGGTAGGTTAAAGGGGAAAAGTGGATAACTTATGGAGATTATAGGGGAAAGTGTCAAAAAGGCGGGAAAGGGGAGGTTTTTGGACCCCAAAATCATTTGCGGCTGGACTTTGTGAATTCACAAGGGGATATGGGAAAGTTTTTCCGCCTGGCGGGAAATCAAAATGAAAAAGTTAAGGGGAATTTCCCACTTTTGGGAGTCGTCCAGGGGCGGGGCAAGGGTTTAGATCACGCTAAGACGCAAAGACGGCAAGAAAGGCGAAAATAAGGGCGGGGGTCCCACTTCCTGGAAGATTTCGAGCTCCGGCCTTGGGGGATTCTGACCAGGTCGCCCCACTTCGGGGTTATTCTTTCTTTTCGGCGGCGGTCTCCTGGGTCGGAGCGGCGGCCGGGGGCGGCGGCGACGGGGCGATGGCCGGGCGGCCGGCGGTCTGGGCGGAGATCCACTCCTCTTGGGTTATGATGGGGCGAGTCTTGAGGCCGGCCTTTTCCCGATCGGTGTTGACCCGCTCCATATCGACCCGATATCTGGTGTAGGTGCGAAGATCGGCGGAGCGTTGGGCCTTTTCGGCCGATTCGGTCCTGGCCTCGCTCATCTTATAGCCCATGTAGCCGATGGCGGCGGCGGCGCAGCCTTGGGTGGCCAGGAGGGCCACCAGGGAAAGGACGGTAAGGAGTTGACGGAGTTGCATGGCTTAATCCTCCTGTTTTTTGATTTCCACGGCGTATTATCTAACCATTTCTGAGGGAACCCAGCCAATCTTCCCTTTATGTGGCCCATCCAAGATTCTTACCTGCTTTTTACCGAGTTTGGATTTAACGATAAGGCAGTTGGTGCCGGTTTCGGGGATGGCCCGGACATATTGGCCAAAAACCTTGTAATTAAATATAGAGCCGCCCGCATTTAGGAATTTAATACCTTCTGCCATCGACTGCTCGCTCTTAAAGACAATAACCGGAACCGTGGGGTCGCCGGTGGGAGAAGAGAGGGTTTCTGATAGGGCAAGGGAAGGCAGGATTAAAAGGATTAAACAGCAAAGAACGAAAAGCCGCTTTTTCATGGCAACCTCCTAATCCCGCAATAGCAGGATTTTTTCAACGTGGATATTGCTGGGATGTTCGTGGGCGGCGCGGCAGTCGTCATAGACCTTGACGATGAGCCGGGCTTCCTGGGCCGCAGTGAGTTTTAGGCGTCGGGCCTTGATCACCTCTATCACATTAGTAATTACCTCCGTAAGAAATATGGTTTCGATGTCAGTAAGGGTGGCAGAATAATCTTCCGGGGCGAACTCCCTGAGCTGGTGGGCCTGATCCGGGGGCGCTTCGCCGCGTAAAAGCCATTCATCCGTAACGTTACCAAAATCGGTAATTTTCTTTCGGATGTCCTCGTCAGGAATTCTACCCGATTCCCACCTACTTATAGCCGCAGCCGTAACACCCAAAATATTTCCAAAGGCGGTTTGAGATAAGCTGCCGCGAATTTTCCTAATTCGCCCTCCTACCCCTAAATATTTACCAATTTTGGTTAATTTTTTTCTTGACACAAGTATATGTACCAATTATGGTAATTGCAACACATATTTCACCGAGTGCCCAATCATAAACGGGAAGGCCGATGGCCGTCAATGACAAAGTGAAGGGGAATTCCGGACGCCAGGGACAACGGCGGTTGTGGGAGGACCTGGTGGTCAATCCGCTGCCGGGCCTGGTGGCGGCCATGAATGAGGCCCTGGAGGCCTCGGGCCTATCCAGGGAGCAGTTGGCGGAGGATATGAACCGGCTGGCGCACCTTTCCGGGAGCAAGCGCCGGGTGAGTTCGGCGATGCTGGACAAGTGGCTGGCGGGCACCCCGGGTTACGTGATCTACCTGGACGCCCTACACCTGTTCTGCCAGGCGCTGGGGAGCAACCGGCCGCTTTCGGTTTACGCCCGGGCCTTTCCGGGGGCGCGGGTGATCAGCGAGGCGAGGTACCGGGTGCTGGAGTGGGCCGAGGCGGAGATTAACGCCCGGGAGGCCAAGAAGATCGCCAAGAAAAAGGCGCAAGGGGTGGGGTTGGAATAAATCACCCCCACCCCCCCTTTGTCAAAGGGGGGAGAAAGACCACAGGCTGGGAAGCCTGTGCCACTAAGGGAGAAGGGAGACGGAGATGGCGGAAGAAATGAAAAAATTAACACCCAGGGAGCGGGCGGAAAAGGCCCTGGAGATTGTGAATTTGCTGCCTCAAGAGGGTTATGAGGATGGCGAGGCCTGGGCCGTTTTAGAATTGGCTGCCAGCCTCGCCTTTAAGGGATGGAACCCGCAGTTAGTCTCTCGCAGTAGGTCCGTCTAAGTTGTTTCGAGAGATTTTATGGCCCGACCTACTCCTCCAAGTAAGTCTGTAAAGGTCTTTTCAAGTTTAGGGAGTAGTCCCAGGCCTTCCGGCAGACCGAGGTTCCCAGGGTGGTCCAGGAGCTTTATAAAAATGTCCTTTGCGGTGTTGACGATCAGGTCTTTGTCCGACATGGCTTCTCACCTCCTTTCGGTCGTGGGGTTGGGGAATTCCACGATAGCACAAAGGGGGCTGAGAGGCCATGCGGCGTTTCGGGGAAATCAAGGGTTTAGGGGCCAGGCATGAACTACATCGAAGTGAAAAAATGGATGCTGGGGGAGGGGTTGGAGATCAAGGCGGTGGCGGCGGCGGCCGGGGTGTCGCCCACCACCATCACCCTGACCCTGCAGAACAAACGGTTCGGGTCCTACCTGTTGGTTGCGCGGGCCTTGAGGAAGTTCAAGTGCCCCAAGGAGTTTTTGGGGAAGGCGAAGGGGGCTAAGTCTAAGGTCCACAGGCGAGACGCCTGTGCCACTGGCGGGCGGGGACGCCCGCCCTACTGTGCCACCAAAGGGCAACGGGGATGAGAGTCATCTGCGCCTGGTGCGGCTTAATTATCCGGCATGAAGACGGGACCGGGGGCCTTGATTCGCACGGCATTTGCCCGACCTGCAAAGATAGCCATTACCCAGGGGTCAGGGATCAGGGATCAGGGGTCAGTGAAAAATCCAAAGCAGAGGCAAGAGATGAGTAGAGGCATTCAGGCGGTGGAGCGGGCCCTGGCGGTGGTGGAGTTTTTGGCCGGGGGGGAGATCCTGGAATGGAAGACCCTGGAGGAGGTGGCCCGGGGGGTAGGACGGCAGGCGGGGACGCCTGCCCCACTGAGCAGTTGCCACCGGATTTTAATCACCCTGGTGGAGAAGGGGTGGGTGGAGAAAGGCCCCAAGGGCTGGCGGCAGAATAGCGCCGGGATCATCCGGCACTCGGAATATGCTCAGAGCTACTTGAACCGCAAACTGGCAGAGCACAGGGGACACACCAATGACTAAAAACGAGGAAAGGGAGCGCCTTATAAGGGAAGTACGGGCCGCCTATCAGAAAGGACTTAAAGGCGCTTATGGGGTGGACAGAGGCCTGCTGCAAATAAAAGACCACGAATCTCGGGAAAAATTTGTCGAGATATTGAATGATTTCGGCCTGACAGAAATTGAAGGCGAGGCCATCTGCAAAAACATGCGGCTGCTTGAGGAACCCGAAGCCGCTATTCATATTTCGGAAATTTTGCTCAAAGCTGCTATTCGCCAAATGGAGGGAGCTGATGGCTAACGGGGTGGATCTTCAACGCGACATCACCGATGGTATGGACGCCAAGCAAATCATCGAACTGTGCGACCGGCGGAAGGCGCAGGCGGGGCTGCTGGTGCCGTTTTCGGGAGGTATGCCCTACGATGAAGGGAGAATTATACAGGAGACAAGGTTCTTACTGGAAGTGGAGGTGGCGGCAAAATTCGAGATCGGCAAACGCCTCATTCTTTTAAAAGAAAACAACGATGTCGGAACGTTCCGACAAAGGCTTGAGGACCTGGGCGATATGGATCGAAGGACGGCCTGGGAATACATGATCTTTGCCGAAATGGCGGCGGGGTCTCCGGCCTTCTTGTCCTGGGCCGAGATGAAAAACCACTGGCGCAAGGCCATCACCATGATCCGGGCGGCCAGGGAAAGGGCGGTGGAGGAATTCGAGAAGGAAGGGACTTTCCTGGGTTTGCCCAAAGATAAATTAGACCGCATGAGTGTCCGGGAGCTGAAGGACTTTATTAAAAAGCAGCAGAAAGAGTACGCCAGGGAACTGGAAAAAGCCGGCGGCGATACGCTCCTGGAAAACCAGCGCCTGAAGAAGCGGCTGGAGGCCCTGGAGGCGGCGGACGAGGATGTGAATAAGGGCCTGAAGCTCCTGGAGGCGGGGGACAAACTCTTAACCGACGGGCTGGCGACGCTGGCCAAGGCGGATTTCATGTTGCTGCGCAAAGACGCGGCGGCGGTGGCCATCGGCCGGGATCTGATCGCCAAGGTAAGGCGGATCGCCGACCATCTGGAAGCGGAGATGTTTCCGGGGGCGGGGAGATGAAAGAGCAGGGATCAGGGTTCAGGGGTCAGGGGTCAGTGAGGGACGAAGCGATGTCATTTCATGCAGAAGTTATTTTCAGGCCGATAATTGTATGCCTCTGCGGGTCGACCAGATTTAAAGAGGCATTTACCAAGGCACAACTTGATGAAACCCTTGCGGGAAAGATCGTGTTGACCATCGGCTGCAATATGAAAGCAGACTCAGAAATTTATGGACACCTCTCTTCAGAGGAATTCGCGGAAACCAAAAGGCTCTTGGATAAACTCCATTTTAGCAAAATTAAAATGGCCGACGAAGTCTTGATCCTAAATGTCGGGGGTTATATCGGCCTATCCACCTGCGATGAACTTAATTATGCAAGGGCCTTGGGTAAACGGGTTCGTTGGTTGGAGGCCCCAAAGAAATGACGCTCCCCTCACC
>QYQD01000150.1 GCA_007280345.1 Deltaproteobacteria bacterium | reverse complement strand
GTCTTTGCCCTTACGGGCATAGTCAAGCAGGTAGACAAAACCCAGCAGGGCTGCGGTCATCCCCACTACAGCCCAGGGGCCTTTTCGCAGGAAAGGAAAAAGGCGTGAAAGGACGATGGCGAAGATACCGGACAGTATCAATCGCATGAGAAATATCCTGAGTTGAGATGCATTCATAATTATTAAAAATCGAATATATTAAGTCAGTTGGGAAACCAGTTTACGCAACAAATTGCAGTTTAAATCCCCCTTAGTCCCCCTTTACGAAAGGGGGATAGTTACTATCTCCCTTTCGTAAGAAGAAAATCTTATTAACCCCCCTTTAGCAAAGGGGGGGAAGGGGGGATTTGAAAAAAGTAAAGGGATACCCTTTCCGGGGCATCCCCTTACCCTATAGCTTTTTATAGCAAGCTTAGAACACCTTTTCTACTACCGGCACGACCTGTTTCTTACGGGACATAAGGCCGGGGATATATACTGAGTTACCCTCTACCTTAGTATTGAAGGCCTTTTCAATCTTGGCCTTGTCGCCTGCAAAGTACAGCTCGGATCCTTCTTTTATGATATCCGTGGCGACAAAGATGACCATCTCATAGCCCTCTTTGGCCTTCAGGTCGTTCAGGAAATTCATGACCTCGGAGGCGCGGTTGTAAACATCGGTCAGATCCACGACCTCGGTCTGGCCGATGCCGACTTTTTTGCCGGCAAAATCAAAATTCTTATAGTCGGCAAAGATAACGTCTTTAATCGACTTATCCGCTATATTGGCCTTGGCCTTTTTCACATCAATGCCAAACTTCAGCATGTCGTCAATGCCGGCTATCTTGGCCAGTACGGCAGCCACGTCCCTGTCTTCCTGGGTGGTGGTGGGCGACTTAAAGACTACGGTATCGGAAAGGAGCGCGCCCAGCAGGATACCGGCTAGAGCCTTGTCCTTGGCCACAACATCCTTGTATTTCTTGGCCAGAATGGTGGCTGTGCTGCCTACCGGCTCGATCAGGATGGCGATGGGATTTGGATTGGAAAAATTCATTTTGTGATGATCGATAATCTCAATGACTTCCGCCTTAGCGATGTCATCCGGGGACTGGGTGGCCTCATTATGGTCCACCAGCACCAGCTTTTTGCCCTCGGCGCTCCCCAGTTCCTGTGGTACAGGCACACCGAACTTGTTGAGCACAAAGGCGGTCTCTTCGTTGATCGGCCCCGGGGTGGCCGGGGTATAGCCCTTTATCCTGGCGTAAGCGATTGCCGAACATACCGTATCCGTATCCGGACTCTTGTGACCTATTACATATACATCTGCCATCTTCTTCTGTCCTCCATATTATTAATTTATTTTTTACGTCTTCGAAAAGACAACAATTGACGGACAATCATAATAGTTAGCCGGTATATTTGTCAAGGATAAAATGAAGCGTGGTTCACCTTTCGCTGCTCCTATATTATGTTTATTTCGTGTTTTTTTCACCGCAAAGACGCCAAGAACGCAGAGAAAAAATTATATCCTTCTTTGCGCCCTTTGCGCCTTCGCGGTAAAAACCGGCCAGGTGCGACTGGTATTGAGCAGAGCCCCGTCAAAGTCAGGGTCAGCTTGTATATAAAATCCCCCTAGATCCCCCTTTTCCAAAGGGGGAGCAGCAGTTCCTCCCTTTGGAAAAGGGAGGAGAAACACTTCCCCCTTTTTCAAAGTGGGAAGATACCGTTAATCCCCCTCTTTGGAAAAGAGGGGTCAGGGGAGATTTTAAAAATGCTATCCAAATCCGGCCTTTTAAAAATCTTATTTTGGACAGATGTTACGAGATTTGAAATTTCAGATTTGAGATTTTAAGGGAATAAGGCTATCATATAACAAATGGACATCTCTGCCCTTGCCAAATTCTTTATAGCCAGCTTCGTCTCCATCTTTGTCATCGTTAATCCCCTGGCCAACATATCTGTCTTCATTACCATGACAGAGGGAGATCCCCCGGAAAAGCGCCGGGCTACGGCCCTTAAGGCCTGCACGACCTGTTTCGTTGTCCTGGCTGCCTTTACCTTCGGGGGTCATTATATCCTCCGTTTTTTTGGCATAACCGTCCCCGCCTTCCGCATAGCCGGCGGCATCATCCTCTTTATGGTGGCCCTTCAGATGCTCCAGGTCAAACCCGCCCGCATCCGCACCAGCCCGGAAGAGGAGAAAGAAGGCGTGGAAAAGGAAGATATAGCGATCGTCCCCCTGGCCATCCCCATGTTGAGTGGCCCCGGGGCCATCACTACGGTCATGGTGCTTGGCAGCGAACACGAAGGCTGGACGCCCAGGCTTCTTATAATACTATCCAGTCTGCTGACCAGTCTTATATCTTATGTTATCTTTTCCCGGTCGGTTTCCATGGCGCGGGTGCTGGGCAGGTCCGGGGTAAATATCCTGACCCGGATCATGGGCCTTATCCTGGCCGTCATTGCCGTAGAGATAGTAGTCAGCGGGATTCGGGGTATGTTCCCGCGCCTGTTTTCCGCCTGAAGCCAAGGTGCATTCAAATCCCCCTTAATCCCCCTTTTCCAAAGGGGGAATTGAATGCATCCCCTTTTTCCAAGGGGGAAGTGATGGCATCCCTCTCTTTCCAAGGGGGAAGTGATGGCATCCCTCTCTTTCAAGGGGGGGAAGTTACATCCCCCTCTTTGGAAAAAGGCACACCTCGTTGCCCCCCCTTTGGAAAAGGGGGGTATGGGGGGATTTTATAATTATGAAGCCTCACGCCTCTATCTGACGGGCAGTGTCCGGCCTTTCTTCTGCCTCTTTGGTCTTTTTTCCACCGATCAACGAGGCCAGTTGATCTACATAGTCCTGCAGGGTCTGGGCCTGGGCATTCAATTCTTCAGAAGCAGAAGCGGTTTCCTCGGCATTGGCCGCATTCTTTTGTACTACCTGATCCATTTGACCTAAGGCATTGCTTATCTGGTCCATTCCCTGGCTTTGTTCACGGGAGGCGGCCGCTATCTCTGCCACCAGATTAGCGACCTTTTTGGCGCTGCCAGCCACTTCCCGGAAGTCAGCTTCCGTCCCGCTGACCAGGCCGGAACCCTCTGCTATCTTTTTAATCACATCTTCAATCAGATTGCTGGTATTTTTTGCCGCTTCGGCCGCCCGCTTAGCCAGGTTCCTTACCTCCTCCGCCACCACGGCAAATCCCATGCCGGCCTCGCCGGCCCGCGCCGCCTCTACTGCGGCATTGAGCGCCAGGAGGTTGGTCTGAAAAGCGATGCCATCGATCGTCTTGATAATTTTACCGATTTCCTCACCGGCAGCAGAAATGTTGCGCATAGAGGTACTCATCTGGGACATGGAATTATTGGCCTTTTCTACGACCTGCCTTGACTCTTCCATGAGCATGTTGGCCTGTTGGGCATTGTCCGCATTTTGCCTGGTCATGCTCGTTATCTCTTCGAGAGAGGCCGAGGTCTGTTCCAGGGCCGCGGCCTGCTCCGAAGCCCCTTCGGCCAATTGTTGCGAGGCCCCGGAGACCTCTCCGGCGGCAGAGGACACCTGTCCCGAAGAATCATTCAATCCGGAAATAACCCTTTCTAAATAGGTATTAATGGACCGGCCGATCCAGCCGCCCACAATAATGCCAAAAGCTATGGAGATAATCCCGGCAATGGCCAGGGCCGTCGTGGTCATGGCCGCCACCTTTTCCACGGCCTCCACTGCCTTCTCCTGACCGGCTTCAGCCGAGCGCGTCTTCTCGGCGCTGGTTTGGGCAAGCTTTTCAATCAACTTTTTCGCTTCGCTGAATATCTGGGTCGAGCGGGTCTGCGTGGCCAGATTCTTTAAACCCGTGGCTACGACCCCGCTCTCACCCAGGAGCACCCCCTGCATGTTCCCGAAGGCCGCTTCCACATTCCGGACTGTGCCGGTTTCGGCCTGCCTTTTTAAGGCTCCGAGATTCTTTTTAATCCGGTTTGATTCTCCGGCCACAGTCGCAAGCTGTGTATTCAACTGGGCCTTAAGCCCGGTTACTTCTTCCGGGGAAGTGGCGAGCATAACCTGTTTGGCGGCGCTTTCTATAGTTCGGGCCATGATAGCTATATTTCCGCCGGCGCTGGTTATCTCACCCACTAGACTAACCGTGGTAATGGCCCGGCTCATCTTGGCGTTTTCCTGGGGGAGAACTAATTCCATGCTGTCTATTTCCACCGCTATCTTGCCGCCCAGCGCCTCTATCTGTCTCAGGAGATCCCGGCGCTTTTCCTCGAATTTATCTTTCGCTTCCTTATCCTGCGGGTTGGCCAGCATATCGACGCGAACGGCCAGAAGGCCGCCTTCGCCCGAATATCCCTTCTGCGCCTTATCCACAAATTCCTTGAGCTGGCTCCCTAAGCCGCCATTTCCAAGGTCTATCTGGGCTATGGCATCCATCTCGGCCTTCATCCTGTCCTTGAGCGGGGTCAGCCGGAAACGGTTATCCACAGCGCTTACCTGCATGAGCAGGGCGTTGGCATTGCTTAATTTTTCCTGCACGACCAGCATCTGCTTGATCTGGGCGTTGGCCTTCAGGTTGGCCTGCTTGGATTTCTCCACCGAGGCATAGCTATCCTTTTGCAGGTTGTGCATAGCCGCGCCGAGCTTTTGCGTCTCACCCACCACTACGGCAATGCCCGACCGGAGCTGTTCATTGGCCGCGGCCAGCCGGTTCATGGACTGAAGGCGCTCCTCGGCCATCCGATTTAATTCCTGATAGGATTTTTTAATGTCTTCGAAGACCTTTTTGTCCACATCGGCCTTTAGCCGGCTCAATTCTTTAGCCGTGCCATTAATCTCAGATAAGGCGGCGTCGGTTCTTCCCCGTATCTGGGAGAGTTCCGCCGCTGAAGTGGTCAGGGCCATCTGCGTAAAGTTGGCCGCCACCTTTTCAAACCCCTGCTGGAGATTGACCATTTTTACCTGGAGGGGTGACGACTCCCGGGTCAGATAGTAGATTTTGCCGCTCACCATGCGCACGGCAAAAAAGCCCACCGTGCCCACCCCGGCCACAGCCACGAGGAGCAGGGCTACCAGCAGAATAAGTTTTCTTTTAATGGTCATTCTTTGTGTCTCCTAATAATATAGTCACTGGTCATTAGTCATTGGTCATTAATCCCATTGACCAGTGACCAGGTCATAACAAATGACTCCAAATTCCTTCCATAAGTCCATCGATGTTTTCAAATATCTCCCTATCTGAAAATCTGAGAACCTTTATCCCCATCTTTGTGAGAACATCATCCCGTATGCTGTCTTTTTCTTTTCCGATTTCAGAATAATGTTGACTGCCATCAAGCTCTATCACCAAATGTGCCTTGGGACAGTAAAAGTCGACAATGTACTTTCCAATAGTCTTTTGCCGATAAAATTGATAACCTTTCAACTGCTTCCGTCTCAGTTTCGACCAAAGCAGATTTTCCGCAGCCGTCATATGTTTCCTCAGCTGTTGGGATAACGGCTTTAACTGGTTATCATAAGGAAGCATCCGTTCTTAAAATCCCCCCAGCCCCCCTTTGCCAAAGGGGGGGTTAAATATAGATGCTTTGCCAAAGGAGGACTACTTTATCCCCCTCTTTGTAAACCAACGTTCTTCTACCCCCCTCTTTGAAAACCAACTTTCTTCTATCCCCCTCTTTGGAAAAGAGGGGTTAGGGGAGATTTTATGGAAGACCTTCCATAACCTTCAGCAACTCCCTTAATTCCATCTTCTTTCCCAATGACTAATGACCAGTGACTAATGACTACTTACGGCTTAGCCACCTTGGCCACCGGCTTGGCCTTTCCACCACCCACCTGGGTCATATAGACCTTGTTTAATCCCTGGTGGTTAGTCTTGCTGAAAGATACACTTATACCGCCGATGTCCACATTGGACATAGACTCAATAGTG
>QYQD01000177.1 GCA_007280345.1 Deltaproteobacteria bacterium | reverse complement strand
GGTAACCTTCCAGCCATTCTCCCAGGGATATCAGCATAGTATCGTCGGCGCCCTGAGGGGTGCGGTATTTCATCTCGCCCTTGTGATATACATGGGGCAGATACGGGAAGGCAAATTTATTATTCAGGTAGTTCAGCCAGTGAAAATCATTCTCCAGATAAGGCTTACCCGCCTCGGACAGGGCCGCAGTTACGACGAACTTGTTTAAGTCGTTCGCGGTGATGACGTCTATACTGGCTATATGATACATGGCCCCGTGTTTTTCCGTGCGGATGGCAAGGCTGTCAATATCCTGTAAGGTAATCATCTTTCCTGTTTTCTTTGTTATGGCGTCTATTAATAACCGGTAAGAATCTCTGGATAGAAATGCCTTTATCGTTTCCAGATACTGGCCGTAGGTCAATCCGATTCTGTGGCCGCTTTCCCCGGTTTCGTCGATATCAGATAGACGGAGGGGTAAGGGAGACTCCAGCGCGATTTTATCGGGGACGATATCCCCGTAAGGAGAGGAAGCGAGGTATCTTATTTTGGGTTCGTACGCGTTACCGGAAGCCATTATCAACTGCTCCTATGATTGAAAAAATGTTAGATTGATCGTTTATTAATATCCCTGTATAATCAGTACCTAACATGACCAGTAATCTTAGCAGATTATTTCAAAAATATGAAATGTTATTGTCCGAGATAGGCAGGGTCTTCCGGCGGGTGCGGGAAACACACTGCGATGGCGTGAGATGCCAGCCGGGCTGCACCGACTGTTGCTATGCAGTGTTTGAATTATTTCCCATTGAGGCCGCTTATTTGAGCTACCATTTTCATCAGCGCTTAAAACGCAAGGAGCGCCGGGAAGTCCTGCGTAGGGCTGAAAAAGCCCTTCTGGAGATTACCGGGGTAAGGGAAGGGATCAGGGATAAGGAGAGCGAGGCGCTTCAGATGGCTGAAGCCAGAATCAGGTGTCCCTTGCTCAGTGACCAGGGCCATTGCCTGCTCTATGAATACAGGCCTATTACCTGCCGGCTTTACGGGATACCAACCGCTATCCGCGGGGCAGGCCATACCTGCGGGAAGTCCGGCTTTGATAAGGGGAAGGTTTATCCCACTGTAAATCTGGATCTAATCCATGAAAAACTCTTTACTCTGTCCGTTGAACTTTGGGGAGCACATGACTACCGGCAGGTATATGAAGAGGCTCGAAAATTAGTCCCGGTTTCCCTGGCGCTTAAGATGAGCAGGTAACCCTTTCTATGGCCTGAGAAGCCAATTCTCCTACGGTTTTTTCCTTCACCATGCCGTCATCGTATATCCTGAGACAAGCCCGATCATCTTTAAGCCTTTGCAGGCTGCCTACGGCCTCTTTGGTCTTCATGTGCCCCAAGGCCCAGGCGGCATGGCCCCGCACCGCAGGTTCCGGGTCATCCAGGAAATCAAAAACACCGAAAAATGGCGTGCCTTTTAATAGCTCCGGATGGCGTTTACCTATTCTGCCGATGGCCCAGAGGGCAGCCGCGCAGGAGGTTTGATCCTTTAAGAAGGAAAATAGCGGGGGGATAAAACCGGCGAAGAGATCGGGCCGGTTGCTTATTATTTCTCCAGTGGCTTCGAGGAAGCCCCAGCTTGTGGCGGCCGAGTCGGCAGCAGACGAAAGCAGTCGCCTGAGCAGATCGGCGGCCGCTTGCGGATTTTTGTCTGCCACGCACCCGGCTGCTTTTCCCAATATCTCTACGGCCCGCCAGCGTAAAAGCTCATCCGGGGAGTACAAAAGCCGTTGCAACGCGGCCAGTACCCGTTTATCTTCCCTGGCCATGGAGAGCAATTCTTCTTCCCGGTTCTCTTCAACTAACCTTTGGATGAGTTTTTTAGAAAACGATTTTGATAGCCCGGGGTGTTCGACGGATGAGTCGTCGTTTATCGCCGGGGCCTTGGCCAGCTCAGCCTGTACCTTTTCCTCAGATACCTCTCTAACCTCCTTTCCCAATCTGATAAAAAGGAGAACAGCCCGGGCCCGGGCTATCTTGGCTACGACTTTATGCTCTTTCTCATCGTAGTTTTCTATCCGGTCTTCGATATAGTCTTTTCCCGGTTCAAGTTGCCAGGCCAGGTCCCAGTCCCCACCGCAGGCAAATACCAGGGCCTCCACCCAAGCGGCTCCCACGTTATGTCCGGTGACATCACAGGCATAGACCGCGCCGCATTGACACCTGCCCATGGCGAATTCCGTAAGCCTTTTGGTATTCAATTCACGCGGCCGGTCAACCAAAGAGCCACAGAAAGGACACTTTGGCGGCTGTGCCTCTGTTATAATGCTCATACCATCCTTCTCGTCGATTTATAAGAATTTCTATTTAGATTTGGCTTGAACTTCTTTAACAAAATCCGGATGGACCTGATAGCCCAACTCCATGGCCCGGCTACAGTGTTCAGCGGCCTGCTTATATTCTTTTTTAAAGTAATGGGCCACGGCCAGGTTGTTGTGGGCTATGGCGAAGTCAGGTTTTTTCTGAAGACTCTTATCAGCAGCCTCGATGGCCTCATCATAAAGTCCCTTTTCGATATAAGCCGTAGCCAGGTTGGCCCAGCCCTCGGGAAAATCGCTGTTGAGTTCCACTGCCTTTTTCAAGAATTCTATGGCCTTACCCCATTCGCCTTTTTGCATCCAGGCAAAGCCCAGATTGCCATATGCCTGTGTGACATAAGGATTAACCTCCAGGGCTTTTTCATTTTCCCTGATGGCCCCATCCAAATCACCTTTCTGAAAATAGAAGCCGCCGAGGTTGACATATAGCGAGGCATTTGTCGAATCAATCTCCAGCGCTTTTCGGGTATGCACAATGGCATCGTCGATGCGTCCGCCCTTCCAGCAGGCCAGGGACAGGCGGCTGAGTGCGATGACCGATTTAGGATTTTCCGACGCCTCTTTTTCGAGAGAACTGATGATGTCTTCGATATTTGTATTTTGTTCTGTCATGGATCAACCTCTGTCTGAGTTATAGTTGCAATGTGACCGATTCTAATAAACTTTGGTAATTAAATCAACCTTTTTACATCCAGGCTAGTGTATTAGGGACGGGCTATGAACCTGGGTTATAGATATTTTTATTGACAAAATTACCGGCGGAGTTTATAAATTT
The DNA here is from genome assembly GCA_007280345.1 of Deltaproteobacteria bacterium. Taxonomy (GTDB): domain Bacteria; phylum Desulfobacterota; class QYQD01; order QYQD01; family QYQD01; genus QYQD01. Next base: position 6,424 of record QYQD01000177.1, on the reverse strand, counting down.
TCTGTTAGAATGAATAGTAATTCAAATCTTGGCGATAGTAATTAATTTTGTAATATAACCCCTAATCATTTTTAACTAAATGATCCAACGTTATTATCCCAGAGTGGCGATAGCAGCCCTTAGAGGAGGATCCGGGAAGACGATCCTTTCTCTGGGGATTATTGTGGCCCTGCGCAATAAAGGTTTTAAAGTAGTTCCGTTCAAAAAAGGTCCGGATTATATCGATGCGGGTTGGCTGACTTTAGCTGCTGAACACCCTTGCTATAATCTTGACCCATTCCTCATGGGTAAAGAGCAGGTTATATCTTCCTTCCAGTTACGGGTAGATGAAGGTGAATGTGCAATTATAGAGGGGAACCGGGGGCTATACGACGGGACAGATGAAGCTGGAACTTATAGTACGGCTGAACTGGCCAAGATGCTCCAAACCCCGGTTATATTAGTGGTTGATTGCAGTAAGGTCACGCGTACGGTGGCAGCCATGATCCTGGGCTGCCAGAAGTTTGATCCGGCGGTGGATATCAGGGGCATTATCCTCAATCAGATAGCCAGAAGCCGCCATGAGGCTATGGTGCGCAGCACTGTAGAGCATTATTGCGGGCTGCCGGTCATTGGCGCGCTGCCCCGGTTGAAGGAAGGCTGGCTTCCAGAACGGCACATGGGGCTAACGCCCCATTTTGAACACCAGAGTTCTATAGATGCCGCCATGGCCATAGGCAGTATGGTAGAAAAGTATGTGGACCTGGATAAACTGTGGGAGATAGCTGTACAGTCCCCGCCATTGCTGGTTGATGAGCCTGTTAAGGAGAGATTATCTGTAAAGTCATATAAACAGCCGTGTATAGGGGTTATTAGAGACTCTGCCTTCCAGTTTTATTATCCTGAAAACCTCCAGGAATTGGTGAAGTACGGGGCTAGATTAATAGATGTCAGTCCCTTGCGGGATACTCAGCTTCCGGAGTTAGACGCTCTCTATATAGGCGGGGGATTTCCGGAAACCCATGCTGAGCTCCTGGCAGCAAACAAGAATTTCGCCGGTTCTTTACGGGCGAGGGTAGAAGATGGCCTTCCGGTTTACGCAGAATGCGGCGGGTTGATATATTTAGGAAGAAGTATAAGTATCGACAACACAGTATATCCGATGGCTGGGGTACTTCCGGTGGATTTTTGCCTTGGGAAGAGGCCGCAGGGGCATGGATATACGGAGATGCTGGTGGACAAGCCCAATCCTTATTTTGCCTGTGGTTCTGTCCTGCGGGGGCATGAATTTCATTATTCTCGTGTCGTGGCCTGGGAAAAGAATACCGGTGTGTATATGGCTTTTTCTGTTAACCGCGGATATGGTGTTGATGGGGAGCGGGACGGATTTTGCTACAAAAATGTCTTGGCCACATATACACACCTACACGCCTTAGGCATACGGGAATGGGCCGGCGCAGTGGTAAGGAGGGCCTTGGATTACAAACGGATCCTAACCCAGTCGCCCTTAAAACTACTTGCTTCGGCTGTAAAAGTGTGATATAAGTTCCAATCCAAATTAAATATTAAGTAAGGCGGCGGTTGTCGTCAAATTTGTAGAGAGGAGGATTAAGTATCATGGCTTATACGGTAACTGTGGACAAGGACAAATGTATCGGAGATAGCCTTTGTGTGGACAACTGCCCGGGGCAGGTGCTGGAGATGGTAGATGGAAAGGCAGAGCCTGTCAACATGGATGACTGCCTGGGTTGTCAGTCCTGCATGGAAGTCTGCACGACCGGTGCGATCACAGTAACAGAAGATTAAGTAAATAAATACGGAATCGGAGACTAACCGACTAACCGACGGTAAAAGGCCCTACCTGATCTCTCAGGTAGGGCCTTTTATTTTATAATCTTGGCCTATAGTTAGGCCCTTAGTTCTAAATTTCGTGTTTTTTATGGCAGAAAATCTTCAATCTCATAACGCAAAGACTCTGGTTGGTGAAGTTCAAAGTTCAAATGAATGTCAAAGCACCGAAGTTCAAATGTGTACGAGGTCTTGGTCATTTGGATTTGATTTGGAGCCTCTTGCAAAAGCCTCCATTCTGTCATTCCCGCAGCGATTCTGAGCGGGAATCTGGTTCTAACTGCTTGAAAAACCATATCCCCGATAGAAGCATTCGGGGATGACAAACAGTTTTGCAAGAGCCTCTTTGGACTTTGGATTTTGAAATTATATGGTTACTTTTGTTTCCCTTGTCCCGGTCAGGCCTGATGGGCGCCGGTTTTGATCTGCTCGGCCAGATATTCAACCTGGTAGCCTAGAGGTGATTTTTTCTCCATTTCGCGCTGGACGAAATTAACTGCGTGCAGGATAGTGGCGTGGTTTCTGTTAAATTCCTTCCCTATAGCCTCCAGGGAGTGCTTGGTAAGAACGCGGGTCAAGTAGACGGCTATATGCCGCGGATGGGCAATAGCCTGTTTGCGGCTCTTGGATTTTAACACGTCCAGGGTAACCTTATAGTACTGACAAATGATCTTTTGGATCAGCTCCAGAGAGACTTCCTCCCTTTTCTTTATCAGGTATTTAGTTGCTTCTCTGGCCATATCCAGGGTGATCGGTTGACAGAGGAGAGAGGACTGCGCGGCCAGGCTGATTACACTGCTTTCCAATTGCCGGATGTCATCGGTGATAGTATCGGCCAGGTAATTTATAACCTCATCCGGCAGGGATATCCCCTGGTTCTGGGCCTTCTTCTGAAGGATGTTTATCCGGGTATTATAGTCGGGCGGGAGGATGCTGGCAATCAACCCGCTATTAAGCCTGGACCGGAGGGCGTTGTTCAGCCGCGGGATATCTTTCGGAGATTGGGAACTCGTCATGATAATAGTCCTGCCGGATTCGGCGAGCCTGTCCAGGACAGGGCCAAGTTCTGCCTGGGTACGTTGTTTACCCTCAAAGAAGTGTACTTCGTCAAGTAGGAGGACATGACAATTTGTGCGGTATTTTTCTTTGAATTGTTCGATGGTATTTGTTTTAAGGGCACGGACCATGTCGTTGGTAAATTCTTCAGCAGTTACATAAATTAGTTTTTTTGCCTTGTCCTGACCAAGCATGTAATGGGCTATGGCCTGTGCCAGATGACTTTTCCCCAGCCCCGTATTTGAAAGCAGGTATAGAAAGTTGTTATAGGTACTAGTCTCTTGCGCTATGGCCTGGGCTATGTTGAAGGCGAAGCTGTTTGAGTTGCCGGTCACAAATTGATCGAAAGTAAAACGGGGACATAATCGCCTGCAGTAAGTTACTTCAGTTTGCAGGCCCGGCAAAGGCAATTGTTCATCGGCTTTAGGTTTATTGTTGCTATTGTTTTCATTAGATCCTGCCGATGCCACTATCAATTGGATATTTAATTTTTTACCGCAAAGGATTTCCAGCCCGTCCCGGATTAATGGCAGATAATTATCCTGCACCCAGCTTAGAGAAAATCGGTTGGGACAGGTCAGGACAAAGGTATTTTCATCCTGGCTGCTGCAGGTTACCGGATCAATCCAAATATGAAAACTGCTATCCGGAATCTTATTTTTAAGAGATTTTTTTACTTCTTGCCAGATTTCTTGCATAAGCTGATTTTTTTGTTTTTGAAATGTTAGGGCAAAGACGATTAAGTAATTGTACTCTCCTTAATAAAGATTCGCCGGGTTTCTGTCAAAGGTGATTGAAGACGATTCTCTCGATGAAGCCCCCTTATTTTTTAACGTGGGTTAACCCTCTGTTTTTTCTTTATATCTCTTTTTACTAAAGAGTAACTTATTTAAAAGACGGCAGTTTGTATAATTAGAGTCAAGACCAATGGTTTCAGGAAGTTATTTATAGAAAACTCCCGGATGGATAAGGTTGTCAACACCACAAGATCTCTCCATATCTCTTTTTTTCTCAATTTTTTAACCTATTTTATCTTTATTTCTTTTTGCATTTGTCGTACATAGGGGGCTGGCAATTTTATTTGAATAATTTAAATAGGTTTGGCATCATAGGGCTAAAAAGGCGGGCTTAAAATTGGTTTCTATTCCTACCTCTGGGCAATGTCTGGCTTTAATGGACGAATATAAGGTAATGGACCATGTGCGGCAGCATTGCCGTAAAGTGGCAGAAGTTGCCATTTTTATTGCTAATAAACTAATAGCGGCTGGCATCAAGTTAAACATTCCTTTGATAGAAGCCGCGGCCCTGCTTCATGACATCACGAAGATTGAGGCGCTGGAACAGGGGGGAAATCATGCCGAGACCGGGGCAAACCTCCTTGAAAAACTGGGATTTCTGACTGTAGCACACATAGTAAGACAACACGTACACTTAGCAGGGCCGATTATTGGGACGCCGGTTAATGAAGCAGAAGTCGTCAACTATGCTGATAAGCGGGTTTTGCATACCACCGTGGTCAGTTTGGGGGGTAGATTTGATTATATCCGGGAAAAGTATGGGCATGGCGACCCGGTTAGGATAACTAGAATAAACAGGATCGAGGAGGAGACCCGGGAGCTTGAGAAAAAACTTTTTGCTCAGTTGCCCATAAAACCAGAGGAGATGCCGCATTTCCGATCAATTTGAGATATCTTAAAGGATATGAGGGTATTATGGCCAGAGATAAAAAGATAAGGTTAGCCCTGATTGCGGGGGGAGAGTCATCCGAACGGGAGGTTTCCCTTAAAGGGGGAGACCAGGTAGAAGGCGCACTGGATAAAGACAAGTATGATATTATACGCTATGATCCGGCTTATGACCTGGAGGTTCTGGTTAAGGATGCGGGCCGTATAGATGTGGCCTTTGTCCTTCTCCATGGCAAATATGGTGAGGACGGGACTATCCAGGGTCTCCTGGATCTCTTGCATATACCCTATCAGGGTTCCGGGGTCCTGGGCAGCGCTCTGGCCATGGACAAGGAGTTATCACGGATTCTTTATTCTCAGGCCGGCCTGAATATCCCGCGTGGTAAGGTCATGCGGCCGGGTTCTTATAGCGCTAAAGATATCGCCGCGGAATTCGGACTCCCTGTCGTTATCAAACCTGTAGATCAAGGTTCCAGTATTGGTATGAGTATCCCGCAGACAGTAGAAGAGGTGAAAAAAGGCCTGGTCGAGGCCTTTAAATACAGCCCGCGTGTGCTAGTGGAAGAATATATAAAAGGGGTTGAAATTACCGGCGGGGTTATAGGCAATGATGATCTGGAGGCATTGCCTATTGTAGAAATCATACCGGGCGAAGGTCACGTTTTCTTTGATTATCAGGCCAAATACCAGGCCGGCGCTACAAAAGAGATATGTCCCGCCCGCATCAGCGCTTCATTGACCAAAAATGCCCGGGAATGTGCCGTCACAGCCCATCGGGCCTTACGATTGCGGGGTTATAGCCGCACGGATATGATCATCTGCGATGACCGGATTTATATCCTGGAGACAAACACCATCCCGGGCATGACCAGAACCAGCCTATTACCCCTGGCGGCCCGGGAGTCGGGGATGGATTTTTCCGCCTTGTTAGACAGGCTGATTAGGTTATCCCTGGAGGCCGCAGGGAAGGCTGACCGCTGAAAGCTGAGCGCTTCAGGCGGCTTACATTTTCCCGGCCCTGGTCATCAAGGATTCCAGGGTCTCGCGAAGGCGCGCGGCCAGCGCATCTTTCTGGCCGGGCTTGTAATCAGCGGTCTCTATGGCCTGACCGATCAGGATATTGATATGTCCGGGTCGCACCCACAGGCTGCCCCGCGGGAGAACATCCTTAGAACCATGGATAGCCAGAGGGACAACCGGGCATCCGGATTTTAAGGCCAGGACAATACCGCCCATTTTAAAAGGCAATAGCCGGCCATCGACACTCCGTGTCCCTTCGGGAAATATAAGAACAGATGTCCCGCCCCGTATTTTTCGGGCGGCTTCTTGCAGGCTTTTTATGGCCTCTTTGGGGTGAGAGCGATCGATTGGTATGTACCCGACACGACGCATAGCCAAACCGAATAGGGGTATCTGGAAAAGTTCCTTCTTGGCCAGCCAGCGAAATTGCGCAGGCAAATAACCCAGAACAGCTGGTATATCAAACTGACTCTGGTGATTGGCGGCATAAATGTACGGCCGTCCCTGGCGTATGTTCTCCAATCCCTCTACGGTGACCTTTACTCCACATCCCCAGAGGACGATCCTCGCCCAGAGCCGGGCTACGCGATGAGGGGTATTACCCCCGCGGTCAAAGACAGAACTTACGATGGTTATGACACTAAAGATCGGGGTGATAACCGGTAACCATATAAAGAGAAAAACGCTGCGTATGCCGTTGAGTATCTTTCTCATCTCGCTTTTGTGTTACGGGCGCTTAAAGACCAATTTTGCTGACAGAATGTACCTTCTTTTAATTTGATAAGTCAACGCAAAATTGTAACTACTCAGCCGCCGATCTACGCTGATCATCACTG
>QYQD01000113.1 GCA_007280345.1 Deltaproteobacteria bacterium | reverse complement strand
GGTTGCTGACCGGAAAGTTTTGTGGAAGGGCATATAACCGGCTAAAGGGGACCATGGCATGAAAAACGTGGAGATGGCCGTGGAGGGGAACATCCTCATCATCAAGGTGGACTTGACCAAGGACTTCGGCCCGTCGTCATCGAAAAAGAGCATTATCATCGCCTCCACCGAAGGCAACGTCTCCGTCCCGGACCGGCAGGAGAAGGTGGGGCTGAACGTTTACCGCACGAAATAAGCTGGAGGTTTGGGTATGAGCCGCACCCCCCATCTATGGGCCAGAGAATCCGCATCCTCTATCCGCCAGGAAGACCGAGCTGGTCTGGGAAGGGAAGTATGACAAATACGGCAACCGGCGGGAGGTGGATATCGCCGGGTGCGCCATGCCCCTCCAGAAGATTGAAACACTCGACCAGCCCCGGAGCGAGGCCGCGGCAAGGGGCCAGCTTGCCTTGCTTGAGAAAAAGACCAAACGATTGCAAGCCTAATGCCGGCGGCTCGCGGATTCAGCCTGCCGGCATCCAGCTTTATCGGGGCCGGCCGAATCCGCCCTGCATTCATATGTTGGAGGGCTATCCCACCCAAGGTGACAATGATCTCCATGGGGGACCAGGAAGCCTAATCTTCATTAATGACCAGGGAGAGCGAACATCCTTTGCCTTACCTCCTGGAAGCCCGGTAGTTAATCTTTTGCCTGCTTTATTCTGATTGACTCTTCCCACCTTTTTGTCATAAATTGGCCATATGAAGATCGACCCCGTTATTGCTCCGGCACGCGTGCGGCTTCGCCCTTGCCGATCAGGGGGCAGACACCCGGCTCATTCAAGACTATTTTGGCCACCGGACCATTCAGCACACCGTCATGTACACGGCCGCCAACCCGGCGCGTTTTGAAAGGTTGTGGCGGTAGGAGAGGAAAAGGCGAAAAAGGGCAGCAGAAAAAAGGAAAGCCTTGTTAAAGATATTCACATTGTGTAAATACGTTTAATGCGATATACTTGGGATCAAAAGAAGAACCGCTATAACATCCGAGAGCACGGTATTGCTTTCGAGGATGCAAAACGGATTTTTGAGGGGCCAACGGTTGAGAGGATTGACGACCGTTTCGATTATGGGGAAACCCGATTTTATGCCATTGGCCTTGTGAACGGCGTGGAAATCACGGTGATCTATACCTACAGAAACGATGATGAAATACGTATTATCTCCGCATGGAGGGCTGAACCTCATGAAAGACGCAGCTACTGGCAAAAAATCGAAGGCTAAGCAGGGCACGAACTGGGACAGCCTGCGCAACATGAGCGATGCCGCCGTGCATGCCGCTGTTGAAGCTGATCCAGACGCACATCCTACGGATGAGGAGTTCTGGAGGGACGCCAAAGTAGTAATGCCACAGCACAAGGAAGTCGTAACGATCCGGCTTGACGCTGATTTGCTCGCATGGTTACGGCAGCAGCCTGGTTACCAGACAAGGATCAACGCTATCCTGCGCACCTTCATGAAAGCCCACGCCCACACAAAAGACCAACGCACCCCCGCTTAGGAATAGGCTGCGCATGAATGACCGCGAGCGATCCCGGCAATCCGCCGATGACGGCAGGAGCGGGAAAAACCAACATATGAAAAACGCAGATACCGCGAAGAAAACTCCTATTGACCACGATTGGAAGCACTTCGACGCGATGACCGAAGCTCAACGCCATGCTGCCGCTTTGAGCGATTCGGATGCGCAACCCATCACACGATGCGCCACCCGTCAAAATTTCCCCACAGCTTTAATCGACCTCGACCCGCAGGGCAGCGCCTACGGTTGGAACGAGAGCCGACTGGACGAGCGCAAGATTGATGCAACCAAGGCCGACGCCGGGCAGATTCCAGCCTTTCTAAAGTTTTTGCAGTCCCAAATCCCCCAACCAACACTTTCTACCTGGGGGTGCCGTCGGGATAACTGGGATTCAGCACTATCTGGCCGCTAAAGCCCGTCACGGCTGCCACGTGGTGAGCCAACTCCATGATCTGCACGTCCTGGCCCACCCCCACGTTGATGATCTCCCTTCCTGATAGTTTTCCATCAAGAAGAGGCAGGCGTCAGCCAGATCGTCGACGTAGAGAAATTCCCGCCGGGGAGTGCCGGTGCCCCAGACCACCACCTCGGGGTCGCCCGCAACCTTGGCCTGATGGAACTTCCGGATCATGGCGGGGATGACGTGGGAATCCAGCAGGTCAAAATTATCGCCCGGGCCGTAGAGATTGGTGGGGATCGCCGAGATGAAACAGGTGCCGTACTGCCGGTTATAGGACTGGCACATCTTAATGCCGTCGATCTTCGCCATCGCGTAGGGCTCATTGGTGGGTTCCAGCTTGCCGTCCAGAAAATAGTCTTCTTTCATGGGCTGGGGGCAGAGCCTGGGGTAGATGCAGGAACTACCCAGGAACAGGTGTCCGGTCCCGTGCCAAACCACCGGCCGCGGTGTAAGGCCGTATCACCCGAGATGCCACGCTTGACACGGATGATCTGGGTGATCCGGTTTGTAGGCACCCCCAATTCTTTTGATAGCTCGTTTGCACTCAAGCCGAGTGCTTTCAACTCGTTGGCCAGATGCTCCCCTGGATGGATGAGAAGCCGTGCCATAAGTCACCCCAGAGAAACCTTCCGGCCATTCAAAGCAAACCGCTATTGATCGTTGATGTGGGTGCTGTACTGGCCTTGGCGATCCCCCTTTACCCCTTTTCAAACCGATTGTTGCCAAGAGTGTTCATCGCCATTGGACATTCAACCGCGTGGATGCAGTCGAGCCGCAGCATGGCTTGCCGCTCGAATACCTGGAACGCCTTCATCCGTTCACCCTCGAAAAAGGCGGCGAGTCATTTGTCGCGGAAAGTTATAAACCAGACTCTAAGCTTAAAGCTTATATCCTGCCTGTAGGGCATCGTTGTAAAACATCTTGACGGTGTCCAGGGAGTAATCGTGGAGATCCTTGCCCACTATGGACAGTTTTTTCAATATATCGTTGGTGGCGGTAATGATGTGGCACCCTACGTCATTGGCCTGGAAGACGTTTAAGAGTTCACGAGGACTGGCCCAGATAAGCTCCAGTTGGGGATAGGGGCGGAGTAATTCTACAGCCGCGGCCATGAGCGGAACAGGATCACGGCCGGTATCAGCAATACGACCGGCGAACACGGACACGTAAGCATGTGGGGCGGCGGCCAATGCGGCGCTGACTTCCCGCACTTGTTCCAAGGTCATCAGAGCAGTGACGTTCAGTTTTACTCCGGCTTTAGACAATCTTCGCACCAGATCATAGGAGGGTTGCCTCCGAGTGTTCATTACGGGAATTTTGATATTGATATTTTCACCCCAGGAGGAAATCTCCTGGGCCTGTTGTTCCATCTCGTCGAATTCGTCTGAGAAGACCTCAAGGGAAATGGGGCGATCAGGGATGACTTTAACTATATCCTGAGCAAAAGCCTTATAGTCATTGACCCCAGCTTTGCACATGAGGGTGGGATTGGTGGTAAATCCTTTAATCAGGGGATTACGGTACATTTCCAGCATGCCGGCTTTGTCGGCTCCATCAGCAAATAATTTCACCTGCAGTCCATTTACATCACTCATAATCTACCTCCCTTGGAATTAGTCCGCAATCTGGCCGAAACTTTCGGCAAATTTGGTTTATCGAAACTGAACCTCCCCATGGCTAAAGCCAGGGGGTTCTAACGGCGGGGTCTGCATCTCTTCGTGGCTCTCGCCTTGCTTTGGGCAGGACTACAGCATCCACGACCTCGACGCATACCGATCCGTCTTTGACGGGCGAACAACTCTGTCTCCGGTTGAGTCCGAAGCTCGCAGGCACAGGCCCACGACTCGCTGTTTCGGTTACCCTTAACATCGCCCGTCGCAGCAGCGGTTCCGCAGCCGGCCAGGCAGCCTTCGCCTGGTGGATGTCAAGGGTGTGATTGTTACAATGCTTCGCCAGAAAAGCCGAGAAGAGGTCCCGTTGTGCCTCGACGCCACAGGCGCAGGCATGGTGGCGTTGTTTTAACGGTTTCTTCTCGATGGTCCCGCAGATGCAGATCTGTGAGAGCTTCGTGGTTCTGGTGTTGATCTGTTCAACACTCCCGCCAGCGTTTGCAGCTTTGCGGGTTAGTAGATTAACGAACATGCCAGGGGCACGAACGCCCACGCTGCGGCCAAAGTTTTTCTGGAACGATCTATAGGAAAGCTTCTCGGTTTTGATGATCTTGCCGAGACTCATGACCTTGTTGCACAACTCGCCGTGCTGCTTCTTCCTGGTGGCGACGAGCTTCCTCTGACATTCAGCGATTCGTGACTGCCGCTTCTTGTAGCGGTTCGACCTGTGCCATTTTCTGGAGCCCTTCTTGACGGTGCCGTCGTCGCCGTAGTTATCGGGATTAGTCGCCCGGCGGCTGCGATCCTGTGCCCGTTGCTCGCGCTTGATCTCCTGCCAGGGATGGATCACTTCGTCGCAGAACCGGGTGAGAACGGCGTCCGCTTCGCCTATAATGGCGATGGTGGAAGGGCCAATGTCCAGGCCGCAGGTGCCCTCATCGATGGTATTCTTCTCCTTCTGATGTGCGGTCCCTTCGAGGATCAGTTGCACGAACCAGCAGGTGTTGCCTTTGATGACCCGTTTGACCAGGCGCAGGTACTTCACCCGGCAGGACAGCGCATGAGCTTCTACGCCGTGCTTGTCCTTGATGTCGAACAGTGGTGCCATCTTCAGGCCGCTCCAGAGCACGTGATCGTCCCGCCAGCGGATGCCGGCGGCGTTGCTCTTCCCTTCCAGCGAAGTGAACCAGTTGTACCGCTTGAAGCGCGGTCTCCCTCTGGCACCGTAGGCGTGCTGCTCGACGGCGCCAAAGGCGCGGGTAGCTACCTTCTGGATGGTGAACGCATCGAGGTGGTCGCCAAGCCAGCAAGCCTTACAAATCCTGGCAGCGAAAGCGTGCAGTCCGTATTCCTGAAACCCGTGGAAACCGCGGGCGGTCTTGAATGCTGCATTGCGGGCCTTGCCCTTTGGCAACTCCCGCGCAGATTGGTATGTTTTGGACTCTCGCATCAGGTCGAGCCGTCGCAGTGACTCCCGCAGGCAGGCGTTGTAGAGCTGCCGGGCCGCATCCAGACGCACATCCAGTACCGCTTCATCGTGGGGCGTGGTTTTAAGCGGTATTTCATGGATGAAGGTGTCGCTCATTGGATTTTTCTCATTCACTGGTTCTTTTGGTTCTCAATGTACTGCTTGATCATGGCCAGTGGCGCACCGCCGACCGTGGAAACGAAATATCTGTTCGTCCAGAGCGTCGGCAGCCGGGATTT
>QYQD01000145.1 GCA_007280345.1 Deltaproteobacteria bacterium | reverse complement strand
TTTGAGGCTACTGTCAGAGTACGCGGAAATACGCCTTAATATGTGCCTGCAAAGATGAAGGGATTTGGGGCATCCGGAGTTATACAGAAGCAGGATAACATCACAAGTAGCACGCTACACAGAAAAGAAGTAAGCGGTTAGAAAAAGCTTGTCAAGGATATTTTAAATGGAATATAAATATGTTGCGCTAAGCGAGGAGACCTCAGAGGGGTTCCTTTTAACGCGCGGAGATATACAGAAACCGTAGAATAACTTGTTGAACGTTAAATTAAATAGGCTGGAGGAAATAAATATCTTTATGAAGGCGGAGAAATTAATAGAGAAGATCAAGGCCCATCCAAAAATTGCGGACGCCGGAATGATCCTATGTCATAATGGCCTGGTCCGTGCGACTTCGCGGGATGGACAGCAAGTCTCAGCCGTGGAAGTAAAAGTAGATCAACAAAGACTGGCACAGGTCTTACAGGAGATAAAGAATAAGCCGGGCATAATTGAGTGCCTGGCAGAGGTAAGGGAAGGCCGGTTTTCTGTCGGCGATGACCTGATGATCCTGGTCATCGCCGGTGATTTTCGGGAAAACGTGATCGCAGCTATGACGGAGGCGATAGATTTTATTAAAAAGAATGTGGTGGCGAAAAAGGAGATCTTCGCTGCAGGAACCCCGCGGGCCTGATCCTATTTTTCTCTAAGACAGCTTTTCGTTGATTAGCCCGGCTACTTTTTCCCCGGAAAGAAGCATCCCGCCAAAAATAGGACCCATGCGGTAGGAGCCAAAGGTGGCATTGGCAGCCATGCCCGCCACAAATACCCCCGGAAAGGCCTCTTTGGTATTCTTTAAGGTATTTTCTTCGGCTACCTCCGCCCACATGGATTTTTCGCCGATAACACGACCGGTTTCCGTAAGCAGATTAGCCCCCACCTTTCGCTCGATAACCTTCATAACCTCGGTGGCATGTCCGGTGGCATCCACCACATACTGTGCTCGTATAGCCAGGGGATCGACGTGAAGGCCGGCCATATCCACGGCCGTCCAATTTATTACCAGCCCGCAGACCCTGTTTTCGCGTACCATAACATCTTCCACGGTTATACAGTTAAAAACCCGGGCGCCGGCCTGGCAGGCGCGAGAGCAGAGCGTGGTGACCGCTTCCACGGCATCTGCCGTATAATAGCCGTCTTCATAATCTGCCGTTCTAATTCCCAGCTCGTCTAAAATGCGTTTTCCTTCCTTCTGCACGACTATCTCGTTAAAAAGCATGCCACCGCCCCACATGCCTCCGCCTATACTCAATTTGCGCTCGAATATGGCGACCTTCCTTCCGGCCTTGGCCAGGCGATAAGCCGCAAGCATTCCAGACGGCCCGGCGCCCACTATGGCTACATCTAATTCCATACAAGAAGAGAATTTTTCAAAGTACCGGTTTAATATAGCCTTGCTGATAACAATTTCATCTAACGGCATGTTATTTCCTCCAAAAAAGCAAAATCAACCCCAGAATAAGTTGGTCTAAATTATGTACTGGCCGGACAGCTTCTTTATAAAGAAACCGCAGAGTTAATTAACAGGATTCATCAGTCGTGTCAAATTTAATTTGGCAATATTCCCCGGATTTAGGTATAAATATAGTTATCAGTCAGGTTAGAGAGGAGGAATAGATGTCGGAAAACCCAAAACTGTTTAAAAAGTGCCCTGGTTGTTCAAAGAGCGGGTCAGAAGATATGGGCGATTTAATACCACAATGGCAGCATGTTAAGGACCGGATTAAGATTATTCTGTGGCCATTGGCCGCAGCGCTTTTTATTGTAGCCGGCTGGGCTGGTTGGACAGCTTATACCGGTCACAGTAATGCCGAGGCCCTGGCTATGCATGAAAAGGCTATAAGGCAAAGCCCGGATCAAATGACCCCGGCATTGGAGAAGCTGGCAAAAGAATACCCGGATACGAAAGCCGGCCGGCTGGCGTGCCTGGAAATAGGCAATATTTACTACAGAGAGGGTAAATTAGACCGGGCGATAAGGGCTTATGAAAACTCTCTGGAGGGGTTACCGGAAGACCACGCACTGCGCCCCGTTATTTCGCTCTCCCTGGGCTATTGCTTTAAAATGAAAAAAGATTACCCCGCTGCCCTTCGATATTTTGGCATGGCCGCTACGCCTGACGGAGATCTGGCGGGATTAGCCTACCTTTCGTTAGGTCGTACCTACAGGATGATGGGCGACTCAGCCAAGGCTATGGATGCTTATAAAAAGGTCTTGTCCATGGATGGCCTTAAAAATCCCTATCGGCCGCTGGCGGAGTGGGAAACAGCCCAGTTGACCGGGCCAAAAGTCTCGCCTGAAAGCTAAGGAAATACCTTGACTTTTCAAAGTTAGAACGATTATATTTCAATTGAAAGGCTTGATAAAAGAAGGGTTCAAAGATGGGCGCTGAGGAATTTGGCCGGTTAGAAGAGCGGGTGGAAAAACTGCTTGCTGCTTATAATGAGTTAAAAATGGAGAAGGCTGGATTACAGAGTATTCAAGGGAGATTGGAAGAAGAATTAAAAAGGCTTCAAAGTGAAACAGAGAGGTTGCAGTCTGAGCGGGATGAGGTCTGTACGAGGGTAAACTCGTTATTAGGCAAGCTAGAGGAGATCGAGGTTTCCGGATAGATTTGTATTTGTCCTGTGGTAGGTTGAGTGACTAGGATAATCACGGTTGAGATACTTGGTCAGGAGTTTCAGTTTAGAGTTGCTCCTCAGCGTGAGGATGCACAGGACATCGTTAATTATTTAAGGGCCAAGGTTGAAGAAGTGCAGGCCAGGGTTAAAAATATATCTGACCACAAAATAATTATGCTGGCCGCTCTGGATATAGCCAGCGATTATTATCAGATTAAGAAGGAGTTCGAAGATTATCGCGGCCTTATGACCGAGAAGTCAAAGAGGCTGATAGAGGTAATCGATACACAAGCTTAATGGAAGTTCCCCCTGCGATGTTGGTGACTAGTGGTATTTTTGAGCCAACATTGTTGGCCTAGGGGGTCGCCAGGGCTCTGGTGAGCATGGCTCTGCCTACAAGCGGAGAAAGCCTGAAAGAGTAATGAGCGACGCCCACTTAAGAGACTAGGTTCAATAAATCTACTAGCACGGCATTGGGGCGGGGGGATTTAGCAATATCCCGAAAAGGGTTTACATATAACAAAGTTAAAAGATGATAACGGGTGACGGCACAAGGAAAGAAGGCTGGATTTTGTCAAGGTTGCTTGATGGTATCCGGTATTGTTTTTTGGTTAATGGTCTTGAGTTTTAAAAGGCAGCGCGAGTATGGCTAACAATAGTGGTTGAGATCAAATTAATAATATGTACTCTTAAAAGGGTTAAGCCTTGACCTGTGCTTTCCTGACCTGAAACATTAACGACCGATCCTCTTTCCATCTTCTCTCCTTTACACCCGTCATCTTGCCTATCTATGTGTAATAATTGATTATGTTCAGATCGTTTGTATTTTGTGGCTGAACCGGTATCACTAAATTTAATCAGCAAAGGGGGTGCCTGGCATTTGAGCACTACACTGGTAATTGTATCTTTCGTTATATTGGCTGCCTGTCTGGGAGTCGTTCTGGGCTTTTTAATCCGTAAAAAAGTAGTAGAAGCCAAGCTGGAATCTGCCGAGAGCTTGGCTGAAAGAATTATTGAGGAGGCCAAAAAAAAGGGCGAGACCGAACGCCGGGAGGCGACCTTACAGGCTAGAGATGAACATTACCAAGCAAAGTTGGAGATGGAAAAAGAGGCCAAGGAAAGAAAGGCCGAACTGCAGCTTATAGAAAAACGCCTGGCGCAAAAAGAGGAAAACTTTGATAATAAGCTTGCCCTCATGGATCAAAAAGAACTGGATAACATGCGGAGGGAAAAGGAACTACAACGTCAAGAAAAGCTGATGGCCGAAAAGGCACAAGAGTATCACGTATTGATCGAGGAAGAAAGACGACAGCTTGAAAGGATATCCGGGCTTTCTACAGAAGAGGCCAAAGGACTTTTTCTCCGGCAGGTTGAAGAAGAGGCGCGAACAGATGCGGCCAAGTTGTTGAAAAAAATAGAGAACGATACCAAAGAAACCGCGGATAAAAAGGCAAAAGAGATAATTTCTCTGGCGATTGCGCGCTATGCCGGAGATTATGTCGCCGAAAAGACAGTTTCTGTGGTGAATTTGCCTAATGAGGAGATGAAGGGGCGAATTATCGGGCGTGAAGGGCGTAATATCAGGGCCATTGAGGCCGCTACCGGCGTGGATTTGATCATTGATGATACACCGGAGGCGGTTATCCTGTCCGGATTCAATCCCGTTCGGCGTGAAGTGGCCAGGATAGCCCTGGAGAGATTAATAGCAGATGGACGGATACACCCGGCCCGGATAGAGGAAGTTGTGGAAAAGGTGGGCCAAGAGGTGGAGGTGTCCATAAAAGAGGCCGGAGAGCAGGCCACCTTTGATGTCGGGGTGCACGGCTTCCACCCGGAGTTGGTTAAGCTTATAGGTAAGCTTAAATATCGAACCAGCTACGGGCAGAATATGTTGCAACACTCGTTAGAAGTTGCTTTTTTGTGCGGTATTATGGCTGCTGAGCTGGGGTTGAACATTAAGAGGGCCAAGAGGGTTGGCTTATTACATGACATAGGTAAGGCCGTGGATCACGAGATAGAGGGACCTCATGCCTTGATCGGCGCTGACCTGGCTAAGAAGCATGGCGAGGCCGGTCAGGTTGTAAACGCTATTGCGGCCCACCATGAAGACGTTCCTCCGGAGAGTGTTCTGGCCGTCCTGGTTCAGGCAGCCGACGCTTTGTCCGGGGCCAGGCCCGGCGCCAGGAAGGAAACCCTGGCAAGCTATGTTCAGCGGCTGACTGACCTGGAGAGGATTGCAAATTCTTGTCCCGGTGTTAATAAGTCTTTTGCTATACAGGCTGGCCGGGAAGTGCGAATTATAGTGGATAGCGGGGCGGTTTCAGATGCCGCTGCCGTCTTAATGTGCCGGGATATTGCTAAAAAGATAGAATCTGAGATGACGTATCCGGGGCAGATCAAGGTAACCGTCATCAGGGAAACCAGGGCTGTAGAATATGCCAAGTAAGATCAAGGTCTTATTTATTGGAGACATCATAGGCAGCCCCGGCCGTAATGGTGTGCGTCATCTCGTACCGGAGATAGTCGGGAGTTACGGCATAGACCTGGTTATAGCTAACGGCGAGAATGCGGCCGGAGGCATCGGGATAACGCCGCAGGTGGCGGATGAGCTTTTGGGTAATGGGATACATGTATTGACTTCGGGCAACCATGTCTGGGCCAAAAAGGAGATATCGGGATATTTGTCAGGAAGTGAGCGACTGTTGCGACCCGCCAATTATCCTCCTGGCCTGCCTGGGCGAGGCGGTACGGTAATCCGTACGCGGGGAGGAGATCCCATAGGCGTTCTTAACCTTCAGGGACGGGTATATATGGGTAACCTGGATTGTCCTTTTCGCGTGGCAGAAAAGGAGATTGAGACACTAAAGAAAGAAGTCAAGATCGTAATATTAGATTTTCATGCCGAGGCCACTTCAGAAAAAGTGGCTCTGGGATGGTTTCTGGACGGCCGGATAAGCGCTGTCTTGGGCACGCATACCCATATACAGACGGCTGATGAGAGGATATTGCCTCAGGGGACTGCCTATATAACCGATGTCGGCATGACCGGCTCTGTGGATTCGGTTATAGGCATGAAGAAGGAAATAGCCATCGAGCGGTTTCTTACCCAGATACCCCGTAAGCTGGAGGTGGCTAAGAAGGATATACAATTGCAGGGGGTTGTTTTAGAGATAGACAAGGAATCAGGCGGCTGTGTGCGAATAGAAAGGGTACAGGCCTGGCTTGACAAAGAAGGGGCGAGGGATTAATGAGCGCCAGGGATATCGAGTCCGCTGTTGCCGGTATCAGTCGAGGAGCGGTTGAGATTATACAAGAGGATGAGCTGCGGCGTAAGTTACTGGAGTCAGAGAAAACAGGTATCCCTCTGAAGGTTAAGGCCGGTTTTGACCCGACGGCGCCGGACTTACACCTGGGCCATACCGTACTGATACAGAAGATGAAGCACTTCCAGGACCTGGGCCATGAGATTTTCTTTCTAATTGGTGATTATACCGGAATGATCGGCGATCCTTCGGGCAAGTCAGAGACCCGAAAGGCCTTGACCCGTGAAGAGGTGGCCGCTAATGCGGAAACCTATAAAGAACAAATATTCAAGATACTGGACCCGGAAAAGACGAAGATAGTTCTCAATAGCGCGTGGATGGAAAAACTGTCCGCCATGCAGCTCATTGAGTTGGCTGCACAATATACCGTAGCACGGATGTTGGAGCGAGAGGATTTCCACAAACGTTTTGTGACCCAGAAGCCCATTGGTATCCATGAGTTCCTATATCCATTGATGCAAGGATACGATTCAGTGGCCTTACGGTCCGATGTGGAGATCGGGGGAACCGATCAGAAGTTTAATCTGCTGGTAGGGCGTGAGTTGCAAAGGCTATACGGGCAAAATCCCCAGATAGTTATAACCATGCCGCTGTTAGAGGGGCTGGATGGCGTGAACAAAATGAGCAAGTCTCTTAACAACTATATAGGTATCACTGAGCCGCCTAAAGAGATGTTCGGGAAGATCATGTCTGTCTCAGATGAACTAATGTTTCGTTATTATGAGTTGTTGAGTGATGTTGCCGCCCCGGAAGTAGATCAGTTGAAGAAAAAAATGGCTTCGGGTGAGGAGCACCCCAAAGAGATCAAGAAACGCCTGGCCGTGGAACTGGCGGCCAGATTTCATGGAATGCCTGAGGCCAAGCGGGCTGCCGAGGCGTTTGAGGCACAGTTTAGTCTGCGCGAGATACCAACAGATATAGAAGAGGTAGTCTTTGAGAGGGCTTCGGGAGATAACATCTGGCTGCCACGGCTGCTTAAAGAAACGGGTCTTTGCCAGAGCACGTCTGAGGCCCGGAGGCTTATTAAGCAGGGTGCAGTGGAGATAGATGGCCGGCGTGTGGAAGATGTTGATAAGTCAATTTTGCCCACAGGGGAATATATTATAAAAGTAGGCAAAAGGTGCTTTCAGAGGATTATATTTAAGTAATTACCAATAATTACCAATAGATATAAATCAACAGAAAAAATTAAAAAAGCCTTGACAAATCCCAACAATTTGTTACAATCACCTCTTCTCGTAAGGGATAAAGAAGCTTGACAGAATTCGTTGAATAGTATAAAATTTAAGTAACTGAAGCTTGCTCTTTGAAAACTGAATAGCCAGATACAGGCGAGCCCTAAATTAATAAATTGCAGTTTACCATTTTAAACTGAAGAGTTTGATCCTGGCTCAGAATGAACGCTGGCGGCGTGCTTAACACATGCAAGTCGTACGAGAAATCTCGGGCTTGCTCGAGAGAGTAAAGTGGCGCACGGGTGAGTAACACGTAGGTAATCTACCTCCGGGTCAGGGATAACCCGCCGAAAGGCGGGCTAATACCTGATAATACCCTGCCTGCGAGAGCAGGCGGGATCAAAGGTGGCCTCTGCATGCAAGCTACTGCTTGGAGATGAGCCTGCGGACCATTAGCTAGTTGGTAGGGTAATGGCCTACCAAGGC
>QYQD01000088.1 GCA_007280345.1 Deltaproteobacteria bacterium | reverse complement strand
GCGGAAATGGTATAACCAAGCAACCTGACCGGAGGTTTTGAAAAGCCCATGAAACGCATCGGGGTGGCCCTGGGCGCGGGTGGAGCCAAAGGACTCAGCCACATAGCTTTTCTCCAGGCCCTGGATGAACTGGGAGTGCGGCCGGCGGTCATCGCCGGCGCCAGCATTGGGGCCGTCATCGGCGGCTTTTATGCCGCCGGGGTCTCCGGGGCCCGACTGGAGCAACTGGTCAAGGAAATAGGTTTCCGGGACCTCTACAAGATTGTCCTGGACTTCTCCATTCTGAGCCAGTCAGCGATTTTCACCGGAAAAGGCATGGAAGATTTTCTCTCCCGGGAGATCCCGGCGCGCACCTTCGAAGAAGTCGAGATTCCCTTGAAAGTAGTGGCCACGAATTTTTGGGACCGCCGCCCGGTGGTATTTGAAAGCGGCGACCTCATCACCGCCATCCGGGCCTCCATGGCCATGCCGGCAGTTTTCGAACCGGTACTCCTCAACGGCATGGTCCTGGTTGACGGCGGCGCGGTGAACCCCTTGCCTTACGACCTCATCCGCCATGAGTGCGATCTCACGATTGCCATTGATGTCTCGGGCGTAAAGACCTACGCCCCGGGGGGCTCGATCCCTAATATGGTGGAAAGCATCCTGTCCACCTTCCAGATCATGCAAGCCTCCATCGTGGAGGCCAAGAGGCAACTTTCCCCGCCTGATATCTATGTCAAACCGGCCCTGACCAATATCCGGGTGCTGGACTTTTACCGTTATAAAGAAATTCTGGCGGGAGTGCGGGATGAGGTGCAGGGGTTTAAAGACACTCTAAAAAACCTCCTTTAGGCCGGGCGCCGCCCAGCTTCGCCGGCGGCCCGGGGACTGCCGTTACGTCCGTCATGACCCCCAGGCGTAAGGTCTTCTGATCTCCCTATTTTGCGGGGTGGGTTAGATAACCCCGGGAGAAAAAGATGCAAGCAAGCAGTTAGGTTTCGGTTCTGTTTATTTAATGCTCATGATTCAAATGGCCGTCTTTGAGATAGTAGACGTAGTCGAAACCCTCGATCATCCGCACATCGTGGGTCACCACGATGACCGCCGACTGATTTTCTTTGGCGATCTTCTTCAGCAGTTCCATGACCTTCTTGCCGCGCACCGTATCAAGAGACGCGGTGGGTTCGTCGGCCAGGATCAGGCGGGGGTTGTTGGCCAGGGCCCGGGCGATGGCCACCCGCTGTTGTTCCCCTCCGGAGAGGAGAGCCGGGAGATAATCGGCTCTCTCGGTTATTTCCATGTATTCCAAGAGTTCCATGACCCGGGCCTCGGCCGCCTCTCCTTTTTTGTCCACCAGACTTAACGGAAAAAGGACGTTCTGGCGTGCGGTCAGAAAGGGGATGAGGTTATGGGACTGGAAGATGAAACCCATCTTCTCCCGGCGGATGCGGCGGATATCAATGCCTGCCCAGCCGTTTTGTTGGTGGATGGTCTCGCCGTCGAAGACGATTTTCCCTAATGTGGGTTCCAAAATCAGGCTGGTGCAGAGCAGCAGGGTTGTTTTGCCCGAGCCGCTGGGTCCTAACAGCGCCACCAAATCGCCGGCCGCCACGCTGAGGTTGATATCCTCCAGGGCCCGAACTTCCAGCCGGCCGCTGCCGAATACCTTGGTCAGGCCCTCGATTCTTAGAACTTCCATGGCTATCCCCCCAGCGCCATAGCCGGTTGGGTCTTCAAAGCCTGCCAGAGTCCCAGAATACTGGCCAGGATGCCGCCAAACAAGGCCACGATAAAGGTAACGAGGTCATCATCGGCAACCAAGACCAGGGTCTTCGGAAAGAGATGATAGGTGTTATGGATGAGAATGAGCCCAAACAGAAACGCCCCAAGGGTGAGCAGCATGGATTGTTCCATCACCAATCGCACGATCGTCAGATTAGGGGCGCCGATGAGCTTCATGACGGCTATGGAGCGAATTTTTTCCATGGTGAAGGTGTAGATTACCAGGGAGATGATCACTACCGACACTATCAGCAGCAAGGTCCTGAAAAGCAGCAACTGTTTGGTCATGCCGGCCAGCCGCCCCTTTAACATTAATTGGATCTCTTCGGCGGTGGTGAAGGTAGAGAAATAAAGCCAGTTCTCAATGTGGCGGGCCACTGCGGCACGGTTAGCCCCGGGCCCTAACCTCACCAGGATGGCGTTGATAATATGCGTGTCCGCCTGCAAGCTGGGAAGCAATTTCTCCGCGGTTTGACGGGGTAAAGATCGGGTCAGGCTGCGGAACAGTCGTTCACGCTGGTTGCGGATTTCTTCATTATCCCGCTGAAACAGGACTTCCTGGGCGTCGGGCAGCGATAAATACACGATCGGCTCCCCATCGGGCGAGATCGCCTCTCGCGTCAAACCCACCACCGTATAGGTATGGAGTCCCAGGGGAACCTGGTCTCCCAACTTCACCCCCAGCTTTTCGTGGGCCACCATCTCGTAGTGGGCCCGGGCGATATTCCTGCCGGCGTGAATCTGTTGCGGGCCGCCCAACCCGCCAAAGACGTCATAGCCGATGATGCTGAAATGTCGGCTCTTGTCGCCCACCTGTCGTTCCACCGTATAAAAGATAAAGGGGCTGGCCTCCTCCACCCCAGGAATAGCCTTGACGCTGTAATGGTAAAACTCCGGCATGGTGGACGTTTCATTAAACGGCCCGCCGCGCTGTCGTTCCACCACCCACAGGTCGGGATTCGTGGCCTTGATAACCGCCAGGCCTTCGTGGATGTTGCCCCGATACAGGCCATTCATGGCCAGGACGATGGTAAATAAGAGGCCCACGCCGATCACGGTGGCGATAAACCGGCCCTTATGCAGCTTCAGGTCGTAGACGGCCAGATCCATCAATTGCTCTGAGCTGCGAAGGGCTGGAGTTTCGGGCTGATCTTCGTTCCCGGCGCCAGGCCGACGGGGTTAACGATGACCAATTCCCCCTCCTTCAGGCCCGCGAGGACCGCAGTCTGTTTGGCATCATGCCGCCCCAGGGTAATCTGCTGGAAGCGCACGCGGCCCTTATCCGCCACCAGGACGCCCTGGAGGCCGTTTTTGCTCAGGAGGGCCGATAAGGGAATGGCCGGAGCAGTCTGGCGCCCGGTATCAATATCCACTTCGGCTTCCTCGCCGATGACCAGGGGCTCGGGCGGCTTGGCGAATTTTACATCCACCTCCAATTCCCGGGTGACGGTGTCCGCCTCTTGGTTGAGCCGGGCTACTTCACCCGTAAATACCCGTCCGGAGCGCAGCTTGATGGCGGCCGGCTGGCCTTCCCGCAATTGGGCTATCTGGGTTGCATCGATCCAGGCAGCCACCCAAATCTGGTTTAGATCCACCATTTGAAAGATGGGACTGCCCGGAACCACCGTGGTTCCCACTTCCGCCTTGCGCCCGGTAATCAAGCCGTCCATGGGGGCGACGATCCGGGTGTAGCCATGCAGCGCCTCGGCCGCGTGGGTTTCCGATTCCGCCTGTTTGACTGCCGCTTGCAAGGCTGCCACCGTAGCTTGAAAAGCCGCGACTTCGCTCTCGGCTACCCGGAGTTGAGCCTTGGTAGTGTCAAAGGACGCCCGGGAGATATAGCCGGGTTTGAATACTTCCAGGTCTCGCTGGTAATTGCTCTGGGCCAGGCCTAAGTTGGCCTGCGCTTTAACCGAATCGGCCTGGGCCCGGGCTAAATCCCGCTGGGAGCGACTTTTGGCGGCATGCGCGACGGCCGCCCGCGCTTTCAACTCCAGGGCGTCGAGTTCAGCTAAGAGTTGGCCTTTCTTCACCCGGTCACCCTGATCGGCATAGAGTTTTTCCAAAATGCCGGTGATCTTGGGGCTCACCGTTACCGGCACTTTGCACTGCACCGTACCGGGGCCGTGGACCTTGCCGTGAATTTCCACCTGCTGGACCGCGATGACCGGCACCGGCGGTCTATGCCAAATCAGGCGGTAGCCCAGCAAAATGATGATGAGGATGCCGATGCCAATCCCTATTGCCTTTTTGCCGCCGGGTAAGGTCACGGCTTTTGTCCCCCGTTGTTGCTGGGCTGATATGATGGCGTTGGGCCTGAACCTGCGATCTGCCTGATCCGCGCCCGGCCGATCTCGTAGGCCACGGCATATTTGATATAGGTGAACCGGGAGCTGGTCAGATCAACCTGAGCTTGCAGCACATCCAGCCCGATGGCCTTGCCATGGCGGTAAAGGACGTCGGCGCTGGCATAGGCCTCTTCGTTGGTGGCTATGGTCTGCCGGGTGGTAACCACGCCCTGGCGAGCGTTCTCCTGGTCTTTCCAAGCAGTGGTCAGATCCACCTTGATGCCGTTGAGGCGATCCCGCTTTTTTTCCAGCAGTTGCAGGTTCTGGGAGTTGACCTTGGCTACCTGCGCCCTGGTCAACCCGCCTTCAAAAAAGGGATATTCCATAAAGACCCCAGCTATCCATTCCGGCTTGGTGCCTCCCAAATCCCGATGCCGGACGTCGCTGCCCGCCTGGAGGCTGACTTCGGGTAAATAAGCCCCCCGGGCCGCTTTGACCAGGGTCTGGCTTTGCTCGATCTCCAAACTGAGCCTTTTCAGCTCAGGATTAGTTTTCAGCGTTTCTTGCCATAGGCTATTGACCGCCGCCGCCGCAGTAAACTCCCGAGGGAGCTGGCCTTTAATATCCACCGGCGCCGGTTCGTTTAATCCCATGGTTCGGGCCAAAATTTCCTTGGCCAGACGCACGGCGTTGTCCGCTTCCACGACCGCCTGTTCTGCCTCTGAAACCTGGGATTGGGCCCGGAAGGAATCCAGGTGAGTGATTTTGCCGGCCTGGAAAAAGGCGTTGGTGAGTTTGGCAAACTCCTGCCGCTGCCGTAAGGCCTCCTGGGCCACCTGCAGATTCTCCTTGGACTCGATCAGGCGAAAAAAGGCCTCGGTCACCGCAAAAGCCACTTCAGCCGCGGTGCGTTGGACCTCCTCCTTCTGGGCCTGGGCGCCGATCTTGGCAGCCTTGGTATTGTAATGGGTCTTTAAGCCGTCAAAGATTATCTGCTTGCCGGTAACGCTGGTCAACCCCTCCCGCTTGAACAATTCGAAGTTGGTGAGGGCCCCTCCCGAAGAAAATCGGTTGGGCGGCTGCCGATCATAGTAGGACACTAAAACGAGGCGAGGAAAAAATTTGGACCTGGCCGCCTGGTAGTCCGCCACCAGCTCCTGGACTTTTTCGCGGGAGGCGCTGAGAACCGGATTTTGTTCCCGGGACAGGGCCAGGCAGTCATCCAGGGTCAAGGCCCGGTAATCATGCTCCAGGGCCATAGCCTGATTGAGCAGAAAAAGGGGCATGACCCAGACGACCGCTGGAACCAGCAGGATACCCTTTAATCCGAAAGGCATGGAGGACTCCGGAAGGATGAAGGTCCCGGGGGGCGCCGGGTTTTGCTTACTTGCTTATAAAACCCCAGAAGTCCGGAAAACCGGCGCGCTCCCAGCAATTTTTCGCGTCTGGTCAAAAAAAACCGGGAAAGGCAGGCTGCTGCTGCCGCCACCCTGGCCATCCGGTCCTTCGCACCATAAAATAGGACGGCAGGTGTCTTTTTAGAGGGCGCACAGGCTGAAAGCCGGCGCCACCAAAGGCGGCGGGCCCGGAGGCCCGCCCCACGGGAAAACCAGACCGGGCCGCCTCATACCAATTGAACGTCAAACATAGGGTATTGAACTGACGGAAATATTAGAGGGGAGAGTTTGGTAGCCGCAGGCTTTAGCCTGCGCCTGCACAGGC
>QYQD01000154.1 GCA_007280345.1 Deltaproteobacteria bacterium | reverse complement strand
GATAAATTACCTACGGTTATTAATAACAAATCGGCCCTACTTGTCTGTTAACTGGTTTATTCTTCATCATCTAAAATGATGCTCTGGGCCATACTTTTGCCCGCCTCGGTCAAGGTCACTGCCGTTCTGTAATGGGTAAGTTTGTCCTGCCAGTATGTAATAAAACCACGCAGGAACAAGCGGGTTAGGCTTCTGGATAAGGCACTATGAGCCGAATCGTATTTGCCCTTATCCACAACGGCCCCAGGCTGCACCCCCCATAGGCTTAAGAGGTCTTCACATCGAGCAATCCGCTCCTTCAAAACAAAGGACAAAATCTTTTTCTGATGGAATGACAACCCCCGGCCCACTGTCAAACCTCCTATCTTAATGCTTCGGCCTCCAAAGGCCCGCCCGCCTACCTTCGCAGTTATCCTTGGGCCTCCAGGTCCGCTTTATCAAGCCACCCCTCTTGAATCATGGCCGCTTCAACCTGGTCAAGGGCCGCCCGGAATTGAGCCCACAATGCCGGTGATACCGTTAACCCTTTCTTTGTGGGGGCCGGGTCCTTCCCTTCCTCTTTGGCATACACACGCATATCAATAAACCTATGGCCCTTATACTCCCCCAGGCTAAACCTGAAATCCTCCTGGCTATTTTTGGGTAGTTCACAAACTGTCTTGCTCATAGTGTTATCCTCCTGTGATAAATCTCTGCCATCTTTCCTGAAATGACTCAGTAATATCCTGCTCTGCCTGTTCCGTTTCAGAAAAAGAGCCTTGGCTGATAAATCTGTTTATCTCCCTGGTAATAACTTCTCCGGCCACCTCGTCTGAGAGTGCCTCCCATTGATAGGTTCCCGGTTTCTCCGGGTTCTCCATTATGCTGTATCTAACCTCATCGCCAGGGTTAAGCCCACCTCTTATAAATTCAAAGCCCACCTTGCACCAGTCCCGAATATCCCTGACTGCACTCTCCGGGATAGTCAGTCCCTTGGGGTCCAGGTCCCCGAAATAGATGATGATGATGGGTATCTCGTAGTCCTCTGAAGCCTGCTCCAGTTCTTTTGCAATCGCCCACTTGTAAGGGATAGATGGGTCTCCACCAAAAGGTCTCAGGGTGATATGGTCTGTGTAATGCTCAAATTGTCCTCTCATTGCCTTGGCCTCAAACCACAATTCCACATAGAATTTTTGATTAACCCACTTGTCCAGCCTACATTCAGCTTGGCCTACTGCCTCCAGCCAGCCAATCTCGTCTAAAAAACCATCGCCCCGGATTATGGCCTCCCTCGTATCGTCTGAAAGGGTATCCGGCCTCCAGTCCTTATAGAAACATTTACGAGCCTTGGCTAACAATGGGAGCAGTTTCCCCTTATAACTTTCCTTGTCCGGGTAGGTCCCCTCCTGCAAGAGAGCATAAAAGAGCCAGCGTGCCGATACTTGATAAGGAACCCCCTGCACCAGTTCAAAGGCTCTGTCTAATATCGCCTTCTGTTCCCGCCTTGGCCAATACGCCTTAACCCCGTTTCCGTTCATTTACGTTCTCCTCCTTTTAATGCTTTATCCCTAAGTCGGGATACAGTTCCACCAGGGCCGCCCAGTCACAGGCCAGGCACAGGGGCCGCCCCTCGTAATCAGGCACAAAACAGCAGCCGCCGCACCGGGGGCAGAAGGAGCACAGAAAATACCGGACGGCATCTTTATTCTTCCGCACCAGGTCAAGGAGGGGGGCCACCTGTCCGGCATTTGGGTCACCAAGCCCTTGCCACTCATAGCGCACCTTCTCTCCTACAAGCTCGAAATGGTAGCCCAGGCTGACGAGTTTCATCACCGCTTCACCGGTTCTCACAGTTCGCCTCCCCGCAAATCAATGGCGGCCACCTCACGCACCTGAGCCGCGGCCTGCTGTTGCCGCTCTGGATTCCAAAGGTGCAAAACCCTCCCCAAAGGTGCAGGTCGGGCAGTCCGCAAAAAAATATGCAGTTTTTTGTGCCCATGGGCACCGGAACAAACGTCAGAATCGTCAGAATGGTCAGAAACGTCAGGTGCATCAGAGGGGGCATTTTCTGGTGTTTCTGACATTTCTGGTGTTTCTGATGTTTCTCCCAGACCGTAGGCGGGAAAAATTCGCATAAATTTTTCCTCATCCCAGAGGATGGCCGAAGCCCCATCCCCGGTTGTGCCCTTCTCGAAGCCAAGGCTTTTTAACTTTCGCCCCATGCGTTGATAAGTGAACCGGGCGTTTTCCGATTTGCCCTCGTTGAAGGTGTCGGTGATGGACTTCACGGGTAAGATGCCTTTTTCCACTTGGCCCCGGAGGGAATTAAGCACCAAAAGGATTTGGGCCTCCAGGCTGTCTGATTTGTCAATGAGGCGCCCCCTTTGCAGTTCACGCGCTAATTTCATAAACACCGGCTCCCCCTCGGGTTTCACCAGGCGGATAATTTGCAGCAGGGGCCGGAGAATGTCCCCCAGGCGTCCAGAGGCGGGCTTGGCTGATTCGGGCAGGGGTTTGCCCAGGTAGCGCGCACGAAAAGCCGTCAGCCGTTCTTTTAGCGGTAGGGCGGCCTCGGGGGTAACATCTTGCTCAAAATGCCGGTCTGCTTGGGGCATGTTGATTTGAACCGCCCGGGTGTCGAGGATGTTGTGAACGCCAACATTGGTTGCGATAATGGTGGGACCGAAGATGTCGTAGTAAACGGTGTCGCGGTGCGCCCCCCGCTCGGGGTAGAGAACCCTGGGCACCTTCAGACCACGTTCAAACCGCCCCAGAATAATGTCTTCACTCCCGGCCTTCTCCGCCTTCTTCCAGAAACTCATTACATCGAAGAAGACGGTGGCCTGTAAGTTGTGGGCTATCCGAACCAAATAGGCATCCCTTAAAGATTCAACGTGAATCCCTCGGCGGGCCACGTAAATTGCCCCCTGGCCGGTGCGGGTCTTGCCCCGCTCGGCGACGGCGAAAAGGCATATTTCCGGGGAGTATTGGCAGGGTTCCAGCATGTGGGTGTGGAAGTCCCAAGTGACGAGCAGGTGATAATATCCTTCGGCGGGGAGGTCAGAAATCGCCCTGTGGTAGGCCAGAAGATCGTCATAAAGGATACCGGGGGATTCCTTCCGTTTGTACCATTTCAGTACCTCTTCCCCACGGGGAAGAAGCCAGGGAATTTGCTCTTTCGGTGGGGGGACATAAGAAACGCCGTCATGCTCCCACTCGGCGGCGATGCCCAAGCCATCTTCGGTCAGCAACAGAAATGCCGGCGCTCCATCATGCTCTACCAGGTCCACCAGGCCGGGCAGCATGGCGGTATAAACCGCCTCGTTTGTTTCATTTCCCTTTTTCTGGGCCTTCTCTTTTCTGGCCTTTTGGGTATCCTTGCGCAAGGCCATGAGAAACTTGACGGGAAGTTTCAGCCGGGCCGCCAAGCCTGACAGAATCCTTTCAGCTTCTAAGTGAGAGAGCCGCGCCAGGGTGGGGGCTAAGGACCCCAGGGGCATCAGCATCTCGGGAAGCGGGGTGTCTGGGCTCAGGTTCCGCACCTGCCACCAGACTTCCGCCTCTATGTCGCTCCAATCGGGGTTGAAGGGCCAGGATGTAATCATGGCATCATCTCCCTCAACTTTGCCGCGCCGTGGGCCACCAGAAAATCATCCGCCCCCACTTTCTCTCCGTTCTTTCCATGCGGTAAAAACAGGATGGACACCGCGGCCCCCCGCCGGGATAGTTCGCGGGCCAGTCGGAAGGCTGCCAGGCGCACCATATGGTTGTCGTGACCGTCTGAATCAAAAATGATGGTTACCGGACGGCACCAGTTCACCAGGTCCAGGTCCGGGATGGGGCGGGATTCCTTGGGCTTTTTATAGCCTTCCCCCTTTTGGCACCAGTTCCACACCCCGCCGATTCCCACCGCGGGGATTCCCGCTTGATTCAGGGCCATGGTTTTCTTTTCGCCTTCGCAGATTGTCAAAAAACTATCACCCGCTAAGTCAACTGTGGGGGGTAGGTAAAGCCGGTTAAGGCTATCCTTTTTTTGCCGGTACTTGGGGCCGCCCTTGCCCTCCTGATACCAACACTTAAAGCGCTCATGGCCTTCACACCCTGGGTAGGGAAAGGCCAGCAGGGTTAAAATTCCATAGTCATTGCCACCCAGCTTTTTGCCGATGTCGCCGGGGGTAATGGTATAAATCCCCGCCGCCCTAATCGTTTCATCACTCAGGCCGGACTGTCGCAGGTCTTCAAGGTGGTCAGGGTGAAGGACACTCATTCTGCCACCTCCCGCCGGGGCCGGGGCTGCACCTTCAGCTTTTCGACGAAGGCTTGCAAGTCCTCCAAATCGAACAAGACCCGCCGACCAATCTTGATGAACGGAATTTCCCTCCGGCTCACCTTCCCGCGTACCGAAGGAACAGGAAGACCGAGGAACTCAGCAGCAAATTTGATGTCTTTTAAAGGCTTCATTGCAGCACCTCATATAAGATGATGTTGCTATGCTGCAATGTTAATTGATATATTATGTAATGTCGTGGGAATTATTAGGAAGCTTTTTGATGATTAGGCTGATTTTTTACCCAAAAGTGAAGGTTGTTGCTTTTGGGTAAAATAATGGGAGAAAAGAGGATTTTGAGAGATTTTTTACCCACCAATCTAAGAAATTTTTCCTTCCTTGCGTAACTTGCTTATTCTTTTACGAACTGCTTCAGCTGTAATCATGTGATCATTTATTGAAGGTATTTTAACTAAGCGGTCAATGCACCTGGCTAATGCCCTATCACTGCTCCTGATTTCAAATCTATTTAAAAATAATAATATAAGGCGGTCAACGATATCGAATCTATAATTTGAGGCAAATTTTCTTAAGACTGTAGCTCTAAGCATTCTTAACCGGTTCAGTAAATCATCAGTGCTGTCCGGTTAACTGATTAAAAAAAGTCCGAAAACTCCCGGAATCTGTTAGAATGGGTTAGCCATAACTCACTAAACAGAAAGGAGAATTCGGACTATGGCCCATTGTAACACAATCTTT
>QYQD01000033.1 GCA_007280345.1 Deltaproteobacteria bacterium | reverse complement strand
TTTACCTTCCTTCAATCAGGGCAATACTTAAGTGAAATCAGGAAAATTAATCAAAAACTTGATGTTGCTGCTCATACAATGATCAAAGTTCCTTTCAATATTGATTACTGGCAAAAAGTTGCTTCTGAGAAATACCCCAAAGGCCTCCCCGCCCCCTACTCCAACGATCTCACGCAATGGATTTTCCACGGCCATCCGATTCAAAGCGAGCAGCCGCTGCAGGTGGCCGTGGCCCGGCTGTTGGGGTATCGCTGGCCGGCGGAGCTGGACCCGGAGATGGAATTGTCCCCCGAGGCCCGGACCTGGGTGCAAAAGTCGGCGGAATTGCTGCCCCTGGCCGATGACGACGGCATCGTCTGCCTGCCCCCGGTGCGGGGGAAGCGGCCGGCGGCGGAGCGCCTCCTGGAGGT
Organism: Deltaproteobacteria bacterium; assembly: GCA_007280345.1. Lineage (GTDB taxonomy): Bacteria > Desulfobacterota > QYQD01 > QYQD01 > QYQD01 > QYQD01. Next base: position 10,338 of record QYQD01000033.1, on the reverse strand, counting down.
CCTGGCGGCAGCCTACGGCCCGGAGTGGTCGGCGGTCCGGCTGACGGAACTCCTGGCCGCCGTGGGCTACGCCGGCAAGAACCTGGAAGCCTGGCTGCGGGACGGTTTTTTTCTGCAGCACTGCCAGCTCTTCCACCAACGGCCCTTCATCTGGCATCTCTGGGACGACAGGAAAGACGGCTTTGCCGCCCTGGTAAACTACCACAAACTGGATCGCAAAACCCTGGAGACCCTGACTTACACCTACCTGGGCGACTGGCTGCAACGCCAGCAGGACGGCATGAAGCGGCAGGAAGCGGGAGCGGAGGAGCGCCTGGCAGCGGCCCAGGCCCTGCAAGAGAAGCTCAAGCTCATCCTGGCGGGGGAAGACCCTTACGACATCTTTATCCGCTGGAAGCCCCTGGAACAGCAGCCCCTGGGCTGGGAGCCGGACCTCAACGACGGCGTACGCCTCAATATCCGGCCCTTCATGACCGCCGACATCCTGCGCCAGCGGCCCAAAATCAACTGGAACAAGGACCGAGGCAAAGACGTGGAATCCGCTCCATGGTATAATCTATATAAGGGAGAGCGGATCAACGGACATCATCTCACCCTGGCCGAAAAGGCCAAAAGCCGGGAGGCTGAAAAGCCCCCCACCACCCTGGCCTGAGGGAGGGCAGCGCCGCCATGGACGTGCATCACCGCATCAAGGAAAAACGAGAAGAGATTCTGCGCCTGGCCGTTCGTCACGGAGTCCATAACCTGCGTCTTTTCGGGTCGGTGGCCCGGGGCGAAGCCGGGCCAGGCAGTGACGTGGATTTCCTCATTGAGGCCGGCCCGGAGCGCACCCCCTGGTTTCCCGGGGGGCTCATCGCCGACCTGGAGGAACTCCTGGGCTGCCGGGTTGACGTGGTGACGGAAAAGGCCTTGCACTGGTATATCCGGGAGCGGGTGCTGAAAGAGGCGGTGCCGCTGTGAAGGATGATAAATTCTACCTCATCCAGATCGACGAGGACATTACCCGCCTGGAGAAATTCACCGAGGATGGCAGACACGCCTTTATGAATGCGGAGCTGATCCAGCGGGCGGTCCTGAGGACCCTGCAAACCATGGGCGAATCAGTCAAACGACTTTCGGACAACCTGAAAAGCAACTACCCCGAAGTGGCCTGGAAAGGCATCGTGGCCCTGCGCAACGTTTTGGTGCACGACTATTTGGAGATCGATCTGGATGAGGTATGGGATATCGTGGCTCTGGATATCACGGTGCTCAAGGTGCAGGTGCAGGAGATGCTGGCCGACCTGGGGGGCGTGTAGGCGGCTGAACGGCAAGGGCCGGTAGATAATCCGCAGTGAACCGAGACAGGCGTATAATCCCGATCATGGAAAGCAAAGGCACGGTTCTGGAGGCCCTTTTGGCCTCCCTGGAAAAGGCCGCCAGTTTCAACCAGAACGTCATGGCGCCCCCGGCCACCATCCTCTGGACGGACAAAGACCAGGGGTGGTTGCCACTGGCGCCCATGCTCCGGACCGTCCTCCCCCAGTTTTTAACCCTGGGACCGTACGACCCCACAACCCGGACCGGCCCGGCCATTTGGCTGAAATGTATGATGGCCCGAACGCTACCGGAAGCAGACTGGTCGGCAGGGGTGATCCCCATCCTCTTTCTCCCCGGGGTGAGTCGCCAGGAGCTGCGGGCGGTGGAGAGTTGTCCCAAGCCTTTGCAACCCCTGGCGGAATTGCAGTACCGGGGGGTATTCTGGACCCATGTCAATGGCCGGGATTGGTCGGTGCTGGCTTTTTTGAAGTCCCAGGAAGGGGGCTTGGGTCTGGACGTAGCCCAGGATGACGCCACCCGGGAAGCCATCGGCCGTGCCCTTTTACCGCTGATGAATACGCCCATCGCAAATCTCCAGGGACGCAGACTGGAGGCAGCCGACTTTGATTTGCTCCTCACGCCGGACCCGGTGCGGGACCTGCTGCGTTGGCTAAATGATCCAGCCGGCACCCGCCAACAGTGGGATGACAATGCCTGGGACGCTTTCCGGGCCGTTTGCCGGAAGGATTATGGCTTCGATCCCCAGCAGGACGGAGAACTGACAGGCGCCGAACTCCTGGGAAGGAAAGAGGGAACCTGGGGCAAGGTCTGGGAGCGCTTTGCCGAATCCCCCCGATTATACGCTCATCTTCCGGAATTGCTGCGGCGGGCCAAGCCTGCAGCCAAGCATCTGTTTGAGGATAGGTCCTCCTGGCCCCAAGAAAATGATGAGCAAGAGACGGCCTTGCGGCAAAATCTGAGGGCCATGGAGGATCAGGTTCCCTATGAAGTGGCCCAAAAGCTCTCGGAACTGGAGAAGAGCCACGGCGACAGAAGGCATTGGGTCTGGGCGGAGCTGGGACAGGCGCCCCTGGCCCGAGCCCTGGAACATATCAAGGCCATCGCTGAGCTGACAAAGCAGCCCCTGGGCGGCGCCACCCCGGAAGAATTGGCGGCCTGGTATGTAAGTCAAGGTTGGCAGGCTGATGCGGCGCTCTTGCAGGCTCTGGCTTGTATAGAGCGCACAGAGGATGTAGCGGCAGTCAAAGCAGCCGTCAGAGGCATCTACCTCCCATGGGTGCAGGCTGCTGCGGAGAAACTGCAGCAGTTGGTGCAAGAGTACTCCTATCCGGGCCACGCCGGGGAACATCTCAAACCGCTAACAGCTCAAGAGGGCGAATGTCTGTTATTCGCCGATGGACTCCGTTATGATGTTGCCCAGCAGTTGCAAAAAGCCCTGGCCCAAAAGGGGTTGCAGGTAGACACCTCTTACCGATGGGCATCCCTGCCTACGGTGACGGCAACTTCCAAGCCGGCAATATCACCGGTAACTGGCACATTGGCAGGACAGAGTGGCGAGGCCTTTTTCCAACCGTCTGAGAAAGCTACCGGAAAGGCCCTTACCTCAGCTCGCTTCAAAAAACTTCTGGAAGAGGCTGGCTATCAGGTTCTGGGCAAAGAGGATACCGGCGACGCCACCGGGCGAGCCTGGAGCGAACACGGCGATCTGGACCGCAGTGGCCACGACCAAGGATGGAAGCTGGCCTGGCGCATTGAAGAGGAGATACGCAGTCTGGTGGAACGGATTGCCGACTTGATGCAGAGCGGCTGGCGACAGGTGAAGGTCATCACCGACCATGGCTGGCTGCTCTTGCCCGGGGGCTTACCGAAACATGATCTTCCGGGCTATCTCACCGAAACCCGCTGGGGACGCTGCGCCATGCTCAAGCCAGAGGCCAAGCCAAGTGGTTTACTGCTACCCTGGCGCTGGGCCAGTGAGGTAAGTATTGCATTGGCTCCGGGCGTTAGCTGTTATCAGGCGGGGATGGATTATGCCCATGGGGGCCTGAGTTTGCAGGAATGTGTCACGCCTGTCTTGAAAGTCACGCAGACCCCCAATGCAGTTGCTGCGGTCATTATGGAAGTACAATGGATCGGCTTGCGATGCCGGGTGACCCTGGATAAAAGTACCCCCGGGCTCCGGGTTGATCTCCGGACCAAAGCCGCTGACCCCGCAAGTTCCCTGGCCAAGAGAGGCAAAGAGGTGGACGCCGAGGGCAAGGTATCCCTGCCGGTGGAAGATGACAGTTTTGTGGGGAGTGCCGCCGCCGTGGTAGTCATTGACCCGCAAGGAGTCATCATCGCAAAAATACCCACAACGGTTGGTGGTGAGTAATTATGGAACTCGATACCCTGGACAAAATCGGAGCCAAAGCCTTTGAAGGCTACCTGGTGCGCAAAGACCTGGTACGCACCTTCAGTAAGCAATACCCGGTGCCCACCTATGTCGTGGAGTTCTTATTGGGGCGCTATTGCGCCAGTACGGACCCCAAGGAAATTGAAGAGGGCTTGGAGATTGTTGAGCGCCAGCTCTCCAACCGGGCAGTGCGGGCCGGCGAGGAAGAACTCTTTAAGTCTCGTGCCCGAGACCATGGGTCGGTCAAGATCATCGACCTCATCACAGCTCGCCTGGACGCCAAAACTGACTCCTACCTGGCGACGCTGCCCAGCCTGCAGCTCAAAGATGTGCGCATCAGTGATAGTCTGGTGCGTGAGAACGAGCGCATGCTTACCGGTGGTTTTTATGCAGAGGTAGACTTGCATTATGACGGAGCCATTGCCCAGGAAAAGGGCGGCCGCCCCTTTGGAATAGAAAGCCTTCGGGCCATACAGCTTTCAAAGCGAGATGTCTTGGAAGCCCTGGCTCGTGGGCGAGAAATGTTCACCACGGAGGAGTGGAAACACTTTTTGCTTCGGAGTATGGGTCTGGAACCACACCTTCTCAGCGAACGCACTCAAAACGTGATGCTCTTGCGCATGGTCCCCTTTGTGGAGCGCAACTATAACGCAGTGGAACTGGGACCCCGGGGCACTGGTAAAAGCCATCTCTTTCAACAAATCTCACCTTACTCGCATCTCATCTCGGGCGGCAAAGCTACCGTGGCCCGGATGTTCGTCAACATGGCCAACGGACAGCGGGGCCTGGTCTGCCAGTATGATGTCGTCTGTTTTGACGAGATTTCTGGAATCACCTTCGACCAGAAAGACGGTGTTAATATCATGAAGGGGTATTTGGAATCGGGGGAGTTCAGCCGTGGCTAGGAAAGCATCCGAGCTGACGGTAGCCTCGTGTTCCTGGGAAACTTTGATGTGGACGTAGAGCATCAACAACGCATCGGGCATCTTTTCGGGCCGCTGCCACCTGAAATGCGTAACGACACCGCCTTCATGGACCGTATCCAGTCATATATTCCAGGCTGGGATGTTCCCAAGATGAGTCGGGACCTGCTCACCAACCACTTCGGCTTGGTGAGCGATTTTCTCTCTGAATGCTTGAACCAGCTCCGCTGGCAGAGTCGGGTTTCGACTTTGCAGGGGCGAGTCTTTTTTGGCGGTGCTCTTAGCGGACGAGATGCTACCGCTGTCAATAAAACGATCAGCGGATTTCTGAAATTATTATATCCCGCCCCTGACACACCAGTTCCAGATGAAGAGCTGGAGTGGGCAGTGCGGCTGGCGATGGAAATGCGCCGGCGAGTAAAGGAGCAACAGAAGCGGATCGGCGCTGCTGAATTTCGCAATACGCATTTCAGCTATGTCCTGGGACCGGAAGGGGTAGAAAAGTTTGTCGTCACTCCTGAATTACAGAGCGAAGATAGTATCGGAACCGATCCACTGCCTCCCGGACAGGTGTGGACCATCAGTCCGGGCGCCATGGATGAACACCCAGGTCTGTTTAGGGTCGAGACCAATGAAGGACCGGGAAACGGCGTTAAGATTTTGAACAAACCAGCACCCCCGGCATTCATCGAAAGCGTTCGCTGTGCAGAACAGAATCTTTACGCTCGTTCCCAAGAGTTGGTGGGAGATCGTGACCCTCGATCCCATGAGTTTACGTTACAGCTGCGTTCGTTCGATACCTCAAAGAGTGGCAGTCAGATAGGGGTATCGGTATTGATAGCACTATGCAGTGCGCTCCTCCAAAAGCATATCAGGGGAGGACTGATCATAGCTGGGGGAGTCAACCTGGGGGGCTCAATCGAGCCAGTCTACAATGCGGTGAGCATTGCCGAGCTTGCAATAGAGAAAGGGGCAACTTCCTTACTGATGCCGGTAAACGCCCGAAAGCAGCTCTATGATCTCTCCGATGATATGGCAACAAAGGTGGACATCCAGTTCTACTCCGATATGCGAGATGCGCTTTTAAAAGCGATGGTAGAGTGAAGTTCTTTTTTAGGATGCCCAGCAGCGCTGCCAGCCCAGGTCAGAACGGCTCAGACACGCCTCACTTCCGAAGGAAGATTAGAAGACTTGTGCCCAGAAAAACGAATGCAGTACACTCGTAAATATCATTATATCTTCCGATCATTGTCCTGTACCAACTCAAAGTCGGCCTTTGAATCGCTGTCCCACGAAAAGTCTCAAGGAGGATAATAAGTAGAAACTGTCGTTAGCTTGCTAAACCCGGGAATTATTCCAAAGACGAAAAAATTGCAGATATGATCTTCATCACGAATGGGGCGAATCGGTGAGGTAAATTTGAGGCGGCTGAGTAATCTGCCTTCCGCCCTAAATTACCAGAGTGCCTACATAAAATTCTAGGGTGGTTGTTGGGGGGGTTAAACTATCTCTTGAAGATAACCTATAATAATTGTTGATTTAGTAATGGTGCCGCATTTGGTTCTTCTGCTCAATAAAAAAGGCTGGAGCCCCCGAAGGGACCCCGGCGCTGAGTCTATTAAGTATATAATCGAAATTTAGCCGGCGGCCTGTTCCTCCATCTCCAGCACCACCGGAACGATCATCCCCTCTTCCAGCCACCAGACCTGGATCTCTGGAACCGGGGAGGGCTGGGCTTCATGCGAAGTGGCGAATACAAGGATGTTGTCGAAGTCCTGGCGCACTGCCTGCAGAAAGTCGATCAGTTGGGCTCTGTTCACGGGGTCGAGGATGTCCGCCTCGTCGATCATCAGGAGGCGGGCGCTGGCCAGGGTGGCCAGCACATATTGGAAACAAATCCCGGCCCGGTATCTGGCGGACTTACTCAGGCAGGCGTAGGGTGAACTACGATAAACCTCCAGGTCTTGGGTGAGCACCAGGGGGCAGTCCTCGTATTCGGGGAACAGGTAGCTTGAAGGAGTAATAGAGCCAGTCAGGGCGATCCCCCAGCCTTTCCTTTTTTAGCTGTCGAAAACCACAGCCTTTTTCCTTGAAATTTGTGCTATCATGTTTCCTAAAAGACAGTTTGGGCAAAAATAGAGGAACCTTTTGGGGTTAAACTCGGTTTCTTGACCACATTGTGCTAACTGTTACGGAGATAGCCGAAAATACTGGAGTTCACGAGTAATAGTGGGTTCGAGTAGGAGTAATATGGCTACAATCAGCACACCCAACCCCCCACCGATCACCGCCTCAATGCTGTATGACCTAGTGGGTTGCCCCCATCGCGTAGCGATGGACTTGTTCGCCGACCCGGCCGAGCGCGACAATGTGAGCCCGTTCGTGCAGCTCCTGTGGGAGCGTGGCGCAGTGCACGAGGAGCAAGTCATCGCAGGTATCGGCGAGCCGTTCGTTGATCTCTCAATGTTCGCCGGCGTTGAGAAGGAGCGACGCACCCTCGAAGCGATGGATCGTGGTGAGCCGCTAATCTATGGCGGCCGCATCACCGTCGGCGACCTGCTTGGTGAGCCTGACCTATTGCGGAAAGATGGAGCTGGCTATATTGCCGGCGACATCAAGTCGGGTGCTGGCGAGGATGGAGCCGGTGATGAAGGCGAGGGCAAGCCCAAGAAACACTACGCCGTGCAGCTCGCGCTTTACACGGACATCTTGGAGCGGCTCGGCCGCTCGGCTGGCCGCCGGGGCTTCATCTGGGATATCCACTGTCGGGAAGTCCCCTACGACTTCATGGTAATATATGGAGGGAGGAATCCGCATCGGCTCTGGGACGACTACCAAAAATGCCTTGGCGAGGCGCAAGGTATCGCGAGCCGCGTAGCCGAAACGCTACCGGCCTATAGTTCGGGCATCTGTAAAAACTGTGTGTGGTACACCGCCTGTATCAAGAGCCTTGAGGCGACGAACGACCTCACGCTGATCCCCGAGTTGGGTCGCTCGAAGCGTGATGTGATGCTCGGCCGGATAGATTCGATCCGCGAACTCGCAGAGATCACCCCGGCCGACTTTATCACTGGGGGAAAGACGGTATTTGCCGGCATCGGCCCTTCGACCCTCAAAAAGATGCAAACGCGTTCGAAGCTGCTGAGCACAGAAAATGGACAGCCGTATCTTCGCTCACCTGTAACTCTGCCAGTCGCGGATATCGAGTTGTTCTTCGACATAGAGGTCGACCCCATGCGCGATGTCTGTTACTTGCATGGATTCGTCGAACGTCGAGGCGGCACCAATGAAAGCGAACGTTTCATTAAGTTTTTCGCCGATGACCCCACACCCGCGGCGGAGGAACGCGCATTCACCGAGGCTTGGCACTACATACAAGCGGCGCAACCCTGCGCCATCTACTACTATTCAAAATACGAGCGGACGATCTATCGGAAGCTCCGGCAGAAGTATCCCCACGTTTGCACTGAGGCTGAAATCGAGGCGTTGTTCGATCCGACGTGGGCGGTCGATCTTTATTCTGACGTGGTATTGAAGGCGACCGAGTGGCCAACGCGCGACTTCTCTATCAAGACCCTCGCTAAGTACCTTGGATTTTCCTGGCGTGATACTCATCCATCTGGCGCGGCCTCAATCGAGTGGTTTCATCGCTGGGTCGAGACGGGGGACCCCGCCATTCGGCGGCGCATCCTCGATTACAACGAAGATGACTGTCGTGCAACCCGTGTCCTACTTGACGGCATTCGTCAACTCGACGTTCAAGTATCGGGGGAGGGCATAACGTGATGTTCTCACATGATGCTCATAAGACAATCGCAGACTTACGTGATCACTTGGCGCGTCACGACAAGCCCATTGCATTTCTCTTCGGCGCGGGCACGTCTTGCTCTGTAATGGCTATCCATCCTGAAGGGGGGGAGCCGGGAAAACCGCTTATACCAGCCGTTGCAGGCCTGACCCAGATTTGTGCTACCGAAGTCCGGCGCCTTGGCAAGGAATACGAACAGGCATGGACGAAGGTGGAGGCGCAATGTGAGAGCGATGGAAGATCCTCAAATGTGGAAGCCATTCTGTCACGACTTAGAATGATGCTCGGAGCAATGGGAAAACAAGATAAGCTTCTGGGCCTTGACCACACGGGAATTGCTAAATTCGAAGAGACAGTAAGGCGTACCATAGCAAAAGTTGCTAATCCAGACAGAAAAATTATCCCCGAAGAGACACCGCACCGGCTGCTCGCACGCTGGCTCGCGAGAACCTCTAGACAAAACCCCGTCGAGATTTTCACGCTCAATTATGATGTGCTCATTGAAATGGCTTTTGAGGCCGAGCGGATACCGTTGTTTGACGGTTTCGTTGGTTGCTATCGGCCATTCTTTCTGCCAGATAGCCTTCGCAGGCCAGAGACTGCTCCCGGCTTGAATTGGGTTCGCCTTTGGAAGATGCATGGATCGGTCACATGGCGACGCGAAAATCAAGACGGACGAGCCCGCATAGTACGCGGCGAACCGGATGCCTCAGGCGAAATGATTCTCCCATCTTTTCATAAGTACGATGAATCCCGCCAGCAGCCCTACGCCGCATTTATTGACCGACTTGCCCGGTTTCTCGATCAGGACGACGCGCTTCTCATCACAAGTGGTTTCAGTTTTGGCGATGAACACATCAATAACGTGATCTTTTCTGCGATCGAAAATAGACCTCGCACACATGTTTACTCTTTTCAGTTTGAGGAGCTCGCCGATGACCATGACCTAATCAGGCGCGCTTTCACACAGCGGAATCTTATCATAATCGGGCCGAAAACCGGCATGATCGGTGGTCGCCGTGCTCAATGGAGACTCAATGAGCCAGCGCCGTTTGTCGATATTGCATTTGAACTGGCGCCAAAAACCGAGGCAGACCCGCAACCGAAGAAGGGGCAAATGAAGCTCGGAGATTTCTCGAACTTTTGCGAATTTCTGCGCTCCATGAGCGATCGCTGAGGTGACCCAGATGACTCTGTCCGATCCAACATTCATTGGTCAAGTTGCTTCTGTGAGCGGAGGTATCGTTCGCGTTCGCTTGCGGGAGGACATGCCCACGACCCTTGTCATGATTCAAGGCGAATCATACCGGGTTGGTCAAATTGGAGCCTTCTTCCGGATACCGTTGGGCTACACCCAGCTTTATGCTGTTTGCACTCAAGTAGGCGCCGACGCAGCACCTACCAACATCGATGAGACCAATCGCGGAGGAGCTCTTGAAACTTCCACCACGGAACGCCTCGCGGGATATCGATGGATGACCGTCGCGCTATTTGGCGAATCCATCGGCGCACAATTTGAACGGGGGGTCGGGCAGTACCCAACTGTGGGCGACGAGGTTCACATCGTCACGAACGAAGACCTCCAGGTTATCTATGGGTGGTCTCAATCGAAGAAAGGAACGGTATCGGTAGGTAGTATTGCCGCTGCATCCGGGATATCCGCGGATCTCAATGTAGCAGGACTTGTGAGCCGGCATTGTGCCATCGTAGGATCGACAGGCGCTGGAAAATCAAATCTTGTAACTGTCCTTCTTGAAACGATCGCTAACGGTGCCTTTCCTTCCGCTCGTGTTATTGTGATCGATCCTCACGGGGAATATTCGACCGCTCTCGGTGACAAGGCGCGTGTGTTCCGGATCAGACCGAAAGAGACACTAGGAGAGTGCCAACTT
>QYQD01000009.1 GCA_007280345.1 Deltaproteobacteria bacterium | reverse complement strand
CCCTCGCCCTTACATAACCCCCGCCCCGCTGCTCCTCACTGAAACGGCCGGCCTGCACCGTTTCATATTCCACCGGCTGATAGGGCGTCAGGTTTTTGGCGGCCACCGCCAAAAAAGCGGCCACCGCGGCGTCGCCGTGGCGCTGGCCGCCGTCCCGGCCCATGACCTTTTTCCCGTCCGGGATTTTGGGAATCCCCTTCTCCACCCGCAGCGCCCGGAAATCGTCCAGCACGTCGCCGTCCCGGGGTATGATGAAGGTGTGATCCTCCAGGGCGGCCTTGAGCTTCGGCATGTTCTCCAGGTAATACTGATTGCTCAGCATCACCTGGCTGATGCGGCCCTCGCCGTAGCGCTGCATGGCCACTTCCGCCAGGTACTGGCCGTTGCCCCGGGCGTCCAGGGCCCCGCCCCGGAACACCGGCAGCCGGTCGATAATGAAAAAGAGCACCTGTTTCTGCTGCTCGAAGGGGACGTTTCTGAGTTCCACGATGAAGGGCGTCCGACACACCAGGGTTTGCGTCTCCTGAATCGGCCAGATCACCGTCAGGTCGCCGGTGCGGCCGAAGTCCTCGCCGAAATAACAGGGCCGGCCCTGGGGCAAGGCCTCCAAGAGCGGCAAGACGTTTTCCTCCAACCAATCTTGGCAGGCCCCTTCCCGGATATGCTTCGGCGACCGGGCGAATTCATCCTTGCAGCTCCAGCGCAGCACCGGGATCTCGGCGTCCATGCAGGATTCGATGAGCGCCCGGGTGAGGTAGGCCCCGGCGCTGGACATGGGCACACAGAGCAGTTCTTCTTCCGCATCCTCGGAGAACGGATAATCGTCGAACAACTGCTGGCGCCAGGTCGCCTCACCCTCCGGCGTCCATTCCTGCCCCAGCTTCAGGCAGATACGCCGATACAACCCTTGTTCCAGGGCATCGTCCAGAGTGGTGCGGTGCAGACTGTATTTTTTTTTGCCAGCCCGAATATCGGTGATCAACTCGTTGAAAAAATTGTCGTCGCCGTTGTGGGTGGAGATAATTTCTACCCGGCCGCCCCACATCTTCATGGCCAGGGCCGCCTTCAACAGACCCCTCAGGTTCTCGTGGAAGGAAGCCTCGTCGATGACGATCTTGCCCTGTTTGCCCCGCAGGTTGGCGGGACGGGAGGACAGCGCCACAATCTTATAGCCCGAGGCGAATCTGATCTGAAAGGCCAGGATATCCTTCCCATCCCGGCCTTCATTGGCAAAAACCACTTCGTCTATGACCACCGCAACCTTATGAAACTGCCGGGCCCAGGCAGCGCAGTCATCGATATATTCCATCGCCATTTCTTTGTTGTAGCCGATATAAAAGACGTCCATGCCGTCCTGCGACGCCGCGGTCAAAACACTATCCGCGGCGTCGCTCCAGGAAGCCCCGATACGCCGGGACTTTTCCCAGATTTTCACCTGGGCCCGGTCAGCCACCCAGTCCTGCTGATAGGGCAAGAGGACGTCAGGAGTGCTCATTTAACTCCTAAAAACACGCGGCGAATCTCATCCGCCGCTTCGTCCGACAGGCCCGGGGCCTGGCCGGTGCTTTCTTCGGGCCGGTATTTGGCCTTCAGCTCCTCGATCAGGGCCAGGGTCTGCTTCAAGTCCTTCACCGCCTGGAAATTCAGCGCTCCCGGCTGCGTGGCCAGCAGATTGATCTTGCGGTTCACCAGGTCATCCAGGGCTGCCACCGCGTCCTGGGGCGTGTTGATAATGATCCCTGGTGAGAGATCCGGGGCCGCCGGCGCCGCACTCGGCAACCGCGCCTGCGGCTCCCCTCCCCGGCCCTGGGTTTTTTCCCACATGGCCGCCGAGAGGACCGTTTTAAACTCCCCTTTCGACGACAGGGCGTTGCTGATCAGCACCGCTCGCAACACCACGGCCTGCCGGGTGGCGCTGCTCTGGGATAAACGGAACTCCTTGCGGAGATCGGGCCAATCCTTAGGATCGTCTTCGCCCCGCCTTTCGGCCCACTCCCGCTCCTCCTCCGACCAGCGCTTCAGTTGCGACTCCGAGACGCCGGTGGCCTGGGCCACCTGCTTGAAAGTGAGGCCGCCTATGACGTAGAGGTCATGGGCTTGTTGCCTCATTTCGAAGTCATATTCCTGCGGCGCCATTATCGCCCCAAGAAATTTTTGATCTTGGCAATCAAAGCCAGGGTTTCGGCCAGGTCGATATGGGCCGCGCTAAAATCAAAGCCCAGAGCCTGGATGCTGTCCCGGTTGAGGTCTTCTGCCGGCTTGCAGGTGTCGAGCTTCAGGCGCAGGGCATCCCGGAGTTTTTCCACCCGCAGCCGTTGGCCCACCACTTGAGTTTCCAGGGCCGTCAATTCGGCCTCTTTATTGAGACGCTCCAGGTTGCTCATTTCTTCCCCTCGCATTTACTCACGGCGTCAGTGGCTCCTTGCATGGCTTGGATAGAGCATTGGATCAGCCTCTCCAGGGATTCGGCACGTTCGGCGTACCGCTGGGTCAAGACCCCATACATCTCCACCAGGCGGGCATTAGCATCATATTTGTCGCTCATCTCCTTGAGGATCTGCGACATTTGCCCATTCATACTGGCGAGGTCGGTCTTATATAGTTCCAGGACTTTCTGATAATGCTCCAATATTTTGGTATTGGCCTTATCCTGGGCGGCATAGGCTTCCTTCAAGGACTTGATCGACAGCCACCAGAGGAAAGCCATGATGCCCGGCACCCCATAGGGAGCCAATTTTTCCAGGACGCTGACAAAGGCCAGGTGTTCCATCTACTGACTCGCGCCCGGCCCGCCGGCATCAATGCCGGGGAAAGGGCCGGGGGCGGTTTCGTCTTTCAGGCCCACGGGTTCATTGGTGATCAGGCGCAGTGCCAGGTTGACGACGGTCAGGATGGCCGCCTGCACTTCGCCGTCGATGACAAAACCGAACTGGCTTTGGGCCAGCAGGGCCGCCCCGGCCACCACATTGACCCATAAGGTTTTGGAGCGCCACCAGGCTTTTTGGTTCATCGGTCCTCCCTGGGCGGTTATGTCCGTCTCATTGCCGCAAGGCCGCCAGAGTCAGCGACCCCGCCTCGCCATCTATCAGCAGTCCCTGGTCCCGCTGGAATTTCAGCACCGCGGCATAGGTCTTGGGGCCGAATACCCCGTCCGCCTGGCCCACCTCATAGCCCCTGATCTGCAAACGCTGCTGGAGCTCCCGGACGGTCTCCCCGGTCATCCGGGGAGACGTCAGACGGTAGATCGTCACCGGGGGCAGGGCCGGCGGGCGGCTATCCGGGATCTGGTATTTGATCCCCGGCACCATGATGCCCATCGTCCAGCGCCGCCCGGCCACTTGGTTCCGGATCACCCCTCGATCGGCGTTGTAGGCCTCCACCGTGCCGCCCTGGCCGTCACAGATGGCGATGTGGCCGGTCCCTCCCGTAGCCCCGAGGCGCAGCACCACGGCGCCCGGAATAACCGCCGCCTCGGCGCTGGTGATGATCAGCCCCCGGTAGCGGGCGTCCTTGCCCCAGAAATACGTGGCGGCGTCGGCGATGGCCGGGTCCTTGTCCTGGTCGCAGCCGTAGAGGATGCCGGCCTTCTGGTAGACGGCATGGGACGGCACCTCGGCGCAGTCATAAGGGCCGAAGTATTGGGGATCATCCTTGGGAGCGACCGATCCCCAGACATAACGTGCCCCGAGACGCGCTACGGCAAAATCCAGGATATCCTGGCCGGTGGCTGGTCGGGTCACCGGCGCACCTCCTTAGAGCAGCGGCGCTACGTAACCTAAAATCTGGGCCGCGGCCAGGACCATTTGAATCACGCCCTGAACCCAACTGAATTTGCCCGGCTGGTTTAGGGCCTCGGCTCCGGCCTGAACCACCGGCGCAACCTCATCCAGTACTCGCAGAGCGTTGGTGGCCTTATCCAGGTTATCCGGGATGGCCTTCTGGGCCACCAGAAAGGCATAGACGTTATCCAATTGGTGCGCCAGGCCCGGGGCGGTAGCCGCCACCTGGGCCACGGTCGCCATCGGGGTGGCGTTGCCACCCTGGGTGGTGGCGCAGCCCGCCACCAGAGCCACTGCCCAAATCGCTACTATCAAGAATTCTTTCCGCATCTTCCTTCCCTCCCGCTGGGCCGGCCAGGCCGGCGGATCAAGTAACGCCTTGCAAACCTTGCACGTCTTCTAATCTAGCAAAAAATCAAGGATTTATCTGGCAAATGGCCGTTAATCTTCTCAAAATGGCCGTTAATCTTCTTGGCACAAAAAAAGGGCGGGGAAACCCCGCCCTTTTGAAAACTCCTGCTTAGTTTTTTAGAGAATTCTTCTCATCAACCCCATATCCCCAGCCGCGGCAATAAGTTCCGCACTTTGGATTATTGGTTCAATCCTTTTCCGAACTGCCTCTATGGGAATTTCCAGGCTCACTTTAATGCCGTCTTTATCCTGAATGTCAAATTTATAGGGCCCATCAAAATTATTAAATTGATCAACCCCCACTGGATCATTTAATTCGATGATCAGAAACATGTTCCTCCTCCTTCATTAGATTTTAACACTTTTTTTCTTGTGATCAATCCTCTTGCCGCAGGGCCTCCAGCTCCGACCTGGGGATAACAGTTTTGCGCGGGCTGGGGCGTTCAAAATCGATTCGGCCTTCTTGCACCCAGCGCCGCACCGTGCGTTGCGATTTCTCGATGATCTTGGCCGCCACGTTCACCGGCACCTTGTCCCTGCCCTGACTCATCCCTTCTCCCGCATTGCTCCCCGAAACCCCCGGGTTTTAACTTTGCACCTTGAACCTTGAACCTTGAACCATCAAAAAGTAGCTCCCCGTTTCGCCGGGAGCCTGGGGCCTTGGGGCAGCCCGCGCCTACTGGGGCGATTAAACCGTGCTCTGGTAAAGGCCCGATATGGCTTTCCGCCTACGGCATCGCCCCTTGGGCTGGGAGTCAGCGAGCCCCCCAAAGGAGTGGCGGCGGGCCTGGGTCAAATCATTTGTCGGCTGGCCAATCTCCGATCTTTTCCTTTAATTTCCAACCCATCAATAGGTCCCCGCCTCGGTTTCGCCCTTAACGCCCTCGGTCCCGGAGTCCCCCGCCGCGCCCCAAGTCGCCTGGCCGCCAGGAGTCCCCGCCAGGAGATCGATGAACCAGAATTTGTCCACCTTGCGCAGATCTACCACTTCCGGGTAGGTGAGGATAAACTGCCGGACCCACCTGTCCCTGATGAACCAGATATCGCCCCCCTGTTGGGGGAGGCGCTGCGTTCCCCGCCTCATCGCCGGGAGCCAGCCCCGGACGATCCAGTTGAGGATGGTGGAGGGATTGACCCCGAAGCAGTCCGCCAGGCCGGTGGCGGACTGGCCGCCCAGGTTTTGCAACAGCCTCATTCTATGGCGTTTCAGGATGATGCCGGTCAGACTGCGGCGGAAGCCGGCCTTTTTCAGGGTCTGTCTGATGCGTTCCGGACTGCGATGGGCATTGGCCTCCAGGAGACGCATTTCGGCCGGCGTCCAGTCGGACTCTTTATGGATCGTGGCCACCCAGCCTTGCTCCGCGGCGTAGCGCCGCACCTTCCAATAAGGCCGGCCTAACTCGGCGGCGAGTTGCCGCACTTCGCCGTTGCCCGTAGCGGTCTGGTAAACCTTGCGGATCTTCCAGTCCATCTCCGGGGTGATCGGATGTTTCGCCGGCCTGTACGTCCGGCCGGTCCGGCCCCGGCTCGTACAGTCCCGGCTGCAATATTTGGGCGGCTCATCGACCCGGCGCCAGACTCGGCGATGCGCCCCGCAAACCTCACAATCGAAATCGAACATCGGCATTTAGCCTGTCTCCCTCAACCAATCCCGGCGCACCGCCTTTGTGGCGTTTTTCCACCAGGCCGGCAGGCGTTTAGGTTTCTTTTTGGCAATATTTAGGGCCGGCGTCCCACCAGGATCCGAAAAGCTGGTCATCATCACCGCAGGATCCCGGATAGGTTGTCCCACTTTGGCCTCAATTTCTCCCCCCTTTGATAAAGGGGGGCTGGGGGGGATTTGTATGGTCACCGCTCCTTCACAGGTCTCGCAGGGCCACCCCGGCAGGCAATAAAGACTGAGTTGATTCTCCAGGCATTGCCAGGGAGTCATTTGCCTGCCATAACCGGTGCACTCCACGGTCTTCAAGGCGCCCCCCCCCCCCCCCGAAGTTCCCGGTCAAACTCCAACCCTTTTTCCCATTCCCGCAGGTTGGCCAGGCAGGTTAATTCTTTCGGAGAGGAATCGCCGAGGCCCATCACTCATCCCCGTGGTTTTTAAGGCCAGGCCTCTGCCGCCACTCCATCAGGACGCCAACGACCCAGCCCAGCCCGATACTGAAGAGAACTGCCCCGATGATCGCGGCCGGGTAATGCCACCACATGGTTCGCCTCCTAAAGCATTAAGAGAACCACCGCGGTGGCGATGATCAGGGCCACGGTGAGCATCCCGTTTATTAGGGTCTCCCCAAACTGGCGCCGGTCGGCCGCGGTGCTCAGGTATTCCCGATTAAACTCCTGGAGATAATGGCTCAACAAGTCCATCTCAATCCTCCTTCTCTGGCAGTGGCCAGCAGCCAGTTGTCAGTGGCCAGTCAAAACCAACAGGGATGCCAGCCTAAAGACGGTATTTCACAGAGAGCGCCCCGCCTGGGCTGCTAAAGGTATAGCGCCGGGATCGCTCTCCTACCGCCCACCCTCTCATCTCAAGCTCTCCCTATTTGCAACCTGGCGCATCGGGCTAATTATCCATCCTGAGTTAGTCTTTGCTGGCCACTGGCAACTGACCACTGACCACTTCATACGCATAGGTCTCTTTGATCTCCCGCCGGGTGCCGATAATGGCCAGGACCTCGTCGGGCCATTCGTCTTTGTTGTCCAGCGCCTCCCAATCCACCGCCGCGGTGCGCCGGATGGCCTCCTCGAAGCCGTAGCGTTCCAGGTTGGCCAGGACGTCCACCTTGCGGGGCTTGACCACGTAGTCCTCTTTGGCGTAGAGCAGGACGCCGTGGGGCAGGTCCAGGGAGCAGGACCCCAGGCCGTCGACCGCGAAGAAGTCGGCCTGGTGCTCTTTCATCAGGGCATAGAGGGTCTCGATTGCAGATTGCAGCCGCTCCTCATTCTGCGTCACAGCATCCTGGAGGATGGGCCAAAACGGCGAGGTTTCCTTGAGCCTTTCCAGCTCCCTGGCCAAGTCTCCCTTGCTCAAGGATAAATCCTCTTGGGTATAGCCGATTTCCGCCAGCAACTTATTCGCCTCCTCCCGCTCCGGCGAGGCATAAGCTTTTTTCTGACCACTGGCCACTGGCCACTGGCCACTGCTTTTCTGACCCCTG
>QYQD01000179.1 GCA_007280345.1 Deltaproteobacteria bacterium | reverse complement strand
TGCTTCCGCCATGGGAGTTCCTTATTGGATCACGATTTCCGGCTTAATGATGACTTCGAACTTGAAAGACTGGCAAATGGTGGAGTATTTCAGAGCCATGTCCAGGGCCCGCTGGACCATCTCCTTGGGTTTCCCCTTAACGACGATTTTGGGGTAGAGGGTCACGGTCTTGAACCAGGAGGTGCGGTCCAGGTGTTCCTCCACCTCGCCCTCGGCGTCAATGGAAAGAGAGACCATATCCATCTTAAAGCGCTCCGCGGCCCAAACCACCATCATGAAGTAACAGGTGTTGGCCGCGGCCACAAAGGCGTCTTCGGGGGTGAGCACCCCCGCCTTGCCGAAGAGGTCCGGCGGCGCAGAAAACTCCATCTCCAAGCCGTTCTGCATCCAGGTGTAGCCCAGATGCTCGCCCCGCCACTCCACTTTATTTTTATAAATTGCCATAGTTGCTCCTTGGTTATTCTTCTTCCAAAACCTCGTCCACCGCCCTGGCGATTTCCTCCGCCACCGCCTTGACCGCCGCATCCTCCTCCGGCCCGAAATGGCGCAGCTTGGTCGGGGGGGTTAGGCCGTGCTTCTTGAGAATCTCGGGGATGGACAGCGATTTGCTGGGTTTGCCCGACAGCATTTCCGTGGCCTTGGCGGCGCAGAGTTTGTCGCAGCCGTCCACCGTGATGGTGGGGTAATTTTGAGCAAAGGTCCGCTCCTCCTCGCCGCCGGCAATAAACAAGGGCAGGCAGATGGTGACGGTCTCGCCGGGGCGCTCATCCAGCACCTTGCGACAGGCCAGGCGGCACAGGGTGCCCTCCGGGATCTCCTCGCCGCTGCAGGAGACGATGCCCACTTTCACAACCTGGATGTCCATCACTCACCCTCCCCGGCGGCCAGTTTGTCCACTTCCCGAGCCACTTCTGCTGCTGCCACCTGGGCCAGCTTCCGGCCGGTATCATTAACTTCCGCAATGCCTTCCGGCTTAAGGTCCTTGTGTTCTTTGTAAAACTTGATAGCCTCGTAGGCCTTGGCCACCCGGCCGCCCACTGCCTCCACGCTCTTTTTGGCGCAGTCCTTGGGGCAACCGTCGATGGTGATCACCGGGTTCTCCGTCACCAGGGCCACCGCCTCGGGATCGTTGATTACCAAGAGTGGCAGGCAGGTCAAGGTCGCCAGCCCGGGCCGGACCCGCTCCACCAATTCGTAAGCGGTCTCCCGGGCCAAAGCCCCAAAGGTCTTGCCGATGCCGCTGCAGGGGAGCACCACCACCTGTTTGGGTTTCTTACCCATAAAGTTTCTTCGCCTCCTGGGCGACCTTGTCTCTCATCAGCTCAAAGTATTCCTTGGCCTCCATGAGTTGGGCTTTGTCGGCCTCGGGGTCGCTGAGCTCAATGCGATAGATCCAGCCGGCGCCGTAGGGGTCGTGGTTGATCAGGTAAGGACTGGCGTCCATCTCCGGGTTGACCTCCACCACCTTGCCACTTACCGGCGACAGGATTCCGAAGGTGGCTTTAATCGTTTCGATCTTCCCGATCTCGCCGCCTTGCTTGACCTCGACGCCCGGCTCCACGGTCTCCAGAAAAGCCACGTCGCCCTTGGCCTTCTGCATGAAGTCGGTAAGCCCCACAGTGGCCGTGCCATTCTGAAAATTCGCCCAGAATTCTTCCTGGCTGTACAGATAACCTACCTTCACTTTGAAAATGAATTTCTCAAAGGTGGTTTCCAGGAACTCTCCCATCACTCTCTCCTTTTGCTTATCCTAAGATGGCGCCAACTTCCTTGACGATCTTCTTTACCTGGATGGACCCGGCAAACTTGGGCTCCCCGTCGATCACCACCAGGGGGCCGGGGTATTTCTTGGTGACCAGGAGTTGGCCGATCTCGCTCTCTCTTTCCTCCTGGTTTTCCTTGAGATTCACATGCGAAACCCCGGTCCTGCCGGGATAAGCTTCCTCCAGAGCTGCCCGCAGCGTGTCCACTTTTTGCTGAAACATGGCGGCCATTTCCGGAGAGCAGGGAAGACTGCCGCAGGAGCATCCCCCTGAGACACCCGGAAGTTCGAGAATTTTCACCAGAACCACATTATTTTCTGCCATTTTCATCATCTCCATTAAACAAAAACCCTTTTTATATTATAACCGCATATCCGGTTAACTCAATACCATGTTTCCTGGTAAGGGGAAAAAACCCCGCTTAATGGGCTGAAGATCACCAATTACCCCAGCCGTCATTGACCCTTAACCGCGCGCACCTTTACGCTGATTATTTGCCCTTGCAACCGCTCGTCCATCCCTGGGGCCTCATAGGGAGACTCGGAAACCACGGTTACTTCCGTAAACCCGGCGCTGCGGATGGTTTCCAGGTAGGCCTCCTTTGCCATGGCCCCGGCCAGGCAGTCGGCCCAGGCCGCGGCGCTGGCCCGCACGTCCGGCGGCAGTTCGCCGGCGGTCATTAGGTCGGCAATGAGGATGCGCCCGCCGGGCCTCAAGACCCGATGGATCTCTTTAAAGCTCGCCAGTTTGTCCGGGGTCAGGTTGATCACGCAATTGCTGATGATGACGTCCACGGTGGCCGAATCCACCGGAAGATGCTCAATATCACCCTGGCGAAACTCCACGTTGCCGAAGCCGTGCTCCTGGGCCAGTTGCCGTCCGCGGGCCACCATGTCCTCGGTCAGGTCCACGCCGATGCCCCGGCCGCCTTCCCCGACCTTTTTGGCCGCCAGGAAGACGTCGATGCCGGCGCCGGAGCCCAGGTCCAGGACGGTTTCACCAACTTTAAGGTCAGCCAGCGCCGTGGGGTTGCCGCAGCCCACTCCTAAAATCGCCATTTCAGGGACCAGGCGCAGGTCCTCTGCCGTATAGCCCACGGCCAGACATTGGTCAGTAGTAGTCGGCCCACAGGTGGGGCAGCAGAAAGTCTGTTCCCCCCGGGCGATCTTGCCGTAACGGTCCTTGATAACTTCCTTGATATTCTGATCTTTCATAGCCTGATTCCTTTTGATCCCCTCCGGGGATCACCAATTTCTGATTCCCTGGAACAAGATGTAGCAGCCGGCAAAGAAGATCAGGCCACCGGCCGCTTTTTGGATCATGGCGCCCACCTTGGCGCTTTTTGATTGCAAGTAACTCTCGATCACCCCGGTAAAGGTTCCGGCCACCAGGATCAGGGTCCCCTGTCCCAAGGCGTAGGCAAAGAGCAAAGTGCTGCCGTAAACCACCTCGCCCTTGACCGCGGCCAGGGTCAGGATCACCGCCAGCACCGGGGAGGCGCAGGGCGACAGCACCAGGCCGAACAGCGCCCCTAAAATCAAGGCGCCAATCAGGCCGGTGCGCTGGGGCAAGAATTTCTGCGAGGCCCCACCCATTTTCAGGTTGATGAGGCCGGACAATTGCAACCCCATGACGATGAGGATGACCGCCACCACGAAATACAAATAGGTCCCCACCTGGCCGAACATGGTGCCCATGAGGGCGGCCATAGCGCCCAGGATGGACATGACCACGGCTAACCCCACCACGAAGGTCAGGGAATAGAAAAAGGCCTGCTTTTTGTTGCCCCCGGCATAGCCGCCGACGAAGCCGATGACCAGGGGGATGCTGGCCAGGATACAGGGGCTGGCGGTGGCAATCACCCCGCCCAGATAGCTGGCGCCGTATGCCAGGATGGGACGGGTCTGCATGACCTGTCCCAAAGTTTCACTCCATGCCATAAATGGTCTCCTAACTTAGCGGATAAACTTCAATTCCTTGAGTTTTTTGATAACTTCTTCCTTGGGTAAAGCCCCGATATGCCGGTCCACCTCTTTGCCGGAAGCATCGAAAAAGACCTGGGTGGGGATGAGCATGATCTTGTATTGCTCAAACAGGGGCCTTTCTTCATCCGCATACACCATGCGAAATTCCACCTGGTCGCCATGGCTGGTTTTTAAAGCCGCCATCACCTCTTTCATCTCTCTGCAGGGGACGCACCACTTGGCGCCGAATTCGTAAAGGGCGGGCTTGCCTTTGGCCGGAACCGTCCCCTGCGCCTGGGTCGACCAGGGTTGCCAGAGGACCAGAACACCTACCACCAGACAAAACAAACCGATAAAAGTTCCACGCAATAATTTCATTGGTACCCTTCCTTTTTGAGTAATTAGGGTCAGACTCGCTGCCTTAATAATCGTGTATCCGGATTTCTAAATACTAAACCATTACAGGAGGAAAATCCGGCGCTCCCGGATGCCCTTTTTTCCCTGGAACCGAAATATTTTACCGATAATTCCGCCGGAATTAACGAGACGCCGGCGGGATCAAGAGCACCGGGCACATCGCTAACCGGGAAACATTATGGGCCACGCTGCCCAGGAAAATCTCCTTGATAAAGCCTTTCCCCTGGGTGCCCATGACGATCAGGGAGATGTCTTGGGATTCTAGAATCCGGATAATAGCGGGGAGAGGGTGGCCAGGATCAAAAACGGGATTCACTAAAGGTATATCGGCGCCGTTAAGACGCACCGTCCAGGCATTGAGGGAATCCATGGCTTTGGCTTCCGCCATGTCCTGATAACCCGGCGGGTAGGCCTCTCCTCCCGGCACATCCAGAGCGTTCAACACCGTGACTTGTTCTAATCCTTTTAAAGCCAAGCGCTCTACATACTCCAAGGCCCGGAACGAAATTTCCGAAAAGTCCGTGGGCAAGAGCACGTGGCGGAGAACCTCGGTGCGGGAGATTTCACATGAGCCCGGCTGTCCCGGCGTTTTCAATCTGATATTGAGCAACAACACTGGGTATTGGACGTTATGTAACACCGCACAGGTGAAGCACCCCAGCACCCCTTCCCGCCAGAGCGATTGGCCGTGGGAGCCCACCACGATGAGGTCAGCGCCATAGCGACAGGCAATGTCGTTTAAAGAATCAGCCGGCAGGCCTACGGGGGTCTCTACGGTCACTTGCAACCCTTGAGCTTCCAGTTGCTGCTGCTGGGCCTCCAGTTTGGGCCGGGCCGCGGCCTGGAGCATGCCTTCCATCCCCGCCATAAACTTGACGCTGATCACATAGGTCAAGATTACCTGGTTACACCCCAGGGCCTTAAATTCTCCGGCGCAGGCCACGACTTCATCCCAGGCGGGGGACAGGTCGGTGGCCAGGACAATGCGCTCGAACATCTCTCAACTCCTTCTTGGATGAAGCTTTATCCATCTCCTTGAGGTCAGCGCTGCGCCAACGGGATCAACAGCACCGGGCACGTCGCCAGCCGGGAAACATTATGGGCCACGCTTCCCAGAAAAAGCTCCTTGATAAAACCCTTCCCCTGGGTACCCATGATGATGAGCGAAATATCCTGAGATTCCAGGGCCTGGAGAATGGCAGGAAGGGGGTGCCCCGGATCGAAGCGGTTATGAACTACGGATACCCCGGCTTTCAAGAGGCGCTGCTTCCATTGCTCCTGCAGGTCTTGGACCGCTCCCTCGGCGATCTCCTGAAATCCCGGAGGATAAGCGTCTCCTCCCGGCACATCCAGGGCGGTAAGCAGGGTGACCTGTCCGATTCCCCTGGTCGCCAAAATCTCAACAGACTCACCGGCCCGCACCCCAATTTCGGAAAAATCGGTAGGGAAGAGGACATGGCGCAATAGTGAGCCGCAATGCAGGCGGCAGGGGTCCGCTTCCTGGTCCTTTTTAACCCGCACGTTAATGAGCAAGGTGGGATACTTGGTATGGTGCACCACCGCGGAGGTGAAGCACCCCAGCACCGCCTCCCGCCAAAGAGCGGTCCCGTGGGAGCCCAGCACAATGAGGTCGGCTTCATGGCGGGCGGCCACTTCATTCAGGGAATAGGCCGGCAACCCAACTGGCATTTCCACTTCTACCTGCAATCCCTGGGCTTCCAGTTGCCGCTGCTGCGCTTCCAGCTTGGGTCGGACATCGGCCCGCAGCATTTCTTCCAACCCCGATATGAATCTGGCAACGATTACGTTGGTCAGGATCACCCGGGAACACCCCAGGGCTTTAAATTCTCCGGCGCAGGCCACGATTTCATTCCAGGCGGGCGACAGGTCGGTGGCCAGGACAATAGTCTTAAACATGAGGATACCTCTTGAATTCCATGAGACTTCTTTCTCCCCTCGGATTAATCAGCCCGAGGGGGCGGATTCGCATGGGCGCAAGTGGGACAGACGTATAAGTCCTGATCCCCGCGCCGCCCCTTCAGGAGAGTGGCTTGAGTCGCCTCGATGCCACAATCCACACAGCAAAAGGGAGTAAAATATTTTTGTCTGAACTTTAAGGCCACACCCACCAGACTGATAAGCACCGGCACCTCTACCAAAGGGCCTATGACTGCGGCAAAGGCCTCGCCGGACTGGAGCCCGAACACCGCCACCGCCACCGCAATGGCCAGCTCAAAGTTGTTGCTGGCGGCAGTAAAGGACAGGGTGGTGGAAATGCGATAGCCCGCCCCGGCCTTGGCCGACATGTAGAAGGTGATAAAGAACATGACGAAGAAATAGATGGCCAGGGGGATGGCGATACGC
>QYQD01000125.1 GCA_007280345.1 Deltaproteobacteria bacterium | reverse complement strand
TCCTCGCTTGGCGCAACATATTTATATTCCATTTAAAATATCCTTGACAAGCTTTTTCTAAACGCTTACTTCTTTTCTGTGTAGCGTGCTACTTGTGAAAGCGAATTCTCCCTTTCTGATCTGGAGCGGGCATGCCCCGGTGTCAGCAGGGACATGATTCGTAGGGTGCTTCAGGAACTCCAGGGCGTTAAAGAAGTGGAGTGTCTTGGCCGGGGGCCAGGGGCGCTTTGGAGGAAAAGAGGTAATACCTCTAAAAGAGGGTAATAAAGAGGGTAATATTAAAATGCGTTCTAAGGACCGGCGTCTTTTTGGGAATTAATTGATGCGAAAACGGGGAAATAGAATCCTTATGTGAAGTTGAACGATTTTTAAACGATCTAAATAGAATATAGCTATGAAATCAATTGGTTGCATTTGTTTAAAATGAGGAGCAATCAGCCAAAGTAAAAATACCTCAAGACCACACAGAAAAGGCTTTTTACGAGGTCATCATAGAAGATATGCCTAAACTACAGGGCATAAATCCTTGAATAAACGACGACCATGAAGAATCAGGAAGTCGCCGCGGTATTTGATGGCATAGCCGATATCCTGGAGATACAGGGTGCGAATCCCTTCCGCATTCGCGCCTACCGCAAGGCCGCGCAGAACATAGAGAATCTCACCGAGGACATCTCGGTTGTTGCGGCCCGGAGCGGCCTGGAGGCCATTCCGGGTATCGGCAGGGATCTGGCCGGAAAAATCCAGGAGATTATAACTACCGGTACTTTTAAAGACTACGAGGATTTAAAAAAGGAAGTTCCGTCCGGCATCGTCACTCTTCTGGCCATCCCTGGCGTGGGGCCACGGACGGCTAAACTCCTTTTTGACCATTTTGGCGTCTCCTCGATAGAGGAAGTAGAGAAACTGGCGCTTGAGCACAAGATCCAGGGCCTGCCCGGGATCAAGGCCAGGACCGAAGAGAACATCCTTAAGGGCATCGCTATCCTCAAAAAAGGTCGGGAGCGTCTTCCTGTCGGCATAGCGCTTCCAGTGGCTGAAGAGATCGTTGCCATGTTGCGGAAAAAATGTCCCGGTTGCCCGGTGCACCTGGCCGGAAGTCTCCGGCGCAGAAGGGAAACGGCCAAGGATATCGACCTGTTGGTGGCCTCGGAGAAACCAGCCCGGGTCATGGAGGTCTTTACCGGGCTGCCTTTAGTGAGCGAGATCACGGCCAGCGGTGAAACAAAGGCCAGCATCCGCACCAGAGAAGGTATTCAGGTCGATCTCCGGGTAGTGGAGCCAAAGAGTTTGGGCGCTGCCCTTTGTTACTTTACGGGTTCCAAGGCGCACAATATCCGTATCCGGGATCTCGCCGTGCGTCAAGGGCTAAAAATCAACGAATATGGCATATTCAAAGACGAAAAATGGCTGGGGGGCAGGACGGAGGAGGAGGTCTTCCAGGCCGTGGGGCTGCCCTACATTCCTCCCGAATTGAGAGAAGACCGGGGCGAGATAGAAGCGGCTCAGGCCGGGGAGCTGCCGCTTCTAGTGGAGATGAAGGATATTCAAGGGGATCTGCACGTCCACTCTAAATACAGTGACGGGAGCGCTTCTCTGGTCGAGATAGCCCGAAAAGCCTCTTCCCTGGGTCTTTCCTGGGTGGCCATTTGCGATCATTCCGTCTCTCTTAAGGTGGCCGGCGGGGTGTCTGTTTCTGACTTACAGAAGAAGATGGACGAGATTCGCGCCTTCAACCAAAAAGGGGGGCCGGTAAAACTCCTCTGCGGCACGGAAGTAGATATTGACAGCAGCGGCAACCTGGATTATCCAGATGAAATCTTGCGCCGGTTAGACATAGTTGTAGCGGCCATTCATACCGGTTTTAAGCAGGATGCGAAGACCCTGACCCACCGGATAACTTCGGCCATGCGCAATCCGCATGTGGATATTATCGCCCATCCCACCGGGCGCCTCATAGGGGAGAGGGAACCATACGCCGTGGATATTGAAAAGATTATCGGGGTAGCCGCGGAAACCGGCACGGCGCTGGAAATCAACGCCTACTTCAAGCGGCTGGATTTAAACGATATCCAGGCCAGGGCGGCTAAAGAAAAGGGCTGCAAGCTGGCCATCGGTACGGATGCGCATATCATGGAGCAAATGGATTTTATGTCTCTCGGCGTGTCGGTGGCCCGCCGCGGCTGGCTGACAAGAGAAGATATTTTGAACACACTGACCTATACCGAGCTTATGTCCTACTTGCGCAAAGATGGAGACTTAACATGAACGGATTAGCTACAAAGGACAAAATAAGAGAGCTTGAAGAGCGGTTCGGGATCGAGACCACACCGGTCACCGTACGTGGCAAGACCCTGCAGATAGCCCAGGTAAGGGATATTAAGCGACTGGTCGAAAAACAGTTTTCACAGGATGATCCCTTAGCCGGATTTCCTTTCTGGGCCAGGGTCTGGGAGGCCTCCATTATCTTGGCCGATGAACTGGCACCGCTTGAACCGGATGACGGCAAGGAAATGCTGGAGCTTGGCGCGGGCATAGGGCTGTCCGGCCTGTTTGCCGCGGCCTTCGGCCATAAGGTAACGATTACCGATTACGACCAGGATGCACTTTGTTTTGCCATGCTCAGCGCCGGGAGCAATGGTCTCGATAAGGTACGCTTTCAGACCTTAGACTGGTGTGCACCTGCCCTGTATAAAAAGTACCACTATATTATAGGCTCTGAGGTGCTTTTCAATGAAAAGCTTTTACTGCCACTCCATGAACTTATACAAAACGCCTTGGCTCCGGATGGCATTGTCTTTTTGGCCCATGACAAGAGTCGCATGTCCCCATGCAGGTTCTTTGAACTGGCCCAGAAGGACTTTAAGATTGAATGCAGGGCAAGGGTGATGCGGGCGGATGATGAAGAGTTCCATATAGTACTCCATCGGCTGACGCGGAAGTAACCCTGCGAAATAACCCTGATCCACCATCAAGACATCATCTGCGGCGTTGCCTTCGATC
Organism: Deltaproteobacteria bacterium; assembly: GCA_007280345.1. GTDB lineage: Bacteria > Desulfobacterota > QYQD01 > QYQD01 > QYQD01 > QYQD01. The sequence continues at coordinate 20,828 of QYQD01000125.1, read as the reverse complement.
GCTCCTCCTTGCGGCGTATTGCTCCATACGCCTCAGTCGTCGCTCCTCGGCGCCTTGCATCTAATATCTTGCTGGTGTTCAGGGATACCCCATAACCTGCTGATTTTAATCTTGATAGCCAAATTAGACGGTGGATTTGGGATAACGTTCTACTTATGCACTTTCCCGCAGCAGCTACCCGGCCCGGCACAGCCGGCCACCATACCGGGTGAAGAGCCGCAACAGGCCATATCTCCCTTCCCCGGCAGGTTTTTGCCCGGGTGCCCCCCGGTAAGGGAAGATGTGGCAGAGACAAGCCTGGAGAGGTTCCCTAAACCACAGTGGGGACAGGTTGCCGCATCAGTAGATTTAAAAACTATGATTTCGGACTTTTGCTTGCATTCATTACAGATGTACTCAAAAATAGGCATAGAATCCTCCTTCTCAATGCCATCAACTGACCACAGGCCGCCTATTCTGTTATGGCCTTGCGCAGGGCCTGGATTGTTTTGGCATAATCATCACTGCCGAATATAGCAGACCCGGCCACAAAGATGTCTGCACCGGCCCTGGCCACCATTCTGGCCGTATCAAAGTTTATCCCTCCGTCCACCTCAATTTCCACAGGGAGCTTGCGTATGTCGATTAGCTTCCGCAGATTGGCAATCTTGTGGGCCACATTGGGGATAAAAAATTGACCCCCAAATCCAGGGTTAACACTCATTAATAAGACCATATCCACCTCTTCCAGCACATAGTCCAGGGCAGAAAGGGGCGTAGCGGGGTTCAGGACCACACCGGCCTTGACCCCCTGCTTTTTGATAAGATCTATCGTTCGATTTAAGTGGATACAGGCCTCTACGTGCACGGTAATAATGTCGCTTCCCGCGCGGGCAAAATCCTCTATATATTGATCCGGATTGGAAATCATCAGGTGCACGTCCAATGGCAGGGCGGTCACTTTGCGGACCGCCTGGACCACCAGAGGCCCTATGGTAATATTGGGGACGAAATGGCCGTCCATGACATCAATGTGTATAAGATCAGACCCGGCCTTCTCTACCGCCTGAACCTCTTCTCCCAGGCGGCTAAAATCAGCGGAAAGTATAGATGGCGCAATTTTTTTCATAAAATGTACCTCGTTTTCATATTAGCTTTTAGCCGTCGGCTAAAAGCTTTCAGCCATCGAGTTACGAGTTTCGGGTTAAAAAACTCGCAACCCGACCCCTCCTCCCGACGCATCACCCATTACCGAGCACCTATATCGGCTATGCCCCCGGGGTTTTCTTATCCCTTTCTCATCCGCACCGCGGTAAATCCATCGGTCCCATGACGGTGGGGATAGGTGCGCAAAAAATTATCTTCTACCAGTTCGCCAGCCTTTTGCGGCAGTACTGATCCCGGGTCTTCTATCTCAAAATCCGGATGACGAACCAGGAAGTTTTTTATAACCTCCTCGTTCTCTTCCGGCTCCAGGCTGCAGGTGGCATAGACCAGGAAGCCCCCTGGGTTAAGGAGCGGAGCCACCTCGTCCAGAAGGCGTCCCTGCCGTTCGGCCATAATTGGAAGGTCTTCCGGCTTGCGGCGCCATTTGATGTCGGGGTTGCGGCGGATGACGCCCAACCCTGTACATGGGGCATCGACCAGGATACGGTCAATTTTTTTCCCGCCCAGGTCTGCCAGCGACTGCGTGACATCTTTTTTGATTACCTCAATATTCTGGATGCCAAGGCGGGTTGCGTTTTCTTTCAGCCGTTCCAGGCGTCCGCCGTGGATGTCCAGGGCCAGTATGCGCCCGAGATTGCGCATTATCTGGGCCAAGTGCGTGGTTTTTCCTCCCAGACCGGCGCAGGCATCGAGTATTAACTCACCGGGCTGTGGCGAGACGAGAGGAGAAACAAGCTGTGAGGATTCATCCTGCACCTGGAACCAGCCGGTTTTATAACCGGTAAGGCCCGAGACATTTCCGTAAAAACCTTTCAGTATCAGCCCTTCCGGAGAATAGAGAGCAGGCTCAATATCCGGTACCTCTTTGCGCAAAAACTCCAGGAGCTGATTGCGCTTTAATCGCAGGGTATTGACGCGGATGGCCAGAACAGGCATCTTGTTGTTGCTTTCGCATAAGTCGCGGGCCGCATCCGCTCCATAGCGTCCTGTCCAGCGTTCCACCAGCCATAGCGGATGGGAGGTCTCTACCGCCAGCCAGGCCGATAAATCTTCCTTTGAATCAGGCCACCTGATTTCCGCTCTTCCCCGTTCTATGGCCCGCAGCACGCCGTTTACAAAACGGGCGATCCATTCCGGATGGCTGACCTTGACCAGATTCACAGATTCATTGACTGCGGCCGAAGGCGGGATGCGATCCATGTAAAGGAGCTGATATATCCCCAGCCGCAAGACATTCTGAACCAGCGGCTCCATTTTTTCCCTCGGGGTCTTGGAAAATTGGTCTATGGTCCAGTCAAGCCGCGCCCGCTGCCTGAGGACGCCATAAACGAGTTCCATGGTCAAGGCCCGATCCCGCCTTTCCAGGGTGAAGTGCTTGCGGAATGCCTTTTCCATGAGCGCATCCAGGGTCTCTTGCCCTTTATCCAGTTCATCCAGAACTGCGAGGGCAACCTGCCGTGGGTTGGCAAACATTATGCTCCTCCCTGCAGAAAATGGAGCATGGCCTTTTCCAGCTTTTTCAGGTCCACCTGGGTATTAAAGCATGGTCCATAAGGCCGAATATTAAATATTCCGTAAACCGGCACCGGATAGCTGTCCTGAATGCCGCTGGTTAGATCCCTTTCACAGGCCACGGCGATTATAATCTGGGGTTTCTTCTCTACCACAATGCGACGGGCAATAGTACCACCGGTAGCCACAGAAAGACCAACATGGTAAGTCTCTGCCATTTCCACCAGATCTTTGATCTTGCACTGCCCACACCTCTTGCAGTTATCCACATTGCCGGTGATCTTTACCGTACAGTCATAGTTCTGGAGGCAGTGGGGCATAAGGAGGAGCAGGCGCTCTGGCCTGATACGGCCGGCCTGGGTCATTACCAGGTCGTTATTGACTTCTACAAAGGCATGTTGGATTTTTTCCTTCGAGATGCCGAAGAGCTTGCCGACGAATATCAAGACAGGAAAGATAACTTTGATTACCGCGCCGCGCAGACGCTTGGAGAGCAAAAGATCCTTCTTGAAGATCAGGGTTAGCACGATGGAAAAGATGCCCCCTATTGCTAATAAAAGCAGGGCGCCAAAGAAAACGGCCAGCAGAGCAGGAAGAGCACGATGGATATTGGCCAATCCCACGTATGGTATCCACCAGAGGAGGACAGCAACCAGAAAAAATAAAGCGCAGGTTACGAGGAGCAGACCAACAAATAAAACCTTATGTGACTTTTCTTCAGACATTAACCCAGACGGCTTCGTAAAAAGTCCATTTGCTGCGTTGCGCGGCATTCTTCGTCACTGCGGCGTAGCTATGAAAAGTTCACCGTTCACTGTTCACCGTAAGTGCATGGTTTGTTGACGGACAACGGTCAACTGATAATAGGATTTGCGCGTCTTACAACTGGAGCTTTTTACTGTGTCGTCCCCCAAATGGATTTTTTACTAATTATTAACCCAGTTTTTCGCCTATATCTATCTTATGACCCCGGCGGAAATCCGCTACGGCCATCCGCCGACTACCTTCGATCTTGAGCTCGGTGATAAGGATATAATCACTGCCCGTGGCCACCAGGAGCCCGGAATCATCCGCCTGGATTATCTCCCCCGGCGCCTTTTTTTCTGCCCCCTCAAAAAGGCGCGGTTTATAAAGATGACAAAGTTTACCTCGCCAGTATGAATAGGAACCAGGCCAGGGGTCAAGGCCCCGGATAAGATTAAAAATCTTTCCGGCCGGCTGCCGCCAATCGATTCGCCCGTCTTCTTTTTTTAACATTGGGGCGTAAGAAACCCCGGTTTTTGGCTGCGGCCTTGGTATAATAGTGCCTTTCTGGAGGCCGTCAAGGGTTTTGATGAGGGCTCTGGCTCCAAGGCTCGCCAGGCGGTCATGTAATGTACCCGTCGTATCCGTCGGTTCAATTTTGATCTCCTCCATGAGAAAAATCGGGCCGGTATCCATACCTTCATCCAGTTGCATAATGGTTACACCTGTGGTTTCTTCTCCGTTTATTAAGGCCCACTGAATAGGAGCGGCCCCCCGGTATTTGGGTAGGAGAGAGGCATGGACGTTGATGGCGCCGCGTGGCGGTATGGCCAACAGTTCCGGGGGCAGGATCTTACCGTAGGCCACCACGATTATGACCTGGGGGGATAATTTTCGCATCCCGCCAAGAAAATTTTCTGTGCGTATCTTCTCCGGTTGGAGGACAGGGATTTTTGCCTGTTCGGCCAGGACCTTGATCGGGGGTGGGGAGACGGCCAGACCCCGTCCTTTAGGCCGGTCCGGTTGCGTGACCACCGCTGCAACTTCTACTCCGCCATAATGGATGAGGGTCTCCAGGGAGGGCACAGCGAATGACGGTGTCCCCATGAAGACTATCCGCCAACGCGGCGGATTCATAACGCTTCTACCTTAAGGATTTTTTTGAGGCGACGTTTGTAGAGCATTCTTTTGAGGCTGCTGATGCGGTCGATATAAAGGATGCCGTTCAGGTGGTCGATTTCGTGCTGGAGACAGATGGCCAGGAGCCCCTCGCCCTCAAGTTCCATCGGCTCTCCTGCGAGATTCAAGGCCGTTACCTTGACCTGGGCGCTGCGCCTGACTTCAGCAGAATAGTCAATAACACTCAAACAGGCCTCTTCATGGGTAGTCTCGCCTTCTGCCCAGATGATCTCCGGGTTGATCAAGGCCGTTAATTTCTTATTTTCGCCTTCCCTGGATAAGTCAAAGATAATAACCCTTTTCAGGACACCGACCTGGTTGGCAGCCAGTCCGATTCCCGGGGCCGCATACATGGTGTCCGCCATGTCAGCAAATAAACTCAGAATCTCAGGAGTTATCTTTTCTACCGGCGCCGCCGCTTCTTTCAGAACCGGGTGTGGATAGGTGATAATCTTGCGTATAGCCATAAAATTCACGTAGCTATCAGCCCTCAGCGGTCAGCTTTCAGGGAAAATTCACCGCTGCTTGGCTGTTTACTGAGTGCTGGGCACTGTAACCTATTTATAACATGCTTTCGGGGTCAACGTCTATAATCAATTTGACCCCTGCGACGGGAGGTTTTGCCTTAAGATATTCGAGAAGACCATTAGTGTAGGCATGTAGCGGCCCGACTTTGAGACCCTTCAAAAACATCTGATACCGGAATTTCCCCCTTATCTTGAATAGCGGCGCCGGGGCCGGCCCAAGGATTTCCACGGTATCCCGCCAACCCCTGTTTTTTTGCAAAAGTGCATGTGCCCGCAGGCTCATCTCCTGGGCATAATCCTTGACCTTGATTTGGCTGTTGCTTTCCAGCAGGAGGTTAATCAGGCGCACAAAAGGTGGATACCTGAGCGCCTGGCGAAGGGTAATTTCTTCTTCATAATATCCCGGAAGATCGTGCTTTTTGGCCTTAATAATACTGTAGTGGTCCGGGTTATAGGTCTGGATTATAACCTTTCCCGGCCTTTCCCCGCGACCGGCCCGGCCTGCCACCTGAGCTAAAAGTTGGAAGGTCTTTTCCGCTGCCCGAAAGTCCGGCAGGTTCAAAGACAGGTCGGCTGAAACCACGCCAACCAGGGTGATATAAGGGAAATCATGCCCCTTGGTCACCATCTGTGTGCCTACAAGGATATCTATCTCCCTCTTTTGAACAGCTCGCAAGATAGCATGGTGCGCTCTTTTCCGGGTGGTTGTATCCCGATCCAGACGGGCTATACGCGCTTCCGGGAAAAGCATTTTTAGTTCCGCTTCAATACGTTCCGTCCCCCAGCCAATCGATCTGACATTAATACCACCACAGGCCGGGCAGGCCGGAAGCGCCGGGACTGAATAGCCACAATAATGGCAAAGGAGTGTCTGTTCAGAGAGATGATGGGTCAGAGAAACACTACAATTAGGGCAAATCAAGACCTGACCGCAGGATTTGCATTGCATAGAAGGCGAGTAGCCCCGACGGTTAAGAAAAATAAGAGTTTGCTCCCTCTTTTGCAGGTTATCTTTTATGGCATCAAGGAGTTCCGGGAAAAAGATCTCCCTACCGGCTCCGGTCTGTGACCCGGGGTTGCGCATGTCGATAACAGACACCCCCGGCAATGCCCGCTCCTCAACCCGCCTGGTCAGCGCTATGTATCCATAACGTCCTGATTTTACATTAAACATACTTTGTATGGAGGGAGTGGCCGAACCCAGGATCACCACTGCCTTCTCCAGACGGCCACGCATTACGGCCACATCCCGGCCATGATAACGGAGCTTGTCTTCCTGCTTATAGGAGCTGTCGTGTTCCTCATCCACCACGATCAGGCCCAGGGAGGAAAGAGGCGCAAATACAGCCGAACGGGCGCCGATGACTATTCGGGCCGTTCCTTCCAGTATGCGTATCCATTGATCAAGTTTTTCGCCGGGGGATAGGCCGCTGTGCAGGACGGCGACCTTGTCTCCAAAGCATGAAATAAAGGCCGCCTCTAAATAAGCCGTCAGGGCAATCTCGGGGACAAGAACTATGCAGTCCTTTCCTTGAGTCAGTGCCGCTTCGGCAGCCCTCAGGTACACTTCTGTCTTTCCGCTTGCCGTGACCCCGTGGAGGACATGGGCAGAAAATTCATGGCTGGAGAGGGCCCTGGTGATATCTTCAACGGCCTGTTTTTGTTCGGCCGTCAGGGCTGCAGGGCGTCTATACCAGAAGCCCTCGGCGCTAAATGGATCTCTGTAAACAATAGCCCTGGAGAAGGAGATAAGGCCGGACTTCTCCAGTTTTTTCAATCTCTTTGTCAGGTGGGGCATGGAGGCCCCTAGTCTCTTTACAGGAACCTCTCCTTGCTCCTGCAGATAGGTAAGGATGGTCTCTTCATCGCCGGATAAGGGCTTTTCCGAAGCTTTTCCGGTGAGCCTTACCATGCGCTCCTCTTTAAGCCTGGTGCGCGGTCGTTCCACGACCTCTTTCCAGGCGAGGAGGCCTTTATCAACGAGGCCGGGGATTAAATGGCGGCCGGCGCCGGGGGAAATTTTTTCAATAGCCGGGACCGAGACCGGTTTTTCTCCCCTAAAAAGCCCTAAAACGGAGAGGACCTCCGGGGAGGCGACCTCTTCGTTACACCCCGGCGTATCTGCGACCAGAGTGCGGCGACCGATCCCGGTAAGAATCAGCAATCGCCGGCTGGAGACATTCAGGCCGGCCGGCAGGGCCAACTCTATTACCTTACCCAGGGGATAATGATAATAACGCGCCATCCACTCAAAAAGGCGAAGGAGGCCGGGAGGAAAGAGGGGGCGCTCATCCAGTATGTCCAGGATCTCTTTCAGTTCCGGCCGGTCTGAAGAGGCGACCGTACCCAGTACATAACCGGTAACAGTACGTAACCCTATGGGTATAAGTACACGCAGACCAGGTTGTATGTCTTTCTCCAGTTCAGCCGGGACAAGATAGTGGAAGGTCTTAAAAACAGGTAAGGCTGGGGCTGCTTCAATGATCAGGGTCATTTTAGCCGAGGCATAGTTCCTTTTGCAGGTATTCTCTTACCCTTGGGCCAATCTCCGGGTGTTTCAGGGCATAGGCCAGCGTGGCCTGAATATAGCCAAATTTATCCCCGGCATCATACCGCTGGCCAACAAAACGATGGGCATATATCTGATCTCGGCGCGCCAGTTCCATGAGGGCATCAGTAAGTTGGATTTCTCCACCATGTCCTGTTGGCGTGTTCTCCAGGATAGTAAATATATCCGGCGTCAGGATATACCGTCCGATAATAGCCAGGTTTGAATCTGTTGTTCCCGGGGCCGGTTTTTCCATCATCTTTGTCACCCTATAGATATGTTCTTTAATCTCCTCCCCTTCGACTATACCATAGTTATGAATCTCTTCTTTCGACACGGGATAGACAGCCACCACCGGCTTTTGAAACTCATTAAAGACATTCAATAACTGTTGGGTACAGGGGATGGGGGCATCCACCAGGTCGTCACCCAAGACCACCACAAACGGTTCGTTGCCCACCAGGTCTTTTGTGCATAGTATCGCATGGCCCAGTCCCAATGGCCGCTTTTGCCTTACAGAGGTAATCTCGATCAAATTAGAGATCTTTTTGACTTCTTCCAGAAGCGTCCACTTTTTTCTCTGTTCCAGGATCGTCTCCAGTTCATAGGAATAATCAAAGTGGTCTTCGATCGCCGACTTGCCACTGCCGGTGACCATAATGACCTGTTCGATACCCGAGGCCACCACCTCTTCCACAATGTATTGAATAGTAGGCCGGTCAACAATGGTCAGCATCTCCTTGGGGATCGCCTTTGTAGCCGGCAGAAACCGGGTACCCAGTCCGGCTACCGGAATAACAGCCTTTCTTATCCTCATAAAATCTCCCGATTTACATATACGTATTGTCAAAAGATAAACACAGAGCGCACAGAGAAAATAAGAATATCAATAAATTAAGAAAAGATTTGTTTCCTCAAAAATCGTTTCAGAAACTGCAAAGCTCTTTTTTCTCTTAACAGCCGTTTTTCTTTTGATTCCTTGAGAAGTTTTTAATTTTCTCCGTGTCCTGTGGTTAATTTATACAAGGAGGATAAGGCAAAGTCAAATTAACACTAAAGAAAAGAAATAAACAGCCGAAAAAGATATTAATAACCTGTGCCTTACATCCCGGAGGAAGAAATATGTCCAGAGATAGTGTAAAGCTTTATTATGCGCTCTCTGTGCTTTTCCCAAAAAAACAATTGGAATCGCCGCCTTTTCTTGCATCGCTTGACCCCGAGACCCTTAAAAAGGCATTTCGGGCGAAGGTCATGCAATGCCACCCCGACCTTATCCATAACCTGCCCGAGAGCTTTCGCCGCAGCAGGCATGAACGTTTTATACGCATCCACCAGGCCTACGAGTTTTTGAACGTCTGTTTAGAAACGGCGCGGGAAAAGGGAGAAAATATCCCGTGGCCCCAATTTAAAAAGAAGATTACATCTGATGTCGCAAAGCAACGCGCACCACAACGTAAGCTAATATTCGCCGTGGGTGGCGCTAAGGGCGGCATAGGGAGGACCATTCTTTCCGCAAACCTAAGCGCCGGCCTGGCATCGCTAGGTAAAAGGGTTATTGCCGTGGATCTGGACCTGGGCGGCGCCAACTTACATCTCCATCTGGGCGTAAAAATTCCACCGCTTACCCTGCAGCACTATTTTAAAGACGGGAAGCCGTTAAATGAACTCTGCCTGGACACGGCCGTTAAGAATCTGAGAATCATAGCCGGGGATAGTTCCAACCTGGGCATGGCCAATATTCTAACGGCCCAAAAGAAAAAGCTCATTAAGGATTTGCAAGATCTGCCGGCTGATTACGTGGTCATTGATTTGGGCGGTGATACTTCTTATAACGTGGTGGACTTCTTTTTAGCCGCAGATGAGCGGATAGCCGTAACCTCACCGGAACCGAGCTCTGTCCTGGATGTTTATAATTTTATAAAGGTCAGCCTGCTCCGCTACCTCAATAAAACTATTTTTGATACTATGAAACCAGGTGAAGCAAGGATGTTTCAAGGGCATATTAACGAGCTTAAGGGGCTGGTCTTTGAAGCCACCTCTTCCTCCGGCAACCGCCGCATTAAACGCATCGATGAGCTATTATCTCACGCCTGTGAAAGAAATGCGGATTGGGGGCTTTTCCTGCAGGAGAAAATGGCTAAGTTTTGCCCTTACCTGGTTGTCAACATGACAGAAGCAGGGGCTAATGACAACATTGCAACCCGCATAGCCGAAATCGCCAGACAAAATCTCTCTATAAATATTCTGACCTTACCCAGCATCTCCTTTGACCAGGAAGTTAAAAACGTCGTGCATTACCTTGTGCCCGTACTACTGGAAAGGCCAAAAAGTCAGGCCTCCCGGTGTGTTTTCAATATATTGCGTACCATACTGCAAAGGCATGTTGGAGATAGCGGCCTGGGTCAGCTTCTGGAAAATGCGACTGACGAAAAAATTGCCCCGGCATTTTTTCAGTTTATCAAAGGAGAGACGGGCGCCACGTTTGGCAGCAAACAAAGAAAGGTCGACCAGGTTTATGCCGGTTGGCGTTAAAGTTAAAATAAATTCGAATATCGGTTGCATAGAATAAAGGGCCTTCAACACGGCCTGAATATGTTTTCAAACCGCTAAAACGTTACGAAAAAGGTATTATTACCCGTGCAGACTATCCCGTTATCTCTGGCTACTTCAGATATGGTACTGGCCCGGGATATCCACCGCGAAAACGGCATCATCCTTTGCGGAAAAGGAACCAGTCTGTCTGTGGCCTTGATCGAACGATTAAAGAGATTGGGGATTCAGACCATAACGGTGGAGGGACATCCCGTTACTGAGGAAGGTGAAAAGACGCTGGAAGGAGAATTGGCCGACCTTGAGGAAAGATTTAGCCCCAGGACAGGCGACCCCCTCCTCATGCGCCTAAAGGAAATAATAAAGGATATGATCATAAATTCATGGCAATAAAGTGGGACGAGGAAAAAACCGCCGGTTTCAGAGAAAAGCTTAGACAGGCAAGGGCCCTGCCAACCCTGCCGGGCATTGTCTCTAAAATAACCCAGATGGTCGAAGACCCCTCGGTCTCTGCCGAACGGATCGGACGTGTTATCGCCAAGGACCATATCCTGGCGGCCAAACTCCTTAAGCTGGTCAATTCAGCATTCTATGGGTTCCCCGGGCGCATCTCTACGGTAAGCAGCGCCGTCATCCTTTTAGGATTTTATGTGGTGCGGAGCCTGGTGTTAAGCGCGTCTATTTTCGAAGCCATGGAAAAGACAGTGGTTGGTCTCTGGGAACATTCCTTGGGGTGTGCGGCCATCGCCAATGTAATCGCCCGGCGCCTGAATCTTAATAATCCCGAGGAGGTATCCACTGCGGCGCTCCTGCATGATATCGGCAAGGTAGTGATCAGGGAAAACCTGGCCGAAGAGGCCGCCGTCCTGGACGAGGCCATACTGAGCGAAAATATCTCTCTTTATGCGGCAGAGCGGCGGATACTTAAGATTAACCATACCCAGGTAGGACAAAGGCTCTGCCGGCATTGGAACCTTCCGGACAGGCTGGCTGAACCCATTGCTTACCACCACGAACCCTCAAAAAGCGCCAATCATTATGTGAGCACGGCTATCGTTCATGTGGCCGACGTCCTGGTCCGGGCCCGGGGTTTTGGTTTTGGCGGCGACAAATGGGTACCGCCCCTGGATCATAATGCCTGGGCGGCTTTGACCCTCCGGGAAGATGATTTGCCCGGACTAATAGCCGAGGCCGAGGAGATTCTTGTGGAGCTAAGGGGGTTTAGCTTTGAGATCCAGAACTTAGGTGAAAAATGCCCGCCCGCCGTCGAGTCCTGATAATAGGCAAGGGTGATAAACCCGGTAACGAACAGGAATACCTTTTTGAAGCAAAGGGGTATCAAATAATTTCCAGCCCCACCTTCAAGAAGGCCATGGATACCATCTTCAATGATCCTCCGGATCTAATCCTCGTCATGGCTGATATGCAGGATAAGGTGGAATTAGAGATGCTTCAGGCTATAAAAGGGGGCATACCTTGCGCCCATATACCATTTATTATTGCCTTTTCCAGAGAAGCTATGTCCACGGGCATCGAATGGGAACAATATCCGGTCGATGATTTTATCAGCAAGCCTATTGATTATACAGAACTTTTTGCCAGGATGGCGCTGTGTTTCGAAAGGATGCAACGGGTCTTCGACAATAACCCCTTAACCAGATTGCCCGGAAATACCTCCATCTTAAAAGCTATCCAGGCCGCTCTGGATACGGGCGAAGAAGTGGCCATAGGTTATGTGGACATTGATAATTTCAAGCCGTATAATGACCGGTACGGCTTTTCGCGCGGGGATGAAGTAATACGTATGGTAGCCATGTTGCTTGCCAACATCCTGCGAGAGACGAATACCCGCAAGGTCTTTGCGGGCCATGTGGGCGGAGATGATTTTAGCTTCATAGCGCCCGCAACCTGGGCAACACAGGTCTGTGAAAAGATTATATCCAGCTTTGATGCCTTGGTGAAAAATTTAGTGGACAAAGACGATCTCAAGAGGAATTATTTTGTGGCCAGGGACAGGCAGGGGAACGAACAGCATTTCCCGCTGCCCAGCCTCTCTATAGCTGTTGTTTCCAACAATAATAATCTCTTTCGCCATTATGGTGAGGTGGCCGAGGCCGCCACACAGATTAAAAAGCACCTCAAATCCATGGAAGGCAGCAACTACCTCATCGACCGCCGTAAGCCGCCCGAATAGGCATTTTCTGCTTATCTCATAGATAATATTATCTATCGGCAATCTTATACTACAAAATCAATTAATTCACCTGGTTATTTTCTCAGAAATAGTGGTTCCACGCCCTCAAGGTTCTGATTGAAAACCCAAAACTCAGAGCAAGGATGGGGGCTCGTGGCCGAAAAATTGTTGAAGCTGAATTTTCAGAAGAGATTGTAGTTAAACAGACGATAGAAGTTTACAAGAAGCTTCTCGCAGACTTAGGTCATGCTTATTGAGGTGGTAGAGTAATTAATTGACAAGGTTACCGATGTATGTACAATATATATGTATACATAATTATGTATATTGAGGATGTCTATAAAGAAAACCACAGTATTGATCGATGAACAATTGTTGAGCGAGGCTATAGAAGCCATAAGGGCACGATCCAAGCGGAGGCTATTGAGAAAGGACTTCGTTCTCTAGTACAGCAGTGTAACCGGGAGGCGGCGAAAAGAGCTGGGTACGTTAACGTCCATGCCGGAACTAACGGATTTAGGGCTGGCCACGAATATGGCGAATTAGCGGGAATCAGGGCCATTCGTGGCTGGGAAGAATTTAGTGATCAAGGAAAATGTGGAACGTTCTTGTAACCGGTGCAACGGGATTTATCGGAAGTGCTTTATGCAAACAAGTGGCATTTGATAATAAAGTGGTTGGGGTTTATCATAAGAAACGGCCTGTTACCCCCGCAAATATTGTTTCAGAACAAGCGGACCTGACCGATGTAAATGCAGTGACCGCCATTTGTAAAAAGCATTCTCCTGATATCATCATCCACTGTGCAGGGATTGCCCATCAGAAAATTGGTTTAGTAGATTCGGCCACCTATGTGCGCGTGAACAGCGAGGCCACGGAAAACCTTGCAAGGGCCGCTTCTCAAGTTAATCCTGATGTTCGGTTCATTTTTTTGTCTTCTGTAAGTGTGTATGGCGAAGGTCGGGGAATTACCGCACGCAAAGGCGCAAAGGCGCAAAAAAGAAAGAATTATAATGGGATTGATGAAGACGGCGAGTGTAAGCCCTCGAGCGATTATGCCCGCAGTAAGCTTGATGCCGAGAGGCGTCTTATTGCTTTAGCTGATGAGGGCATACTCAATGATCTAATCATCCTACGTCTGGCGCCTGTGTATGATCGTGAATGGAGTTTTAACCTTAATCGTCGGGTATTAGCACCTCTGAATGTGGCCTATATCCGTTTTGGCTCAGGGCTGCAAAGGATGTCTGCATTGGCCAGGCCGAATTTGGTTGATTTTATTAGTTTTTTAATAGAGAACAAATTAGCCACAGACGCACACGGACACATGGGACATAGAAAAGAAAAAAATACGGAGGTTGATATCTTTAATGTTTGTGATGCAGAGGCATACGAATTTAACACGCTTATTGAGGTGCTTAAAAACTCCGGCATATATCCAAACCGGCCGGTTATTTCGGTGCCATTATCTGCTGTCTGGTTTGCAACTAGGATGGCAGGGCGCCTTTTACCTGACAAAAAGAGATGGTTGCATTCCTGCTATGACAAGCTGGCTTCAAGTTTGGTCTTTGATAATGAAAGAATGCTGAAAATCGGTTTCAGGCCGCGCCATTCCCTGCAGACAATCTTTGATCCGCAGATTACGCAGATTACACAGAAAGAATGAGTTTCCTATTGAATAATGGGGATAACCCTTGCGGATCAGGAGGAATTGCGGTCAGTTGTTTAGGTATTGTTTCAAATATTTTTGAAATTTAATCCGCGAAATCTGTGGAAAAATTTGTTTTATATACCACTTGTCTGATTCTGGGCGGAGCCGGGGCCTGGATCATAGGTAAAATTGCCCCTCCGTTGGGCCTTGTAGATTGCCCAAACGAACGGAGTTCCCATGCAGTACCGACCCCAAAAGGCGGAGGCATTGGTATTCTTGCGGCTTTTGTTCTGTCTTCTGTGACTCTCAATATCCCCGCGGGTTTCTGGCTTCCGGCAACTATCCTTGCTTTAATAAGTTTTTACGGGGACAAGTTCCCAATTTCTCCAAGGTTTCGCTTGCCGATACAGTTCATGGCAGCCCTGTTCCTTGTCCATCTTTCAGCCTTCAGCCTTCAGCTTTCAACCTTCTCGCTTTTTTTTCTGGCTGTCTTCATCGTGGGTACTGCAAATTTTTATAATTTCATGGATGGGATCAACGGCATCGCCGGAATCACCGGCGTAGTTGCCTTTGGGCTATTGGCGCTTTTTGCCTTCCTCTCAAAAGCCGATGCTTCCTTTGTAACCTTAGCCATCTGCATATCTCTTTCCTGCCTTGGCTTTCTCCCTTTCAATATGCCAGAGGCAAAGGTATTCATGGGAGATGTGGGCAGCATCTTGCTTGGCTTTGTATTCGCCGGGATGGTTATATGGCTCTCCAAAAACCTTCTTGATTTTATATGTCTCTCTGCCTTCCTTTTTCCTTTTTATGCGGATGAATTGACCACCATGTACTTGCGCCTGCGTGATAGAGAAAACCTAGCCCATCCCCATCGCAGGCATCTTTACCAAGTTTTAGCAAATGAATGTGGTATACCCCATTGGAAAGTCTCCACAGGATATGGCCTGTTACAGCTTTTTACAGGTATAAGTGTCTTGCTCGTGAGGCCCTTTGGTAGTACTATGATTCTGTCACTTTTAATGGTTTTTTTTGCGGGATTCGTATTATTGACCATTTGCCTGCGGAGCAGAACCGTTCATCTTACCGCGAAGGCGCAAAGAAAGACTTTAAAATGATGCGGTGAGCTATTAATATTAACGGAATCGATGAAGACTCTCATACGCAATAAAAACTTCTGGGTGATGTTAGTAGGGGATATTGCTTTACTCGGAATCTCCTACGTCCTCGCCTACGGCCTCCGGTTTGAATTCCACATCCCCCAAAATTACATAGCTCTTTTAAAAAAGAGTATCATCCCGGTTGTAATAAGTAAGCTCTTATTCTTTTACTGGTTTAAGCTTTATAGAGGCATGTGGCGTTATACGAGCATAGCTGACCTATTGAATATTATAAAGGCTGTCTTTACCAGTACAATGGTTGTAATGGTCGCCATTCTCATGTTTCACCGTTTTGAAGGGTATCCGCGTTCTGTCTTTGTGATTGATGCGATTCTGACCCTTATCTTCATTTCGGGCTTCCGTTTAGCAGTCCGCCTTGTTTTCGCAGCTAACGGCAATCCGTTACCCTTTATGAAAAAAAATGGATACCACAGGGATCGAAGGCTATTAATAATCGGGGCCGGCAGCGCCGGCGAAAAGATGTTACGCGAGATCAGAGACAATGCCCGTTTGGAATATGGCATTATAGGTTTCTTGGATGATGATTCAAATAAAATTGGAAGGTCTATACACGGAGTGTCTGTTCTTGGCGTCATAGACGAACTAAAAGAAATTGTAATTAAAAAAAGGATAGAAGAAATCCTGATAGCCATCCCTTCTGCTACCGGCAATCAGATGAAGAGGATAGTTGAACTTTGTAAGCAGGCGAAAGTTAAATACAAGACAATCCCCGGAATTGGTGAATTGATCGATGGCCGGGTGAGTGTAAAATCCATTCGAGATGTATCCTATGAAGACCTTTTAGGACGGGAGCCCGTGCACTTAGAGAAAGAAAAGATCGGTCAATATCTGCAAGAAAAAAGAATATTGATTACAGGCGCCGGGGGTTCCATCGGTTCTGAGTTATGCCGGCAGATTGCCCGGTATAACCCGGGATCTCTCATAATGTGCGATAGGACGGAGAAGAATCTCTACGACATCGAAATGGATATGTGGCGAAATTTTTCGTATATAAGATACATTCCGGTCCTGGGGGATATCCGCCATAAAGGTGAGATTAAGGCTATCTTTGAAAAATATCGGCCGGAAGTAGTGTTCCACGCCGCTGCATATAAACACGTGCCCATGCTGGAAATTAATCCCTGGGAAGCTATATATAACAACATCCTAGGATCAAAGAATGTTATAGAGGTAGCCTGTGCTTCCGGCATAGAACGTTTTGTTCTGGTCTCAACAGACAAGGCCGTTAATCCCACCAATGTTATGGGCGCTTCAAAGAGGGTAACCGAACTGCTTGTCCAGACCCATGCCAATCCTGGTCTTACCAGGTTTATGGCGGTACGGTTCGGGAATGTGGTGGGAAGCTCCGGCAGTGTTATTCCGTTATTTAAAAGGCAGATTGAGCAGGGCGGGCCGGTTACTGTAACTCACCCTGAAGTGACCCGCTATTTCATGACCATACCGGAGGCCGTGCAACTTATATTGCAGGCCGGAACTATGGGAAAGGGCGCCGAAGTGTTCATCCTGGACATGGGGACACCGGTTAAGATTGTGGATATGGCCAGGGATCTAATCAAACTTTCTGGACTTGAGCCTGAAAAAGATATTGATATCGAGTTCATAGGGCTCAGACCGGGTGAAAAGTTATATGAAGAGCTGGTAGTTGTTGGTGAGGAGGTTGCTCCCACAGGCCATGATAAAATCCTCGTCCTGAAACAGAATGGATCCGGCCTTCTTACAAAAAATGATTTAGAAAAAAGTATCCAGGAACTCGTGAAACTGGCCGATGCCAGGGATGCGGCAGGCATTAAACAGAAGCTAAGGGAAATCGTTCCGGAATACACTCCGCAGGAAGTCTAAACGAATCCGCAGATTAAATATCTCACGCAAAGGCGCTAAGACGCAAAGATAGAAAAAAATTATGAATGAAAACGAGATAGCTAAGGAAGTTGTTGATGCTGCGTATCAGGTTCACAGAAAGCTTGGTCCAGGGCTTTTGGAGACAGTATATGAAGTTGTTTTGGCCTATGAGCTGAAAAAAAGAGGGGTGACTGACCAAAAGCTCAAAGAGTACCGGAGAAAACGGGACTTTTCTAAGACCATTGAGCCAAAAGGAAGTATCCAGGAAACGGGGCTAAGGCGTTTTTCTATCCAGGAACATCAGGCTACGCACCTGCACTATGACCTTCGCCTGGAACTGGATGGTGTGCTTAAGAGCTGGGCTATCCCCAAGGAGCCGCCGACCGAGGCGGGCGTTAAACGCCTGGCCGTTCAGACCGAAGATCATCCCTTGGACTATATATACTTTGAAGGCATCATTCCAGAAGGTCAATACGGAGCAGGCATTGTCTCAGTATGGGATAAAGGCCAAATTGAGCTGGAATCGCGGGAAGAAGAGAAGATCATATTTCTCCTGCGCGGCGAAAGGCTTACCGGCCGTTATGCCCTCATCCACACCCGCGGCAATCAGTGGATATTTTTTAAGACAAAATAGCCTAAGGCAAGAAGGCTGGGAGGCTATAGGTCAGAAAGCTAAGAAGGCAAATGAGCGAGGATTGATGGGAGAATCTTGAGATATGGAAGTTAGCAGATAGTATACATAGGGGCGGGCTTCCTGGCATCCCTGCATCCTAACATCATAACTTGGTTATTCTCATAGGTCCACATATCCAACCCGCCATCCATAAATCTCACGTTTTTAACCCCAGCCCCTTTTATTCTATAATCCGCGTAACTGCGTAGTCCTATCTTGCATAGGGTTATGGGTCTCTTTATGGGGGAACACATTCAAGAAATCTGATAATTGTTCGATAAATGTATTAATAAAATTTGTACTATCAAATTAATGTATTGAATTTTGCGGCAAATTTATATACAAAGGTTTTGATGGTTATTGCGGTTGTAAGCGGCGTCAATAAACGCAAGACTGCGTGATGCCTAAAATCTCGTTCCAGGAGGAATTAGACATGCCGAAATTGAAAACGGGTGATCTTTTGGGTTGTGAAGTTTGCGGGTTGATTCTGACCGTAGCCGAACCCTGTGGCTGTGCCGATGTGGGCGTCCTTTGCTGCAAGAAGCCTATGGGCAAAGGTAAGCTGGCCGCCAATAAGGCCCGCAAATTAGCTGCGCAAAAGAATAAGCCGGCCAAGCCTGCTGCCAAAAAAACAACGGCAAAAAAGGTCGCGGCCAAAACGAGCAAGAAAAAGAAATAAACGTTTTGATTCAAGGCCTTTTTAAGGCTGGTAAAAACCGGTTTAGTTTTAGCGCCTGGAGTTTTTCCAGGCGCTGAACCGCCCTCTTTTTTCTCAATATAAAGCAGGTCTGAATCCGCCCGCTTGCTCCTCGTAATCTATTCCATTGACCCCAAAGTATTTCCAGTTATAATACCCCATCTACAAATACCAGCGGGAAAGGGATATGGCAAAAAGCAGAACCCGTTTTTTACCGGAAAATAAAGAAGTATTTGTTGACGCGGGAGAAAATCTGTTAAAGGCAGCCATGATGGCGGGCGTGCATATCAATGCCTCTTGTGGCGGGGCCGGAGTCTGCGGACGGTGTAAGGTCAAGATAGAAAACGGTAATGTCACGGGTGAACAAGACGAAGCCGGTTACTGGCAGGCCTGTAAAACTTTTGTGCATGGTGATGTAGAGGTAACCATACCTGTCGTTTCACATCTCGATCGCGGTGCGTTAGCACGCAAGATCCCTTCGACAGGTATCTCTCTGGCCAGAGATGCCGGCCGTGAAGGGTTGCTCATCTCCAGACCTTTTTCCCCGGTAACGCAAAAAAAGTTCCTGCAGCTATCCCCTCCCACATCTCGCGATAATATAAGTGATTTGTCCCGCCTTAAGCGTGGACTCAAGGTCGGTTTTGGTCTGCAGGAGATAGAAATCAATCCCTCGCTTATTGTCGGATTGCCTCATGTATTAAGGGCGCAGGATTGGGCGGTCACGGCTACTCTGCGTTATGATCCGCCGAGACCGGCGCTCATTATAGAGATAGAAGCCGGAGATACCAGGGCCGAAGATTACGCGGTAGCCATAGATGTCGGCACTACCACCCTTTGCACTTATCTGGTGGACTTAAATAGTGGGGAGGTCGCCGCAGAGGTGTCAGATTACAACCCGCAGATAGGTTTTGGCGAAGATGTCATATCCCGTATTGTCTTCTCGCAAAAAGGAGACGGTCTTAAGGCTCTCCAGGTCAATGTGGTAGAAAAACTAAACGCCCTCATCCGGGAATTAGTTGAGAAAGCCGGTGTGTCTAAAGAAAACATATACTATATTTCCGCCGCCGGTAACACGACCATGAGCCATCTATTGCTGGGGCTGGATCCTAAATACCTGCGGGAAGCCCCTTATACGCCGGTGGCCAAGACCTATCCCCGCCTTCGGGCCAGGGAAATCGGTCTGAATGTGCCTTCCTATGTTTCCTTGGATATATTTCCTTCTGTCGCCAGTTATGTGGGCGGGGATATTGTAGCCGGGGTGATCGCTTCCAGGATATTTGAACGGCCGGAACTCACCTTGTATATTGATATTGGCACGAACGGGGAAATTGTCCTGGGAAACCGGGAATGGCTCGTATGCGCCTCCTGCTCCGCCGGCCCGGCCTTCGAAGGAGGCGGCATCAGGCACGGCCTCCGGGCCATGCCCGGCGCTATCGAGGCCGTGCATGTACATCCGGAAACCTGTGAGCCCATGATAGTCGCTATCGGTATGGCGAAGCCCAAAGGGATCTGTGGTACAGGATTGATCAGCCTGGTGGCCAGCCTTATGGAAGGATGTATAATTGACCAACAGGGTAAGTTTAGCCATGACCTCTGTACAGGACGCATACGTGAGGGCCGGGATGGCTATGAATACGTGATCGTGTATGGCGAAAACACGGCCACCGGAGAAGATATAGTCCTTACCGAAGTGGATATAGAAAATCTCATCCGGGCCAAGGGGGCCATGTTCGCCGGTTATCTTACCCTCGCCGAGTCGGTAGGTCTGTCTATTTCGGACATAGAACGTGTTTTGATCGCCGGCGCCTTTGGCAGTTTTCTGGATATCGAACAGGCTATTACCATCGGCCTCCTCCCGGATCTGCCCAGGGATTGTTTCTATTTTGTGGGCAATGGCTCACTTCTCGGGGTAAAGGCCGCTGTTTGTTCTGTGGACGTCATGGAAGAGCGTGAAAAAATAGCCAACATGATGACCAACTTTGAATTAAGCGAAACCCCGCGTTTCATGGAACATTATATATCATCCCTTTTTCTACCCCATACCGATCGCCAGCTCTTTCCCTCGGTATGGAAACGAATAAATTGTTGGGGTGCGCAAAATGGATGAATTGCGGACTTTTGTCATAGCTATGGCGGGTAAGGGCGGCACGGGTAAGACCACCATCTCTGCTCTTCTGATAAGGTATTTGTTGAATAAAAATCTGCTGCCTGTATTGGTGGTGGACGCCGACGCCAATGCCAATCTTAATGAACTGCTCGGCCTGAAAGTAGAACGCACTTTGGGCCAGGTAAGAGATGAGATGAAGACGGCTGTGCCTACCGGTATGACCAAGGAGACCTATATCGAATACAAGATGCAAGAGGCTTTAATCGAGTCCAAAGGCTTTGATCTT
>QYQD01000216.1 GCA_007280345.1 Deltaproteobacteria bacterium | reverse complement strand
TTCGAGGATAACCACGGCTATGCCATAATCTCTTTCATGGGAAAGACTGACAAATTTTCGTTTTATGCCCAGCTTTGCACAGAGTTCAGCGCTTGGCCCATACAGGTTCAATGTCGGCTTTCCGGATGCCTCATTGGATATCTCGATGTTTCTCCAGGTTATACCAGCCCGCATCCCCAGACCAATCGCCTTGGCAAAGGCCTCCTTGGCCGCAAAGCGAAGGGCATAATGCAGGTGCGACTCCTTTTTTTTAAGACAATAGGCGTTTTCGACCGGCGTAAAAATCCTTTCCTGGAAACGGGCTCCGAACTTTGTTAGCGCCTCGCGGATACGGGCGATCTTAACGATATCTGTGCCCACGCCGTAGATCATAATTCTTTCCTTACCCTTGTCTGATCAAGGCCAGCATCTCCCTTACCGCCTTTTCCATACCCACCAGGACTGCCCGCGCTATGATGCTGTGGCCAATACTGAATTCCTCTATCTCCGGCCAGGCCGCCAGGGGCTTGATATTTATATAATTAAGGCCGTGACCGGCATTGATCCTGAGCTTTAGCCTATGGGCGGTTTCCACGGCCTTTCTAATGCGGGATAATTCCTGTTCCTTTTCGACCTCATTTTGGGCATCGGCGTAACGGCCGGTATGTATTTCTACAAAGTCAGCTCCTAAGCCTCGCGAGATTTTGACATCAGCCGGTTCCGGATTGATGAAAAGGCTTACCAGTATGCCGTCTTTCTTAAGTGTGGTTATCGCCTTTTTCAATAAAGGTTTCCGGCTTATGTCCAGGCCGCCTTCTGTGGTTAATTCCTCCCTTTTTTCCGGAACGAGGGTAACCATATCCGGTTTGGTTTGGCCGGCAATGCGGATCATCTCTTCTGTGGCGGCCATTTCCAGATTTAGTTTGGTCTTTACGGTCTGTTTCAGGATATGGAGGTCTCTGTCCTGGATATGTCTCCGGTCTTCACGAAGATGGATGATTATCCCTTCTGCCCCGGCCAGTTCAACTATAGCCGCGGCCACCACCGGATCCGGTTCTATAGTACGCCGGGCCTGCCGCACTGTGGCTACGTGATCGACATTTACCGCCAGTTTTGCCACTTCTATTTCCTCCTTAAAAGATCTAACGCTTCCCTTTCTTTTTTAAACATAATACGGGCGTCTTTGGCCTTTTCATGATCGTAACCCAGCAGGTGTAATAGACCATGGACAAGAAGCCAGTCTGTTTTTGCCTCGAGGCTGATACCTTCCTGCTCGGCCTCCCGACCGGCGGTCTCCATGGAGATAACCACATCTCCCAGGATTTCAGGGTGTATACCGGGGAGATCCGGGGACTGCATCGGAAATGATATAACATTGGTCGGTCCGCTCCGTTTCAGATAGAGTTCATTCAGGCGGGTTATCTCTTCGTCATTTACAAAAAGAATACTCAGCTCGGCGTCAGGATGAGCCAAGTCTCTTAAAAGTTTCTCCGCTTTTTTCCTTATCTTTCGGCGGTCGATCCTTATCGTCTTTTGTTTGTTGCTGATCAGAATCGGCATTGGTTTTTTTCACTCCGTTACCCTTGGCGGCACTTTCC
Source organism: Deltaproteobacteria bacterium (assembly GCA_007280345.1). GTDB lineage: Bacteria > Desulfobacterota > QYQD01 > QYQD01 > QYQD01 > QYQD01. The sequence continues at coordinate 6,961 of QYQD01000216.1, read as the reverse complement.
GGATATTCAATGCGCTGGTGGAATATACCCGTCAGGATGCGTGTAAAGCTCTTTGCTATCTGATGCATATCCTTGAGCGTGAGCTCGCAGTCATTGAGCTGGCCGTCGGCGAAGATATTATTTATGATCTTTTGGACCATACCCTGGATTCTGGCCGGCGTAGGATCATTGATGGTCCGGGAGGCGGCCTCAGCCGCATCGGCCAGCATTATCAGTCCGGCTTCCTTGGTCTGGGGTATGGGCCCAGGGTAACGAAAGTCCTCTATACGGACTGAAGACTGGTCTGGATACTGCGCGCTCTTGGCCTTTTCATAAAAGTAAGAAATAAGACTTGTACCGTGGTGTTGCCGGATGATGTCGATCAGCTCTGTGCCTAATTTATGTTTTCTGGCCAATTCCACGCCGTCTTTGACATGGGAGATAAGGATGAGGCTGCTCATGGAAGGGGCGAGTTTTTCGTGTTTATTATCTATCCCCATTTGATTCTCGATAAAATAAGCGGGTTTTTTTGTTTTGCCGATATCGTGGTAATAGGCGCTGACCTTGGCCAGCAATGAGTTCGCACCAACAGCCCGGGCGGCTGACTCCACCATACTTCCTACGATTACGCTGTGATGGTATGTCCCTGGGGCCTGTACCATCAGTTCTTGCAGAAGCGGATGGTCCATACTGGCCATCTCAAGCAATTTGAAATTTGTAGTATATCCAAAGATAATCTCTACAATGGGGATGAAACCGATAACTATGACACCTAGAAGGCAGCCCCCCGCGAAGGCTGTAAACATGCTTTCGATGGTTTTAAAGGTAAAGAATGAACCGGTGGAGAGGTTAAAAGCAACAATCATGAGCACCTGACCCAGTCCGACTATGATGCCGGCCTTCAGTACATTCCCCCGTTCTTTGAACTGGGAGACGTTGCGGGAGGCCATTATACTGCCTACCAGGAAGTAGATAAAGAATTCCAGGGTATTTGTAAGGAGCAGGGCGGCCAGAATAGAGGCGGGCAGAGCGAATATAATGGCCAGGTCTGCTGTGAAAAACACACTTACTAACATAGCCGCGGAAGCGACAGGCAGGGCATATAAAAGGACATCCGGATCCAGATGCGGGATATTGACAGTAACTGCCTGAATAACAAAGAGAGATATCTTTGCGGCAATAAGCACAAGGGCCAAAAGTACACAGAAAAAAAGCAGGTTTTTATTGCTGGCTATGAAGGATTTAACCCGCTTTAGTGAAGCATTATAAAATGTTTTAAGGATAATGGCGGTAAGAAGCGCTGAACCCATAAATATAGAGATCGTATCCACTTGCCGGGAGGCGCTTTGCTGGGTCTTTAGTTTGATAAGATGTGTATCCTGTATGCGTTCTCCTTCACGAACGATTATCTCTCCCTTTTTAATCTGGAGATAAACAGGCTTTACTATAGACTGAGCCTGTTCCCGGGGTTCTCTGGTCTCTGTGTGGTTAGTGGTGGGGTTTGTCTGCCCCGGCAGATCTTCGATTTGTGCCGGATTCTGCGATAGGCCGGACTGAACTGCTTCAGCTTCGTTTTTTTCCGGGGGCGGATAGTATTCAACGGAAAGATCACGAGAAGCCTTTATATCTTCTTCGGCCACATCGCCGAGTTTGTACCGGACATTTTTTTGTAACAAATTTGGAGATAAAAGAAAGGCTATAAAAAGGCTAAGCGTGATAAGCATTAACCAGCGCTGAAAGGACGCATCCTTAAGGAGTTGCGGCGTCTTCTCGCCCAGCCTTGACAATACGCCGGTGATAGATATAGGCTTAGCCGGTTTTTCTTCTTTTCTTAGCATGGGCACTAGTTGACTAATGTGCGCGCCCTTTTTCGGCATCTACTTTTTCGTAGGCGTGGATAATTTCCTGGACCAGTCTATGTCTGATGACATCTTTTTTGGAGAAATACACAAAACGTATGCCTGGGATGCCCTCCAGTATCCTACGCGCTTCGATCAGTCCCGATGGTTTGCCTTCCGGAAGGTCGATCTGGGTTATATCCCCGGTGATTACGGCCTTGGATCCAAACCCGAGCCGGGTCAGGAACATCTTCATCTGTTCGGAGGTGCTGTTCTGGGCCTCATCCAATATAACGAAAGAGTCGTTTAGTGTCCTTCCGCGCATGAAAGCCAGAGGGGCTACTTCTATCACCCCCCGCTGAATAAGTTTAGTAGCCCTCTCAAAGTTCATCATGTCGTACAGGGCATCGTAAAGGGGTCTGAGGTAGGGATTGACCTTTTCATAGAGATCACCGGGAAGAAATCCGAGCCTTTCTCCGGCCTCGACCGCGGGGCGGGCCAGTATAATCCTTAGTACCTCTTCTTTCACCAATGCGGAGACGGCCATAGCCATGGCCAGATAGGTTTTGCCGGTGCCCGCCGGCCCGATGCCGAAGACAATATCATACTTGCGCATGGCATCGATATATTCTTTCTGGGCAAGGCTTTTTGGGGTAACCACCCTCTTGCCGGAAGTAATATATACCGTATCGAGGAATATATCTTTTAACTTTACGGAAGGTTCGCTGCTCAGGATCCGGATAGCGTATTCCGCGTCATGAGGATATATGGGATACCCGGAGCGCAGAAGATCATATAGTTGCCGGCATATCTCCGCGGCTAGTTGGACGTCCGGTAACGGACCGGTTAATGTCAATCTGTTGCCCTTGACTCCGGCATGAACACCCAGGTGCTGCTCCAGCAGTTTGAGATTCTGGTTTTGTTCGCCAAATAGCGCTCTGGCCAGGGCATTATCTTCAAAATCTAGTTTAAGGGTAGATGTATCTACCGGCGACGAAGGATGAGCTTTCAAGTAATCTTTGCCTCTTGGTCAGTCCTTTCTGGAGCAACAAGCTGGGCTAACATCTCTATTTTACTAACATAACGTTGTTTTTCCTGCAAGAAAAATAGTCATTGCGTCAAGGTAAAAGCTCAAATCAAACTCCCGATGCAATTATTCCTGACACTTTATTATTGACTTTACCGGCGAGTTTTGCTACAAAAAAATATAACCAAGTACGTAGTGAGGTGTGATTATGATTCATAATGTGCATAATTTTCTACCCTGGGGAATTCCTTGGAATGAGGGCCATGGGGTATTTTTCGGCATTACTTATACCGTTATTGTGGTCTTGGGGGTTGCTCTGACGTATGTAGTGCTGAAGACGGTCGAAGACCTTAAAAAGGGCGGCGGCTCGCATCACTAGTAGTACTTAAAGGTTCAGGTCTTTAAATCCTAACACCTTATAAGTTTAATATAGATAGTTTGAGATATGGAGAGGAATATAATATCCTTTTTATATGGTCATTTTCTTGTGGTACTTACCTGCGCAAAAAGATAAGTGCCACTTTTTGTTATTCTGGATATCAGGTGTCTCCCTGCCACATTTGTGATTAGCTCATCACATCTCTAATAGCTAATGAAGACAGAACAGCTCCCCCTCACTGCCCATCTGGAAGAATTGCGCAGGTGCCTGGTCATCTCATTCATGGCTATAGGTATTGGTTTTTTATTCTCCTATGCCTTTTCACAGGAGATTTTTGACCTGTTAGCCCGCCCCCTTTATAGGCTGCTTCCGCCGGGTGATGCGCTTATATTTACCGGTTATCCGGAGGCATTTTTTCTTTACCTCAAACTGGCTTTTTTTGCCGGTGTGGTTGAGGCCAGCCCGGTTATTTTTTATCAACTCTGGAGGTTCATTGAACCCGGGCTTTATGAACATGAGAAAAAAATGGCCGTACCATTCGTCTTGGCCTCGACCTTCTTTTTTGTCTGTGGACTACTTTTTACCTACTTTGTCGTGTTTCCGGTGGCTTTTAAATTTTTCTTGGGCTACAATTCTGAGAACCTGAGCGCTGTGCCTGCTATAGGCGAATATTTTTCCTTTGCTACGCGTCTTCTTTTGGCTTTTGGTCTGGTCTTTGAGTTTCCGGTGGTGATGTGCTTCCTGGCCAGGATGCACGTGGTAACCGTCTCATTTTTGAGACGAAACCGGAAGTATGCTATTTTAGGCATCTTTATCCTGGCTGCCCTGCTTACTCCTACGCCGGACGTTGTAAATCAGTTGCTTATGGCCGGCCCTCTTCTTGTGCTCTATGAATTAAGCATTCTCTTAATATGGCTTATGGAACGGAGGGCGGGTTCTGCAAAGGCATAAGAAACAGAATACAGAATACAGGAGTCAGAAGAAGAGCGAGGAGTAATGAGTGATGGGTGATGAGTTTCGGACTGCGGGTTTTTAAACTCGTAACTCGTAACTGGCAACTCGTAACTCCGAAAGCTGAACGCTGGCGGCTGGTTAGGCGGTTTTCCAATGGAATACAGAGAAGGCAGGATTGCGCGTACTTTTGTTTTATACTTTAGCGATGGAGACGATCCGCTGGAGGGAATCAAAAGGGTAGCTACAGAGAAGGAGATCAGGGTGGCCTGGTTTTTTCTGCTTGGAGGGTTGCGGCAGGCCGGGGTGGTAACCGGCCCGGAAAAGCCGGCTATTCCGCCTACGCCCATATGGAAGGAGTTTACCGGTGATGCCAGAGAGATCGTCGGACTGGGCAGCATACTCTGGAATGACCGGGAACCCTTAATCCATGTGCATACCGCCATAGGCAGAGGGGATGAAACGGTTGTTGGTTGTATCAGGCGCGATGCCCGCACCTTTTTAGTCATTGAGGCGCTGATTATGGAAATAGAAGGGCTTGAGGCCAGAAGAAAACTTGATGAGAAAAGCGGTATGTTTCTGGCCAGTTTTGACTAGGAGGCTTTGACATGTACGAAATATTCGTCCGATCACACTTTTCGGCCGCTCACCATCTGCGGGATTATCCGGGGAACTGCGAGAAACAGCACGGCCATAATTGGTCAATAGAGGTTGCCGTGAGGTGCGCCTCCCTGGATAATATAGGTATGGGCGTGGATTTCAGAATGATTAAGAAGGCCCTGCGCGAGGTCCTTTCAGATTTAGACCATACCGACCTGAATGAACTGCCTTACTTTATGGAAAGGAATCCATCATCAGAAAATATTGCTACCTATATCTACGAGAGATTGAAGCCATACTTTGACGGCAAACAGTGTCAGCTCCATCGCGTGACTGTAGGCGAAACACCGGAGACGGGCGTGAGCTACCGGGAGGATTGAATTGCCCCTGACCGTCTGCGAGACGTTTTACAGCATCCAGGGAGAATCTACCTTTGCCGGCCGGCCGTGTTTTTTTATACGCCTTAGTGGTTGCAATCTGAGATGCAGTTATTGTGATACCACTTATGCCTACACTGAAGGCCACATTTTGAGTAAGGAAGATATACTGCGCCAGGTGGAGGCTTGCGGGTCTAAAATAGTTGAGGTCACAGGCGGTGAGCCGCTTTTACAGACGGAGACCGTGCTGCTTCTCAACGCCCTCGCAGATAGGAATTATGTCGTTCTTCTGGAGACCAACGGAAGCTGCTCTTTAAAAGATGTGCCGCAAGAGGTAGTAACAATCATGGATCTTAAATGCCCGTCCAGCGGGATGTCTGATTATATGGATTTTAATAATCTGCGTTACCTCGACTTAAAGGATCAGGTCAAGTTCGTTATTCAGGATCGCAGTGACTACGAATGGGCAAGGGAAAAGATGTCTAAGCATCATATCCCGGTCTATACCCAGGTTATCCTGTCGCCGGTCTGGCAGCGGATGGAGGCTAGAATGCTGGCGGAGTGGATGCTGGCCGACCGGTTGCCGGCCAGGATGCAGATACAATTGCATAAGTATCTCTGGCCGGATCGGGAGCGGATGGTGTAATGAAACACTCATGCCCCAAAGAGACACAAAGAACAATGAAAACAATCCCCCCTTTGGTAAAAAGGGCATTCGTAAAGTCCCCCTTTAAAAAAGGGAAGCCCTTACATTCCCCCTTTGGAAAAGGGGGATACAGGGGGATTTTAAGGTGAAAAGGGATCCGGCTATTGTTCTTGTAAGCGGCGGTCTGGATAGTTGTGTGACCGCGGCCATGGCCGGCCGGCAGTATGACCTGGCCTTTTTACATGTGAATTACGGCCAGCGCACGGAAAGACGGGAGCTTACGGCCTGTTCCGCTATCGCAGATCATTGTGGCGTTGGGAGACGGCTGATCGTCGATATCGGCCATCTCCTCCAAATAGGCGGTTCAAGCCTTACTGACCGGCATATTCCTGTTCCTGAGTCCGGCCGTATCCAGGGGGGGGAGATCCCCAGTACCTATGTTCCATTCCGCAACACACATCTCATTGCGATTGCCGTATCTTGGGCTGAGGTGATCGGTGCCAAGAAAGTTTTTATTGGGGCCACCGAGATGGACAGTTCCGGTTACCCGGATTGCCGCAGGGCTTATTTTGATGCCTATAATAAGCTCATAAGGCTGGGTACGCGGCCGGAGACAGATATAAGCATTGAGACCCCGCTGATTGATCTTTCGAAGGAAGAAGTGGTGCGCCGCGGTTTAGAGCTTAAGGCCCCGTTGCATCTGACCTGGTCCTGTTATAAGAATGAAGATGTGGCCTGCGGACGATGCGATTCCTGTGTCTTGCGCCTCAAGGGGTTCAGGTTGGCCGGTGTGCCCGACCCGATTCCTTACCTTTCTTAATTCTCTTGCATATCTGTCCAAAATAAGATTTTTAAAATCTCCCCTGACCCCTCTTTTCCAAAGAGGGGGATTGACGGTATTTTTCCCCCTTTGAAAGAGAGGGAAGCCTTTACTTCCCCCTTTTCCAAAGGGGGAAGTGTTTCTCCTCCCTTTGAAAAAGGGAGAAGTGCTTCGCCTCCCTTTGGAAAAGGGAGGTTGGGAGGGATTTAAGAATACTTTTTCAAACAGCTAAACGGATACGAACTTGTTAATTCCCTGTAGCTTGCTGCTGACCTCGGATGTCAATAGTGGACACCAACCCTTTCATGCTGCAAGCTGTCTTGCATAGAATTTCTGTGAGTATG
>QYQD01000133.1 GCA_007280345.1 Deltaproteobacteria bacterium | reverse complement strand
ATCATCTGTTCATGCCCCCCATCCCCCAGACCAATGGAAATCATGGCCAGGGCCAGCCCCAAACCGATAGCGACCATAGTGATCAGGGTACGCCGCACGTTGCGCCAGAGATTACGCCAGGCCAGTTTCATTAAAATCCAAACGGTTTTCATATATGACTAACCCACGGTACTTAAGGCACTCACCGGTTCAAGCCGGGCGGCCTTGATGGCCGGGTAAAACGCCGCGACAAGAGATACCAGGATCATACAAATAATGGAAGCCAACACCCCTTCCATGCTGAGATGCGCATAGATAGTGGTGCTAACGGTAAGCCCGGACATACTAAATCCCTCCGAGAAGCGGCTTAGGTCCCAGCCATGCGCGGCCAGATACGAGCTTAACCCTATTCCCACTGCTGCCCCAACCACAGTGCTCACCAGGCTCAGAAGTAAAGTCTCCAGAAGAATCATACCTACGATAGATAGCGGCCGGAGTCCAAGCGCCATAACTAATCCAAACTCTCTGGTGCGTTCAAAAAGGGCCATGAGCATGGTATTGAGCACTCCCAGCGAGGCCAACCCAAAAACGATCAGCAGCATGATGTACATCCAGACCTGGTTCAATTCCAGCATCTCTTTTATCTGGGGGAAAATCTCTTTCCAGGTGAGGACCTCGACACCCTTGCCTTCCAGGATTTTTTCTAATTGAGCTTGGACCCCGTCAACCATCTCCGGCCGGTTCAACGATATGGCAATCTCATGCACCTTATCTGGAAGGACCAGGAGCTTTCCAAGCTCATCAATGCCCATGATTACTGCACCCCGGTCGATTTCATCACCAATACTCTGGAGTACACCGCGCACATAGAAAATTTCGTTTCCCAGCGAACCATCCGCGGCCTGGGTCAAAATAACCAATTCGTCACCGACATCGACCTTGAGACTTTCTGCCAACATCTTTCCAAGCACCACCTCGTTGCCGGAGCGGCTCGTGAGAAACCCACCTTTCAGAAGATGGCTATTCAGCTCGGTTACCCGGCGCTCTTGCTGTGGGTCAATACCCCACAGCATAACCCCGGTCGAGTTCTCTCCCGAACTGGCCAGGCCGCTTCCAAAAAGTCTGGGAGAGGCATGAAGGCCGGGTCTTCTTACGGCCGCTAATATATCCGCTCCCCCACCGCTGAGGTAATCATAGATATCCTTGCTCTCAAAGTACCCCTTTTTGTGAATTTGTATGTCGCCGGCAAAAAGTCTCGTGGCATAGTGCACCATCTGGCGGTGCATGCCCTCAACCAGAGAAAGCGTAAGGATCATAATACCGAGCGCGAGGGACATGGCCGAAATGGTGATGAGGGTACGCCGCACGTTGCGCCAGAGATTACGCCAGGCAAGCTTAATGATGATCATAAGGAGCTACCGTTTCAGGTTCCTCAAACTGAAAAATTCCTTATCCACATCTATACCGAATTGTAAGCGGTTATAGGTAATCCGGGTTAGTTCGTCTGGTTTGTCCGCCGGAACTAAGGTGGTTACGGATGGGACCGTCCTTCGTCCAAAGGAACGGACCTCGCTAAAGGCCATGGTGCGCATGAGAGTGCCGTCTTCATCATAGAATAGTTCTTTGAGGGGGATAAGGTCTTCTTTTAGGACAATAATGACCACCTTTCCCCAGACCACTGCCGCCTCTGGTTTGGGGATACACTCAATCTCATAAATAAACTGTCCCCCGCGCAGACCGCTAAAGGAAAGTCTATAGGTATAATCATCCACAAAGGCGCTCTCTTTTACCAAATCGTCATTGGTAAAATGGCTGCCCATCCAACTGGCCATCATCATAGAACCGGGTATCTTGATCACCCGATTAATCTTGGGAAGGTAATTCCATATATTTTTTTCTACCTTTAGTGTGGCCACCCCTTTTTCCTTAAGGGGTGCGGTAATCTTTACCAGGGAATACTCCTTGCCAAGAGACCATACGTCCATAGTAAGCGACCGCTGCCAATGCGCAGTGACAATCTCCATGGTCACTTCACCAGAACTGGATTCGCCCCGCCACATCTTATCGATCCGGTCCAGAATTTCTTTCGCCGTAGGTTCACCAGTAAAGGCTGGGGTGGAAAGCAAAAAGAAAACAAATATGAAAGGCGCTATGCTCTTTATAAAAGACTTCATAGCTTCATCCTAAGCAAGTTATTATGATTTGGCAAGGGTATCAATCGGAAAAGAGAAAATCAAGAATTAGCGGGCCGCCCTTCGTCTGGCTCGCTTTTTTGGAACCTCAGCCGAATTTTGGCTAGGATTGCAGTCGCAATATGACCTTGATTTAGCGGCCGATGAACTTGGGGATCGCCTGGAGCAAGAAGTACGAGAATATCAAGGACATTCTGATCAGCTAACCACTCGCTGAAGTGGACGGCGGGATGGCTACTTTCAGACTTCGGTATGTAATGGAATAGTGACTATCAATTTTGACTAATTTTGATTAACTGTGACACCGACTGGACACCAAATAAACTATAGCCTCAACCTAGAGCTAACCTACCACCAACACAGCGGAGCACTGAGTTTTGAACAGCACTATCCGTTGAGCAGGGTAGAGCATTACAAAGACCACCGCGCTGTTGGCGGTCAGGTTGAGCGCCTCGTTATGCGCTCCTAATCCATTTTGCTATTTTTTCCTTCACCCTGAGGAGTCGCTCCTGATCTATCTGGCCCAATTTCCCAAGAAGAATCTCGCTATTTACAACTGCAAGCCTGCTGGCTCGGATGACACTCGAAAAATTCAACCCAGTAAACTTTCCAGGTAATCTGCGCAAAACAAGGGCTGGACGAAGTTTTTCTTCCTTTTGATCAGTTTGTGGAAACCTGTATAGAACAATCTGTCCCTCGGAAATCATGAGAAAATTTCCTTTAGGTCATCCATTGAATAGGGTGACTTTTCCTCTTCCATTCCACGCATTGCCGATGTAAGAGAAAAATCTGTCCATTCCTTTCTTTCTTCCTTTTCTGTTTTTGCCCGTAAGTATTCTACAAAGTCAAGGATTTCCATCTGTTTCGATTCCGGCAATGCCTTTACATTTTCAATGTTTTTTTCTGTCAAGCTCATACCATGCCTCCATTTATGTCTATGGTACGTATTCCTTTTTCAGGCGCATAACATTATAGATTATATCGACTCTACTTTTTTCATCGGGATCTGCATGTGAGGGTAATCATGTAAGAATTGGCCAAATAACACAATAAGATAAAATGTATTTAAATATTAAGCACATAAGGCCGATAACATAAACCATGGCAGTCTTCTTTTTGTTGAAAATAAGCCGGATTGGGGGACGCTCCTAAGATTATAAGTTATTATAGATTTCTTCATGTAAATAATGGCCAGGATAATTCGAATTCCACCCGCCGCAGGCGGGCATCTCCGAGTTGCTCGAAGAGTAGAAACTTGTAAACCAATGAGCGTCCCCAAGATACACAGCCGAGCCTTGGTCCGCGTGGCAAGCCACTACTGTAGAGGCAGGTCTATTTATCGATGTTAACGGAATTATCGGGACTACGCCCCCGCCTCCCCCACAAAACAAGAAAAGCATATTTACATGACCGTCCCCTTGTGTGTTTTCTCCCGGTTATCTGGGTTAAATAAACGAAAATTTTAATTTGGCGAGAGAGCCCTGGCATGAACGTGGAGGCATATGACCTCGGGCGGAACAAAAGAGGGCCTCTCACCGAACTTTGTAGCCTGGATAAGGGATTATAGGTGGGCAAAAAGCCACGCCGGATAGAAGTAACGATAAGGCACGAGGTTCATTTACAGGTGAGACATTCGCCAAATAATTTGTGCAAAAGCCTCTTGAGGGCTTGTAGCAGTAGTGTGCCCACAAATTACAATCACTTGTAATACTTTGATTTTATATTCTTTTTATTTTTCGCTTGACAGGAGGATATAGGATTGTCCCCTATCTCCAAACCGTCCCCCATGGCATGTCTCGATATTACATGCCGTCCAAGTGTCTGTCAATAATAACTCCCACCAGGAAACAACGTCCCTATCTCCCACGCTTTCCTTTATTAACTTATTTTTTTACCAGCGTCCCCATTCTCATCTCATGATAGAAAAAGTCCTCCAATCCTTTATGCTTGAATGATTTAATCATAACTATATAAGTAACCCAAGGGGTTACGCTTGTCAATATTTATCTTACAGCGAACGACAAAATCAGCGGCGGGGGGAAGCTACCTTCGCTAAAATCACGCCTCGCTTATTCCCGTCCGCTGGATTTGTTTGTGGTACGCCCGGCATGGGCGTGAGCTTAAGGGGATGTAAATTCCCTGTACGTTCCCAAATCAATAATTTGCCTTTCTGGATACTACAAGAATTGGTGTCTGCGATTCAAGAGGAAAATGGATGGGCCAAAAGCTACGCACGTTCAACATAACGTCCCCCTAAGCCCTTTGAAATTCGAGGGCTTTGGGTTTAGGTGGGGTCTCTGGTTGGTTTGCCACAAGCCCGAGTGTTCTAATGTCTTTTCTTCCAAGTGTAGTTTTTCAAATTAAATGGGCTTTAAAATTCTGATTGGCGCTGCTCCCCACTCATTTTTTACTCACTGAGCGCCTTGAGCAGGGCATCTTTTGCATTTGCATAATACACGACAGTGACCTTGGTGGCCAAGTCATCGGGTAATTCGAAGAGTTGTTTGCGGGCAGAGACAGGCATGAGGATTTTCTGGGCTCCTTTGTCGGCAGCCAATTCGATGATGCTGACGGCGTTGTAAATGGGCTCGATGGATCCCCCGAGATTAAGTCCGCCGACGATGACGAGTCCGCCTTCGAGGCTACGCTCGACGAGCGCGGAACTCATAGCGATCAAAATGGGGATTCCAGTCGCCGCAGCACTCTTGCAGGCATCAAAGGCGCGGAACTGAATGGTGAACTCATGGGCACGCGGATCGCGATCACCGACCAGTTCCTTTGCTCTGGCATAGCGGTTCTGTTCAGCACAGCGCACGCTCTCCTTGAGCGGCCCCGGAGGGCTTTGATTGAGAATCTTCACCCCACTTCCCGGCCCTTCGGTCACCTCAACGCGGAACAGTCCGGGATTCTCATCCGTGCCACCGGGAGACAACGCCCACACCTGACCGGCAGGGAGCGGGTCGCTGCCGATGTTGTTCTCGCTGTGAAGTTCTGGTGTTGAGACGAATTGCTCCATCCCATCGGGAATCATGGTGAAGCTGAAATGGGTGTTTCGGAATTCGGCAGCTCCGATGCGTTTTTGTTGCTCCTTCACCCTTCGGCGACATTCCAGAGCGAGCTTGGCGGCCCACTCGATGGCGTCGTCGGGGATGTCGGCTTCAGGATCCGGGAACATCAGTTTGAGCAGTCCACTCATCGTTTTATGCGTGGCGGTTGTATCACGTCCGCTCAAGGCTCCACCGAATTGGATACGACCTTGGAGCTTGTTGACTCGGCTTTGAGAACGCAGATGGTTCCAGCATGATGAAAGGAAATCGCTGACCAGGCCGAAATGTTCGGTCAACTGCTCGCGGTTTACTTTCGGCACGTTCCATCCGGGAATATAGGAATGGATGCGGTCCATAAAGGCCGTGTCATCTCGCATCTCTGGTGGGAGCGGCCCGAATAAGTGGCCAATACGCTGCTGATGTTCCACATCCACATCGAAGTTACCCACCATCACCATGCCGCCAAATCCGCGAATACTTTCTTTACCACGGCTGAATTCCCCCGACTCCATGTATCCCTTCATGATGTTCACACCGTCCTTCTGATCGAAGGAAATGCCGGAGATTTCGTCGAAACAAACCACGTCGTATTGGCAAACGAGTCCCTTCTGGCCATTGGCGTTGTTGACAAACATCTTTGCCACGGTGGCCTTGCCGCCTGAGACAAGGTGAGCGTAGGGCGACACCTGTTGGTAAAGATGGCTCTTGCCCGTTCCGCGGGGGCCAAGCTCTACCGCGTTGTAATTGTTTTCTACGAACGGAATCATGCGGAGGAGCATGACATTACACGTTCGCTCTCCGAGAACCGAAGGCTCCAGTCCCACGCTGCGAAGGAGTAAGTCCTTCCATTCATTGAAAGTGAATAGGGATCTACCTTTACATAGGGCCTCCAACACATCGCTCTTCGAGAGCTGGATTTCGCGCAGGGATTCAATGCCGAAAGGACGCCCGCTCTTTTCTTCAGCGATGCTGGGATCGTAAGTGAGATCCACCTCCGCGTAAAATCCTCCCGTCAGCATGCGGTCGTGAGTGTTGACCAGGTCATCTGCGATGCGAACATCGTTGAGCCGCACACTGGGGAGTTCGGCCAGAAAACAATCGTTCTTGGCATCCAACCGGGCCTTGATGAGATCGATGAGTTTCACGCGGCCCTGCTCTTTGGCACGGGCTTTGAACAGTTCTTCCTCGCCTGCCCGGACCGTCCGGCTGGCCAATTGCCGTTGCACGATGGCAAGCCCTTCTTGGATTTCGGACTCGTCCACGCTGGCACAATATCGCCCGAGAAGAAACTCAGCCACATAGGTGGGCACCGGATATTGTCCTTTGAATTGGCGCACGAGGTCTTTGCGAACGAGGTATCCCTCAAATGCCTTGGCAGCGATTTGGTCCAGTGCGTCGAGTTGCATATTAGTTTTCTCCAATGACTACGGAATGTTTAAAAATGGGTTGGCCGCTCTCATCTATAACCACGAGGAAGGCTGCCGCACCCAGATACCCGTCATCTGCCACTAGGAGGCTGGTCTTCTGGCCGTCTTCCGCCGCAATCATTGTGGATGCAGCAAAGCTGGTTGAGGCATCCGCGACTTTACTGCGGAGATCAACAGTGAGTCCTGCCGCGCCTTCCAAAATCGTGTTCAGCCTCATTCCTGACCACTTCATCTCTTTCAGGACAACAGACTTAGTACCGCCGGTTTTTTTGGTCGAGACCGTCAAAGAGGGGATAAGAGCCTCCTGCAAGGTGAGTCCACCGTGGGCATATTCCATCCCAGCTACAAAACACGATACACCGGGAGCTAGGACGACGGCTTCGGCGGCGTCCCAAAACCATGAGGTCATCGGATAGCCGTGCTGGGCGCCTGCACTTGGGATGGCGCAGCGGTTCCAGCGGGATGCGGCCAGATGCTTGGGCAGTTCAGCTTTGGGCAACCCGCCGGGGAGAAGGAGCCAACCGTGATCCGTGATTACTTTTATTTTTGTCCAACCAACATGAATGAGTTCGAGTATACGTTGTTGCAAACCGGCAAGCTCTTCTTCAACCCTCCATGCCAACTTTGCGCCTTGATTATGGCCATAGGTGTCGATAGAACCGAACTCAGACCAGGCGCACCCGGTTGGAAAAAGGGTTACATCAGATGTCAGAAAGGATGTCCCAAGCTCTTCGATAAGTTGCTTGAATCGCGCATGAGTAATTATCTTCCCACTTGATTGCTCTTTCGGTTCAAACCCTTCCCCCTCCAGCGGGCCACCCAATTTTCCTGCAAGCGGCATCCAGGCATGCTTAGCGGTCGCGGTAACCGTCGGCAGTGCGGACCATTCATGTTCGAATCTCACCTCTAATCCAGAGGAGATGAGTTTTTCTTCCAGCGCCCTCGCTAAATCCATGCGCAGGCCATCGGCAAAAAGATAGACCGTGCCTTCCTCGGCAGGCAGGGTGCGACAAGTCTGCGGCCCAGTGGCGGGATAAGTAGTTGCCAACGCTTGGGTAAGTGTGGAAAACTTTTCGAGCCAAGGGGGATAGACCGCCCGGATGGCAGATGTCACCGCTTTGGTGGCGGCGGTGGTCCGCGCTGCATCCAGAGCCCGCAACATACTGCGGTCGGCTTTCCAGCCAAGCGTCGAGTAGTAATCAGCCAGCGCTTCCCAAGTGGAAGGATTTCCGGACGCTTGTACGACCTCAGCCAGGTCTCGCAAATGGCCGATGGCCAGCGCCAGCGGGGCTTCCCCCAGGGTGGCCCATACCCAGGTGGAGCGATGGGCATGCTCAGCGGCCAGCGTCTTGATTTTCGCGATGGCATCCTTGTGCGAGGCCGATGACAGTGCGAGGAGGTCTGTTTCCAAATGCTCTTCCTCTTGCCGATTCGAGCTCGGCTTGTATTCACTCGCCTTCTCAAAAAGGGCCAACTGTCCCTTGGAATCCAGCAGGTCTTTTACTCCCGGATAGGCGCGTGGCGCTTCCTTGTAGCGATCCCACACCAATGCCCACGTAGCATTGCCACTGGACAGTTTTTCGGCTGCGGTTATTACGCCATCCTTCTCCGGATCGAATTGATAGGCGTCCCGGCAGACGGCACGGAAACTGTTCCACTCCGATCCGGATTTCTCCAACCCCAGCTTGATCTTACCTGGATCGCCCATCCATCGCAAAAGCGTCCGCGCAGGGTCCTTCGTTACGATAGCCCGGAAGTCTCCCGCTTCCAGTTTGCGCCCTTGTAGCGCATCCAACTCAGCTTCCATCAACTTTGGCAAGCTTTCCTGAATCGCCTTCTTCGTATCCTGATCGCCAGCAACATCCAACCCGAGACCGCCATCTGCACTCGAAAAAAACGCAAACGGCGTCCAGTTCTTCCCGTTCTTCTGCGTCCAGAATTGCCCCTGGAATTGCAACGCAAATAAATGCTTTGCCTGAAGCGGGCATTGGTCTGCGCTGCGGAAAGCGAAGCGTCCGATACCGGGCAGATAGATCACCGGCACATCCTCGCCACTTTGTGTCTCCAATTGGTATCGCAGCCAAGCCGCCGGGCCTGTCGCTTTGTCGGGACAATAATCTCCCAGCGACCACAGTGCAGGATAGCTCGCCCGCAGCGGCTCGATACACTGCGTCCACAACCGTTCCTCGTCAGGCCATAGGATGACTCTTGGTGCAGCCAGTTCATGCTTGTTGTATGAGGCCGCACTGCGTAAATATTTAAGGATGGTTTCGAGAATAGTCATGCTGGGAACTCGCTTGGTTTCAGTTGAAGCAGGAACTCCTCGCAGGGCACGCACAGGATACCGTCACGCAAAAATCGCTCCCTCCCACGATACAGCAGCCAGCGGCGGCTTTCCGGAAAGTCTTCGCCGAAGTTTTTAAGTCCGCGCAGATCCTCCGGCCGCACCTGGGCGGAGTTCTTCACTTCCAGCGCGTGCAAGCCGCCCTCGCCATAGACCACGAAATCCACCTCCACTTTCGACCGTGTCTGCCAGTAATACAATTGGTGTTTGCCGCCCGAATAGTCACACCACGCCCGAAGGTGTTGGGCAACGAGACTCTCCAGCGCAGCGCCATCGATCTCCGACGGAGCATCCAGGGGACCGGACGGCCGGTTGGCGCGGAAGACACCGGCATCAAAAAAGAAAAACTTCGGATGTGCCGCCAGTTCGCGTTGTGCCCGCCGGGTGAAAACCGGCACTCGAAAAGCCAGCAAAAGATCCTCCAGTATTTCCAGATAGCCCTCCGCCGTCTTGCGGTTTACGTGGCACTCCCGGGCAACGTTGGCCAGGTTGAGCACGGCCGCCTGCGAAAAGCTGATGGCTTCGAGGAAGCGGGAAAAGTTTCCGATATTGCGCACCAACCCTTCCATCTGCACCTCTTCTCGCAAATAGAGGCCGTTGTATGCGCGCAGGATTTCCTCGGGTGCCTTGCCCCCCCGCACGATTGGCAGCATGCCGAGGCGCAATGCCTCCTCCAGATTGAATTGTGGGCCGAGTTCGGCGGCCATGAAGGGATACAACGACTTCTGCGCCGCCCGTCCGCCTAAAAGATTCACACCACCGCGCCGAAGCTTGCGGGCGCTTGAGCCGGTGAAAATAAACTGCACCCCCTGCTTATCCTCGATCAGCAGATGGACGACTTCCAGCAACACCGGCAGCTTCTGCACTTCGTCGATGACCACCTGCATGACTTCAGGTCTGGCCCCTATCAACTCCCGCAGACGCTCGGGCCGCGCAGATAGCGAACGTAAGGTTTCCGGCTCCAGCAGATCTATCCGGAGCGCCTGTGGAAAAAGCCTCTGGGTCAACCAGGTCTTGCCCGTGCCGCGCGGACCAAGCAGGAAGAAGTGATCAGCAGGAGGTATGAAATATCGTGGTATTGATTCCATTTTGCGCCTCAAAATAGCATAAACGATGCTATTTTATAAGATATATTTCCAAGCTTGGCAATTAAAAATTTAAGTTTAAAAGGCCTTGTTTCTTGCCCGCCGAAATACTTTGGCAATTCGTGAACGCTTCAACAATCAGGCGCAGGGCT
>QYQD01000062.1 GCA_007280345.1 Deltaproteobacteria bacterium | reverse complement strand
GATCGAGACGGAAGATAAGGTGCTCCACTCTGCCAACGTGACGGGTAAAAAGCTCTGGCTGGGCCGGTCGGCCCCGTCTCCCTATCTGGATCTGGGACTGCCCAGGTATTTCTTGACCCTGGACAAGGAACGGCAGGTATTGCTGGGGAACGCGGACTCCGAGACCAAAAACGCCGTGAAGTTCGGCGAGGATGTGGTTTGTGTGGGGAGTAATGGAGAGAGGATTACGCTGAAGCTTTACGACCAGGAACCCCGCCCTCCCAAGGGCTTGGAGCCATCTGGGCGGACCGGACCCTTACCGGGGGAAATGGGGAAGATTTGAGGCGCGGGGGCGACTGGAGAAGTAAGTTCCCGGCCCCTGCAAAAATAAGCTCAGGGAATTTCCTGACTCAAGGAGGGTTGTATGGAAGCCGTTTTAGACGCCTTATGGCGGTATATCCAGGCCCGCACCTGGCTGGAGGCCGCAGCAGTCACGCTTTTCTTCGTGTTATATTCCACTTTCTTTGTCTGGCTGGCTGCCCTTACCTTGGCCCGCACCCCCTGGCCCGTCAAGGATGACGCCGAGCTGAAGGTTCACCTGGGGGCCTTGATCGCCCTTTCCCTCTATGTGTTGGTTGTCCAGTTTTTTGTCGTCATGCTGGCTTTTTACAAAGGGATTAGCGTCTTTTCCCTGGACTATTTCTTAGTCTTTCTGGCCCTGGTCATAACCATTGTGTCATTGGTTATGGTCCTGGGCCTTTGCAAACAGATCCAAGCCAAGTTGGACCGAATTAATAAGAAGAGGAAGGCCACATTATGATTTCTCCCACTCTCTTCATCGGCCTGGGCACCCAGGGCCTGCGGATTCTGGAGGAGCTGCAAAAACTGGTCATCGAGGAATACGGGGAGAAGCCCGCCATCTTTGAATATATCTACCTGGAGACGGACCAGGATGCCCGGCCCCAGGTGCAGAGCTGGGCCCGGGATGAAATCCGGGTCCCCCAGCCCTTTCCCGTGATCCACCAGCTTAGCGGCATAAAGAGCGATTATGAACAGGGCACAAGGGAATACCTGCGGCCCTGGATCAATGAGAGCTTGTTCACCCACCCCGACGGCGCCTTCACTGCCGGCGCCGGTCATATCCGCATGGCCGGCCGCCTGTGCCTGTGGGCCAACTGGGACACCTGCGCCCAGGTGATCAATGATGCTTATCAAAAGGCCAATGCAGATATTAACAAGACAAACACCCTGAGATTTCTCCAGGATTTTTATAGGAAAGTAAATAGGGATATCAAACCTGATGAGAAGTTGATGGGGGATAATACCAATTTCTATATTTTCGGGACCCTCTGTGGGGGGACCTGCGGCGGCATGTTCATCGATGTGGCCTACATGATCCGGGAAAAATTCGGAGTTAAAAAGAAAAAAGATGAAGTAACCCCCAGACTCAAAGGCATCTTCACCATTCTGGATCACAATATATTGAGCAATCCGCGTCATGAACTGGACGACAAGCGGGCCGCCAACTGCTGGGCCTCTCTCATGGAGTTGGATTACTACTCCCATCCTGTCTCGCAATACCAGGCGGTTTGGCCCGAAAGCCAGAAGGTGAGTAATTCGAATCCGCCCTTTGATTATGTTTACATCCTGTCCTGCTCCGGGAACCATGTAAATCTGCGGCTGCCGGGCTCAATCCCGGCCCCGGATCTCGGGGCCTTGAACCACACGGCCGCCATGGTCTTGTTTTCCGAGACCGTCTCGGACCTGTTCAGCGAAAAGCAGAAGATCATCATCAATTTTGCCGGGCATCCGAAGGTCAACAAACCCTACAGTGAAACCCCGGAAGGTAGCGCCAGTAAAAGCACCTCTGAAGATATGCCGATTTTTGCCGCCTGCGGCCTCTGCGCGGTGTGGTATCCCAAGTACCGCATTGCCGAAGCCGGCTCCTGCCATGTGGCCAAACAGATCTGCCAGGAATGGCAGGGTGTGGTCAGCACAGAGGCGCAGCAGCGCATTGAAAAGGAAGAAGTCCCTCTGGCCTGGCAGGAAATCTTGAGGAGCACCCTGCCAACCCTCACCAAGAAACCTCAGGGATCCATCGAAAATGAAATTAGAGACTGGTTCGATAAAAACCACGCCCTCCTTATGGGGAAATCTAATCCCGACATGGTGCGTGAACTGAGACGGGAACTGGAGAAACTAGGGGAGGGGCAAGAACATGACAAGGAGATCACTCGGGAAGACCGGCTCTTGGATTTTAAACGGGCCTTGAAAGAAGCCCTGAGGGAGCAGTTTCTCCGGGTGGTTAATACCACCTCCAATCTGGCCTACGCGGGATATTTTCTCAAGAGATTGGACCTGGAAATAAAAGACACCATAGATCGGCTGCCTGCCAAATATCCCCGCCCGGAATTCAGCATGGTGGACCAAGCCGAGAACGAGGCCCTCAAGGTGGATCACTGGGCCCGGTTCGTGTTTCGCAACAAAATTGTGGCTATGCAGAAGAAGGAGGACTTCCTCAGCGACTGCCAGGACTATTTCCTCGAATGCCTAATGCACGTCCGCAATTTCCAGGCCCGCCCCATCCTGGAGGAGATCAGGAAATATTTAGGGGTGGAAATACAACCCGCGCCGGAGGAAAGAATACAAACCTTGCGGCAGGAAATGGATGATTTGAAGAATATCCTGGGCAAGGCCATCGGCAAAATGGAGGAAACCATCCAGAATCTCTCCGAGACGGTGGTGGTGCCGCAAAACATGCAGGTTATCTATGAAAGCATGGATAATTCCATTGAGGACGACATCAGAAATCTGCGCTCCAGACTGTATAACCTTTACCGGGACCAGAAGGACGCGGTGATCCGGAAAATGATGAGCGTCCGCGAGGGGTCTCAACAGATAGTTTTGCCTCTCTATGATTTTATCAAGACCAGGGACAAACTTACCGAAGCCATGATCAACGACCTTCGCCTCCGGGCATTGGACCTCATCGGGAGATTTAATATTGCCAAAAGATTGACGGATCGGGAGGACGCCGAGATCCTCCGCCGCTTTGCTCGGCGGGCCGAACCCCTCCTGGAATGGGGCGGCGCCACGGTAAATGTGGATAACCCTCATTTTATGATAGGCAACGACGACCCTGGGGCCCCCAACCTCAAGAGATTGCACGACCAGGTCCTGAATAATCCCACTTCCCAGAACCGGGTCAACTTCGGCACCCCCACCGAGAGCCCTTTGTTGGATCATCTACTGATCTTCTACCAGGAAAAAGGTTTGCTATACAAAAATGAGAATTTTGCCACGGCCGACCTCTTTCAACAAAAATATAAGAGACTTGCCCAGACTGAGAAATACGGCCTCTTTACCCATAAATTAGGGGAACTGGCCTTTGATCCCCTCCTGGGCAAACGGCGCAAAGAGGCGGAAGATATGTTGGGGATCATTGGAAACCTTATATTCTACCAGGATCTCCAGGGCCAGTGGCAAGAGTCCCAAATCATCATGAACGCCCAGGACCGGGGCTTGACCCTGAATATGTTCAGGATCGAGCGCAATGCCTTGTTCCTCCGGTTTAAGGTTAAGGATGGCACCGACGCCACCCTGCTCGCCAATGATTCCGGGGCTGCTTCCCTGGCCCGGGATCCCTATTCCTTTGCCGTGATCAAGGGGGAAGTGGTCAGGATCATGGCTCAAATAAGGAATGAAGGATGTGTGGAAATGGTGAACGATCATCTCCAGCGCATGGAATTGGAGCTGGTCCGGCAAAACGAGCCTCCCGAAAATATGGTGAAAAAACTGCAGGAGGAGAGGGAAAGACTCGCCGCCTTGAGAAACAAGTATCTCTCCGAAAAACCGGCCTGAGGAGGAGTCATGGAAAAAAAAGAGAGGGTCACTGAGAACGAAGTCAAATGGGCGGAGCGCGTCAGCTTTTTTTTCAAATGGCTCAACTCCTTTACCATCGGGTTTGTGACCATTTTTCTCATTATCTTTTGGGTTTGGCTCTACTATCAATAATCGGGCAGCCCCCTCGCACAGGGCTTTGCCTATACTATCTTGAAATTTCCAGGGAAAGGGCCGCGGCTTGCGGCCCCGACCTCCTTTCCCAAGATTGACTCACACGTTTGAGTTTTTCCAATGGTGAGGGCTCAGATTTAATGGAGTCAGACATAACTGAAGAACAATTAAAAGAAGTAATTATCGACGGAGCCAGACTTCCTAATAGGAAACGCAATTAACCTCAAGAAAGCTGTTTATATCTTCACATTCATGTGACATATGAGCGGAAGCACATGAGAGGATATCAAAACCGCGCTGCGACTCTCCTCTGCCAAACCTTAACCCCGAAGGTGATTATCATGGTACGAAAGCATAGATGGCATTCCATCATCTGCGTGCTTCTGGCCATTTCTCTCATGTTTCCGGGATGTGCGCGCCAGCCCCGGGAGGAATTGACGGAACAGTACAAGTTCGACAAGGATGGCAGATTAGCACAAAAGATCGCCCCGGACGGCGGCAAGACCACCTTTAACTATAATCAGGATGGCTTGCCGGTGGAGATTAACTATCCCGGCGGCTTCGTGAAATATGGCCATGATGCTGACGGCCAGCGCCTCTGGATGAAGGACAACCACGGCACTACGGAATACTACTACGATGCCTTCAACCACCTGGTCGGAGTCCTGTGGCAATACAACCCCGCCAAATTGATAGCTTATGACTATGATTCCCAGGGCAACCTCACCTACGAAGTCATCATCAATCTCTCGGAGTTAGGCAAAGAACAGAAATACCAGGGAACTATCAAGAAATTACAGGGGACAAATCCGGCCAAGGTGACCAAATGGGGGGAAAGAGAAGCCCTCTTTCAGAAACTCTGGCAGGACGTGCGGGCGGAAAGCGCCGCTCTCCAGCGCCGCTGGCTGGACCACGAAGTCTCTTACTCCTATGATTTTTTGCGGCGCCTGGTGGCCATCCAGACCTGGCAGGGCAAAATAACCTACTCCTATGATCCCAGCAAAGGCCAGGTGCAGCGGCGCCTGCCCAACGGCATCATCACCACCAACACCTTTGGACCTGACGGCAGGTTGATCTCTCTGCGCCATGAAACTAAGACCGGGGACCTCATCGCCCACTATAAATATAACTATAATGCTGCCGGGAAGATCAGCCAGACGCAGGAGACCACGCCTCAGGGTACCACGACTACCGGCTATGTCTGGGACACCCGGGGCTATGTAAAGGAACTGCACCTGCCCGAGGGCGGCAAGGTGCGCTATGACTATGATGTCATGGGCAACCGCACCCTCAAAGAAGACGCCAGCGGTGTCACCCGCTATACCTACGATAAGTTTGGCCGCCCAGTCCAGGCCGGGAACACCCGTTACCAGTGGAATGACAATGGTCAAATGACTGCCCGGTGGCACAGCCCCAAAACCAGTTTCACTTACGACGGCCGCGGTTTGCCCACTTATACTAAAGGCCCTGAGGGGACTGACCGCAATGAGTGGGACGGCAACGGCAACTTGATTTCCCAAAAGACGGACAGAGGAACCAATCTTTACATACCCCAACCCATGCTCCCTATGGGAGTTCCTTTGGCGGAAGTCAATAATAAAGGAACAATTACTTTTAATGTTTATCAAGACGATACCTTACTTGGCAAAATCAATGCGAATGGGGGCACCAAATTCTATTTGGGAGACGGTTTTAATTCCCTACGCTTCTCATCCGACACCCAAGGGAACATAACCGGGACCAAGGAT
>QYQD01000174.1 GCA_007280345.1 Deltaproteobacteria bacterium | reverse complement strand
ATTTTATATTTATTGAGTTTTCCACACTTTTTTACATTCCTTCCCCGCTCCATTTATGCAAATTGAACCCAATTGCCACCTATTCCGCATTTTCGCCTGCAAGCAGTATATTCTATTTATTTCAATGAGATACTCTATGATTCCGGTCTCATTTGTCTCAACCTGCTATCGGTTAATTATTCTGGTTTGCCTCAACCCTTCCCGCAAGCGACTTCTCAAAAATCGTTCCCGCCATGTAATTTGTCGGCCTAAAATCTCCAAAAAATCTTAACCATTTTTCCTAGCCTGTGGAATAAGATTTTTGGTGAATCTTGAAAAATTTCCTGGAAACCGCCACGGCGTCCCCGTTCTCAGGGCATAATAAATTTTCGGGTACTCCGATGGATGGGATTTGTTAAGGATTTTTGCGTTTTAAAAACCTATGAGAAAGTGCTAAGATGGTTCCATAAGGTGAAAAATAGGGCTTTTACCGCTCGACAAAGGGGGTAGGGCCATGACCCGGCAGAGAAGAAGACAGGGGGGGGACCCGAACGGTGTCAGGGATTTCCGCTTTGAGGAGGCCAAGCGGAAGAACAACCCCCCGGCGGGCCTGGCCACCACCTATGAGGTTGCCAGGGAGCGCCAGACGAAGCACTACGCCTATGACCCCCACCTGGACCCGGCCCTCCAGTTCGACTCCCAGAGGGCCAAGATAGAGGCCCTCATTGACCGGGGGCTGGAGGCCGGAAGCCTGGAGGAGGCCAGAGTGGTCCTCCAGGAACTGAAAAATCGCCAGGACGCCTACCTTGCTTGGGCCGGGAAGGCGGAGCACACCTCCTTTGAAGTGGATTTGGTATCCCTCCATATTCACGAGCGTCTCTCCACCAGAGCTATATTAGAGGCCGCCAGGAAGCCGGAGCCGCAACTCAAGCTCTTCGGGGAAACGGAGCTTAAGCCCCACGAGCAGATAGAGTTTTATCGCCACGAGGTCAACTGGGCCAACCGCCTCATCCTGGGGGACTCCCTCCTGGTGATGAACTCCCTCCTGGTGAAAGAGAGCCTGGCGGGCAAAGTTCAAATGATTTTTGTTGACCCGCCCTATGGCATCAGCTATGCCTCCAACTTCCAGTCCCGCATCGACCGCCGAGACGTGAAAGACCAGGACGCCGACCTGACTCATGAGGCGGAGCAGATTAAGGCCTACCGGGACACCTGGAAGTTGGGTATTCATTCTTATTTAACCTATTTGCGTGACCGTTTGTTACTGAGCCGAGAACTCTTATCAGATAGTGGAAGTATATTCGTGCAGATTGGCGATGAAAATGTTCATAATGTCCGGTGCCTAATGTCCGAAATATTTGGGTCAGAAAATTTTGTAGCTATGATTAATTTTAAGAGCATGACCCCATTAGGTTCTGCCGATATTGCAAAAGTTTATGATTACTTGCTTTGGTATGCAAAAGATAAAGGCCAGATTAAATATAGGCCTCTTTATATACCCAAAACATTGCAAGGAAATACAGAGTTTGTATATGTCGAACTTGATGACGGAACTTTTAGAGGAATGACAGAAGAGGAAAAATTAAATACCAGTATGATTAAATTCCCGAACAAGATATTTAAAAGGTCAGACCTCGTATCATCAGGATATACTGAATCATGTGTATTTCCTGTTGAATTTGAGGGCGAAACATTTATGCCTCGAAGTCGAAAAAGTTGGCGCACAAATGTAAAAGGCATGAATAATCTTATTAAGGCTAACCGACTATTCAAACTTGGTAAGAAACCTTATTTAAGAATGTTTCATGAAGATTTTCAATATATAGGATTGGAGAACTCATGGGGGGACACAGGAGGTGGATTCACGGAGACCAAAAAATATGCAGTGGAAACTAATCCCAAAATTATTGACCGCTGCATCCTCATGACCACAGACCCCGGCGACCTGGTACTGGACCCCACCTCCGGCTCGGGCACTACCGCCTTTTGCGCCGAGAAGGGGGGGCGACGCTGGATTACCTGCGACACCTCTCGTGTAGCGCTGGCCATTGCCCGGCAACGCCTCCTCACCGCCCGGTATGACTACTATGAACTGAAAAACCCGGAGAGCGGCCCGGCAGGGGGCTTCGATTATGAGGAATCGCCTCATATTACCCTGGAGAGCATCGCTAAGAACCTGGAAATCGATGCCCTGGCCGAGCGCTTCAATCCCCAAATTGAGGCGGCCCTGGGCGACCTCAACCGGGCCTTGGGCCGGGAGTGGCGGGAGTGGGAGGTCCCCAGGGAGGCGGAGGAGGAGTGGCCCCAGGAGGCCGGGGAGGCCCACGCCCGCTTTTGGAGCCTCAAGCAGGACAAGCGCCGGGAGATAGACGAGAGCATTGCCCGCAATGCCAAACCGGAAACCCTTTATGACCGCCCCAAAAAGCGCTCCGGGGTGGTGCGGGTCTCCGGGCCGTTCACCGTGGAGGCAATTCCGGCCCCCATGGTAACCGACCCGGCTGAGGCCCCTATCCCTCAGTTTGAAGAGGAAGAGGCCAGGGCACGGCTGAACGACCGGGGCGGGGACTTCCTGGCCGACATGCTGGGCCTCCTCCAGAGCCAGGGAGGGGTGCTCTTCCCCGGCGGCAAGAAGTTGGCGCTTCAGAACCTGAGAAGGCTCTCCCTGGGGCTGCTCCACGGCGAAGGAGAGGCGGGCCAGAACGGCCAGAACGTGCGGGTGGCCCTGAGCTTCGGCCCTCAATATGGCCCTCTCGCCGCCTTCCAGGTGCAAGAGGCCATCCCCACTGCCAAGATGAACGGCTACGGGATGCTCATTTTCGCCGGGTTCAGTTTCGACCCGGAAGCCCAAGCCTTCATTCAGAGAGCGCCAGTGGCCGGAATGGAGGTGCATTTCGCCCATATCGCCCCGGACGTGCTGGTGGGGGACTTGCTCAAAACGAACCGGGCCAGTCAAATTTTCACGGTTTTCGGCCAGCCGGACGTGAAGCCGGTGAAGCACAAGGACGGCACCTACACCGTGGAACTCCAGGGGGTGGATATTTACGACCCCCTGACGGGCGAGACGCACCATGCCAGGGGCAATCAGGCGGCGGCCTGGTTCCTGGATACCGACTATGACGGCCAAACCTTCCATATCTGCCAGGCGTTCTTCCCCGGCGACGCCGACGCCTGGAAGAAGCTGGAGCGGGCCTTGAAGGCCCGGATAGACCCGGAAGCCTTTGAGCACATGCGGGGCACCGTCTCCTTCCCCTTCAAGCCGGGCAAGCACCAGCGCCTGGCCGTCAAGGTGATAGACTTCCGGGGGAACGAGGTGGTGAGGGTGTTGCCCCTGGACGGAACGGTCTACCGGGAGAGGTGAGCTATGGGAGGCAAGGTGGAGTTGGATAAAACGCTTTTTGGAGCCAGCCTTCCGAGGGAGTTGGAATCGTTCCTGGTGGAGACCAACCCCTGGTGGCAGGGCAAGCCCATGCGCCCGCTCCCTGATTTTAAGCGTTCGCTTTTTGAGTCGACCTTGCAACGTGTTAAAGGCGGACTGGCTCCCGTGACGGTGTTACGGGGACCCCGGCAGGTGGGCAAGACTACCCTCCAAGAGCACATCATTGACCATCTGCTCCACCAGGAGCAGGTGCCCCCCGGCCGTATTTTTCGGGTGCAATTCGATGAACTACCGACACTTAAAGGGCTGGTAGACCCCATTCTCAGCCTGTGCCGATGGTTTGAGGACCGGGTATTGGGCGGCCCGTTTAATGAGTGGGCACGCCGGGGAGAGCCGGTTTTTCTCTTTTTTGATGAGGTGCAGAACCTTCCAGATTGGGCACCGCAGATAAAGGCTTTAGTAGACCATCATGCGGTGAGGGTGCTTTTAACCGGAAGCTCGGCGCTCAGAATCGAATACGGGAGAGACAGCCTGGCCGGGCGCATCTCAACCCTGGAGTTGGGCACCCTGTTATTGCGGGAAGTGGCGGCCCTTCGGGGGTGGGGGGAGTTGCCGCCTCTTTTGCCTTACAATGGCATAAAAGAACTGAAAGAGTTGGAGTTCTGGAAGAAGTTAGCCAAGCATGGGCGGCACTATAAGGAATTGCGGGACCAAGCCATGGCGGCATTTTCGGAGCGAGGCGGCTACCCCATCGCCCAAGCCCGTGCCGAGCGCCCTTGGGAGGAGATAGCTGACCAACTTAACGAGACGGTAATCAGGAGGGTGATTCAACATGACCTGAGGCTGGGAGACCGGGGCCGCAAGCGGGATGAAAATTTGCTGGAAGAACTCTTCCGGCTGTGTTGCCGCTATGCCGGGCAGGCCCCCGGTCAATCGGTATTCATTAATGAATTACGGTCGGCCCTGTCTGCTAATATCGGCTGGCAAAGAGTGTTGGCCTATCTTCGGTTCCTGAACGACACTCTTTTAATTCGCATGGTGCGCCCATTGGAGCTTCGTTTGAAACGTTCCAAGGGACAGCCCAAGCTCTGCTTATGCGACCATTCCCTACGGGCCAGTTGGCTTCAGGAGACTATCCCCATAACCGCCGATGGTTTACGCCGGGCACCGCACTTAAGCGACCTGGCCGGACGCATGGCGGAAAGTATTGCGGGATATTTTTTAGGGAGTATTCCGAACCTTAGTCTGGCGTGGTTCCCGGAACGAGGGGCGGAGCCGGAGGTGGATTTTGTCATTACGGTGGGGGAATATCGTATACCGTTGGAGGTGAAATTCCGACGTCAGATTGACGGCCACAGGGATACCTTGGGGTTGCGGGCCTTTATTGAGAAGACGCATTATAACGCACCCTTTGGTGTTCTTATTACCCTGGTGGATAAGTCGCCGGTGACTGACCCGCGCATCGTGTCCTTGCCGTTATCATCCCTCCTTTTAATGAGGTAGAAGTTGTGGCCCTGGTAGTAGATAACCCCATAGTCAACACACCCTTTGCGGAGCCGACCCGCTACTGGCATTACCAGGAGGGCCAGCCGGTCCTCATGGAAGGACGCCGAGCGGCGGGCTATTTCCTCAAGACCCGAACCCGTGGGCCGCAACTCTCCCTCCTGGAAGAGGAGTTCGTGCCCCTGGAGACGGTAAACGACCTGAGGGAGCGGGTGAAAGTTTGGCGGGGGAAGGGGTATCCGGGGGCCACGGCCCTCACCCGGCAATTCTTGCGGCATTGGCAGGCCCCGGACCGGGAGCGGGGCCTCTTCTTCTGTCAAATGGAAGCGGCGGAGACCCTCATCTATTTGGTAGAGGCCCCGGCGGCGGACAAGCAGGGCCTCAGCGTCCCTAAAGATGAACCCAATGACCCGGAGAGCCAAGCCAGGGGTTACCGGGGTTTAACCCGCTATGCCACGAAAATGGCCACGGGGAGCGGTAAGACGGTGGTCATGGCCATGGTGATAGCCTGGCAGGTGCTCAATAAAATCGCCAATCCCAAGGACCGCAAGTTTTCCGACACCGTGTTAATGCTCTGCCCTAACCTCACCGTCCGGGAACGCCTCCAGGTGCTTAAGCCCGAGCGGGCCGACAATTATTATGACAAGTTCGATTTGTTGCCGCCGGGGTTCAAGGAGGGTTTAACCCAGGGGCGCTATTTCATCACAAACTGGCACAGGTTCTCCCCCCAGGATGATTCCCGCTCCCGGAGCGTGGTGCAACGGGGGCCGGAAAGCGACCGGGCTTTTTGCCGCCGGGTTCTCAAGGAATTGGGCACCAAACAGAACCTCCTGGTAATTAATGACGAGGCCCACCACGCTTACCGGCCCGGCCAGGCTCTCACGCCGGAGGAACTGAAACAGTTGCCCAAAGAAGAGCGAGACCGGCTCCTGGAAGAGTTCCGGGAGGCCACGGTTTGGGTGCAGGGCCTTGACCGGATTCATGCGGTCCGGGGTGTCAACTTCTTTGCCGACTTTTCCGCCACGCCTTTTTATCTCAAGGGGAGCGGCCATGAGGAGGGGCGGCCCTTCCCCTGGGTAAGCTCCGATTTCGGCCTGGTGGATGCTATTGAGGCGGGTATCGTGAAAATTCCCCGTGTGCCCGTGGATGATAACACCGGGGCCATTATCCCCCAATACTTCCGGCTCTGGGAGTATATCAATCAAAAGTTGCCCACTTCCGAACGGCAGACGGCCCGCCGCCGGGCCAAACCGGAATCGGTTCTCCGGGAGGCGGAAGGTGCCCTGGCCATGCTGGCCTCAGAATGGAAGAGGACTTTTGAGGATTGGCAGGAGGGCGGCTCCCCGGTGCCCCCGGCCCTCATTGCAGTATGCGACAACACGGACCTCTCCAAGCTGGTTTTTGAGCACGTGGCCCGTGGGCACATCATGCCGGAGTTGGAAAATACCGACGCAGAAGAGCGCACCATGCGCATTGACACGAAGCTCCTGAACGAGGCTGAGAGCGCCGGAGAGGGGGAAACTAAGCAGCAGACCGCCGAACGCCTACGCCGCAAGGTGGATACCGTGGGCAAGACCCAATGGGAGGGCATAGGGGACCCGCCGGGGAAAGACCTGCGGTGTGTTGTCTCCGTAGGGATGCTCTCCGAAGGCTGGGACGCCCCCAATGTGAAGCAAATCTTGGGACTCCGGGCCTTCTCTTCCCAACTTCTTTGTGAGCAGGTGGTGGGGCGGGGTCTGAGGCGGATGAACTATGATGATTTCAGCGAACCGGAATATGTTGATGTGTATGGGGTGCCTTTTGAGGTCATCCCGGTCAAGAAAAAGTCAACGAAGACGACCGGCGGGGATAAAATCTCCACCTTAATTCGAGCCTTGCCGGAGCGCCTCCATTTGGAAGTCACCTTCCCCAGGGTGGAGGGCTACATTTTCGATGTGCGCCAGAAAATTCGGGTGAACCTGGAGGGCCTCCCTTTCCTGATGATAGACCCCGTAAGCGAACCCACAGAGGTCATTGCCAAGCCCGCCGTGGGGTATCGCATTGGCCGCCCTGACCGCCTGGGGCCGGGGCGAGAGGTGCTCCATGACCGCAACCCCTTCCATCGGGAAAAACGGCTCCAGGCCACGGTCTATGAGATTGCCGCCGCCCTGACACACCGCCTCAAGGACAAGAGGGATGATTGGAGCGCCCGGCATATCCTTTTCCCCCAGGTTCTGGATTGCGTTTGGAAGTATCTTGAGGAGCGGGTCATAGTGGCCGAAGATGCAGTAATGGAAGAAATCGCCCTTTTGACCAGCACTGTCCGGT
>QYQD01000149.1 GCA_007280345.1 Deltaproteobacteria bacterium | reverse complement strand
GCGTAGAACAGCCGGTCAGCCCAATCAAACCCCAGCCACCGGACGTCTGCCTTGATCGATTCTACGTATTCGACTTCCTCCTTGGCGGGATTGGTGTCATCGAAGCGCAGATTGCAAAGGCCTTTGTATTCGGCGGCCAGACCGAAATTGAGGCAGATAGATTTGGCATGCCCGATATGCAGATAGCCGTTCGGCTCCGGTGGGAATCGGGTGATGACCCGGCCCTGGTTCTTGTTGGCCTTCAGGTCTTCTTCGATGATATTACGGATAAAGTTGGGTGTAGGCTTGGCATCAATAGTGGTCATGTTTACGGGTCCCTTCTATAAAAAACATAACATCTTGAGGTTAGTTCCAGTTATCGAGATGCGTTGTAGGTATGCTTTCTATATCCTAATTTTTTGGTTATTTCAATTGCTTCGCTGAATAGCAGACATCATACCCTTGGTTGGATCACTCACACACGAGATATGTACCGCCTTATAACACGGTCTAATACCTTGCTGCCCCGGCACGAATGAGCTTTGAAATAATAACGGTTAACAATGAAGGCAGCCAAATCCATAACAGCTCACTTCTAATGACTGCCAGGCCCCATTTACTGAAGAAGGCTTTTATACCAATTGGGGAGACCGTGATCGGTGTCCATGGGAAAAAATATCTCGTATTATCGAAAGGCGATAATAGGGCAACCCCCAGACCACCGTTAGTGAAAGCGTCCAGGACGCCGTGACTGGCTGATAACAGGAAAAAGAAAACAAAATAGAAGAACCATTGTTTAGAAAATATCCCTACGCCAGGGAAGAAGACACTAACGATGAAGATGCTCAATAATAAACTAAAAAACGGTGAATGGAAAAAACCTCTGTGCCCGAAAAAATGGTTGTAGGGGACACCAAAGGGAAATCCAATAACGTCGGCATCAGGAATAAGCGAACAGGCTATTGAAAGTAACCAGAAATGATCGGGGACATCTGTTGGTGCGAATGCCTTTCCAGCCGCAACCGCAACAACCGTATGTGAAATCATGGTAGGCATGATTATCTCTATCTATATGATCGCCTGAGCATGCCGATTACAAGGCATCGAATATTATGCATGCTTTAATCCACAATAACACCATACTCTGTATAGTACAATAAAATGACATTAAAATAATCTACATAAGGGACCGGGCGCAGGCCACTGCGCTTCCAGATAATAAATTGCCGTACTTATGTCGAGCCGACATAATATTGATATTTTCAACAAAAAGTAGACTTTTCTCGATTGAGAAGCCGATGTTGTTTTTTGTCCTATCAACCCTATCCACCGAATATTTAAATAGATGTTATCTTATTGTCTTATTCAGCAAATTCTTATATGATTATCTTCACATGCAGATCCCGATGAAAAAAAATAGAGTCGATATAATATATAATGTTAGCCGTTCAAACTGCACGTGAAAGGAGCAGGGCAGAAGTGATCGTCCAAGGCAATCAAGAGGTGCAACCCGTGACGGTCAAGGAGGACCAGTGCTTCGTATTAATGCCGTTTGGTGAGTCTTGGTCAGACAGAATATGGCAAAAGCACGTCAAAAGGATTGTCGAGCGTTTCGGAATGAAGGCTATTCGGGCGGACGACCTATATGGAAGCAACATTCTCGCGGATATCTGGCGGGGTGTTACTGAAAGCAACGTGATCATAGCTGATATTACTGGACGGAATCCCAACGTAATGTACGAACTAGGGCTTGCCCATGCCCTGAGGAAGAACGTGATCATCCTCACACAACGTGAGGCGGACATCCCGTTTGACCTTCGCGTCTATCGTTGTCTCATTTATGAAGATAACTCCGATGGGTATGAACAGCTTGAGCAGGATATTCCTCGATTCCTGAGTGAGTTTGTATTCTCAAGTCTTACGGACAATTTCGACGTCAGAATAGAAAAGGACGATGTCCTTGTTCTCTATGTAAGTACGGGAGGAACCTGTCGATGCGCCATGGCTAACGTGATCACAAGGCAGCATCTCGGTGGGCAGGATCGCACTATCGTCCCCATGTCTGCGGGGCTTATCGAGCAAACGAAAGCCTTTATAACTCCAGAAGCGCAGCAGGTGATCAAGGAGCGCCTCGGCCTCGATGCTGCCAAGCACAGGACAGTCCGGGCGACTTTCCCGTTACTTGCGCGTGCTGATGTGATTCTGCCAATGGACGAAAAACTTCTTTCGGGGATACCCGCGCAGTTTCGGGGCAAAGCGCATCTCTCTTCTGCGTTTTTCGGCTCCTCCGGCGACGTTGCAGACCCCTATGGCCGAGGTATTGCGGCATATAGGGAATGCTTCCAACGCCTCGAGACAATAATTAAAGGAAACATTGAAGCGGTGTTCCGGCTGAAGGGGGAGAGGCAGCACGGTTTCCGAGAAAAAAACGGCTAACCAGCGGTTCAACCGGACACGCTAACCGCGCGCTGGTTAACCGCAGCGTGTGCTGGGCATGGCATAGGACTATCAGGGTGAAAGTCCCCGAGCCAGGTTTTAGCGGAGCCGAAGGCTAGTAGAAGGACAAGGGCGTCATCGTGAGGTGGGGTCTGAAGGAAGTCTAATCCAAAAGTGCGGGGCGACGTACAGAGAGGGAGCAAGAGGAACGTTGTTTCTTACATTGCTTTTCTTTTGATTTGGAAAAGAGTGTAAAAGGAGTAAACTCCCTCAGTATTGCACAAGCGATTGGATAGAAGGCGGATGGGTGTTATGCAACGGAAGAAACAACCTCCCGTCAACGCCCCACAAAGCGATATCGTCCCTATAATGATTCATAAAAAACGTAAAAAACGGTGACTACTCAGGTTCAAAGTTCCAAGGTTAACGGTTCAAGGTTAACGAGCGGTAAAGAGTGAACGGTTTAAATGTATTAGGCACGTAACCGGCACATTAACCCCAGATAAAAAGCGCAATGTACCCAATCCCGGACTGCGAACCTGATAACCTGAGTACTTCCAAAAAACATAAACTTATCAAACAAGCTTCCCATAATAGGAAAAAATCCGGACATCCGGAAGACACGGGGTGTCACGAAAGGGGTATTCCACTCGATGATTCGTATAAAATTCATGTTCCTGGTGATGATTCTATTCCTCGTTTTCGCTTCCGGGCCGGCCTGGTCCGGCTGCTGGGCGGTATATTCGGAAGATTTCCGGAGAACGTATTATAGAGCGTCGGGAATCAGGCTACCGCAGCGCGGTGGGAACTTTGCAACGATGGAACAGTGCCAGGCCGCCCTTGACGCAATGCGTTCCGACCCGGTATACCGTTACGATTTCAGATTGTCAGAGACCCGGTGCGAGTGCGACTCCGATACCGGTTCCGCGCCTTCCGGCGGCTCTTTTGAACAGCAATTGGCGGCCACGGTGGTGTCGTCTTTCCTCAACGCCCTAATGAGGGGGCTCCAAGCAGATCCCGGACCGTCGGGCGAGGCGCAGAGGGAGGCGCTGCAGAGAAAGTGGGATGAGGAGGAGAAGGAACGGCGCATTGCCGAGCAGAAGCGGCGTGATGAGGCGTTCGCCACCGCCCAGGCCGGAGCGCTCAGTCTCCTAGGAAACAGACCGGCCGACGGAGCCGGAGCACAACTTCCCTTAGCGGGGCAGGGGCCTGCGGACGGCGTCTATATCGGGAATGGCACCATTCCCACGCTGTTGAGGAAATCAAACGCGACCACGGAAGAGGAGTGGAAGTTGGCCCGGAAGTGGCAGGTGCGAATTGACGAATTGATGCGAAAACATTCCCTGAGTCCCGCCGAAGCGGCGGAACTCAGGGAACTGGAAAAGAAGAGGAACAGCTTGTGGAAACGGGCGATCGGGGTCCCCGGACTGACCGCGGAAGACAGGGAGGCGCTGCGGCTACGGATGCACTGCGAGGGATCCGGCTCGGTGGACGGTACGTTTGACAGGATCGTCCAGGCACGCGAGGATGTGACGCGGACAGGGACAAACGGCCGCGATCTTCTCATGCTCGACATGACCCAGGCGTCGCTAAGCTACGGGATCGGGACCGCGATCGAGCAGGGAGCGGAAGAGTACGTGGTTAATAACCTGGGGGAACGGGCGGTCTCGTTCGGGGACGCTTACGCTGTCGGCGGTGTTGCGATGGCCTTTGCCCAGGGCAACAAGGAAGCAGCCGCTCCCCCGGCCATCAACTGGTTGCTGGGCAAGATCCCTGGTGCTGCCTTTAGTGTTGGAACGGCCCAGGGCGTGGGAGAAGTCTACACCGCCGTCTTCCGGAAATCATGGGACAGGTTCGTGACGGAAATAGAAAAGGTAGTTCCTGGGACGCTTCCGCCCGGCGGCGTCGACCAGTCTTGGGATGATATGAAGCGCGATGCGACGACGGGCCAGAGGTGCGTTTTCGAGTGGATAGGGTTATAGCCGATGAAGATAAGCGCCCCTCTTGTCGTAACCGTCCTTCTGCTCACCGCTGTCTCGGTGTCAGCGGGGGCTCCTCCCGCTGACGCGGGTTTCCTTCAGGATTTCTCGATTGCGCTCCCGGCCAGTTCCCACATCACTGTTCGCCTCATCGTCCCGCCGCCGGACGAAAAATCTCGCGGAAAAATGGCGTGGACCGACGTGGCATTTGCCGTGGGGCCGGGCGATGTTGTCTGGTTCGGCCACGACGGCGACACCGTGATCAATTTTTCCAGGGGTTACCTCTTCCGCACGGACAGGACATTTACCGATATCGCCGTTTTGACCGGTGGCGCGCTCCTTATCTCTGGACGGACCGACCTTGGATTCGTCCCCGCGGTTGGTTTATCAGCGGCGGACGGCAAGGTGGCCACGGTCTCTGTCCAACCGATATTCCTCCTTCCCGTCAACGATTGCCGGCTCTCCGCGGGGGAAAAAGGTGCCCTTTACCTTTCTGGGACAGGGAGGGAAAGCGGGAAGGAAGAAGTCCACCTAGTGCGCCCGGAGCCGGCTGTTCCAGGCCGCGATGCCAGAATGGTTGTTCGTACGATCCGGAAGATCTACGTGTCCACCGAGAAGGTGTCGGCAGTGGCGGGCGACGGGGACGAGACGGTCATCGCGACAGGACGACTTGTCTTCAAGGTGACGGCAGGCAGAGATGCCCTGGAACCCATGTTCCTTCACCCCCGCGAGGAAATCACCGGGCTTGCTTTTTCCCGCGCCCACGGGTTGTTCTATGCGACTCCCTCCGGCGTCGGCTATGCTGGTCCGAACGGTAAGGTGGAGTTCATCAAAGCTCCCAACGTATCGATCCGAATCGCGGGTGGCGCTTTGTACGTCTTCCTCAGGAATTCACTGGCCGTGGTTAAGGTCGAGGGGATCGACGCGTTCCGCGCCCTCCCCCTGTCGGGGTCGGCAAAATAACTATTTGTGAGGATTCCAATGAAAAGATATCTTTCCCCCAGGCTCAAGTCCGCTTCGATTGTCATCATCGTCATTTTCCTGGTGCTCACCAGCGTCGGTTTGGTGCTTGCCGCCGGGACACCCTCGCCGGAGGCCCGCCAACTCCTGGCCGAAGGCCAATCCATTTTGGAAAGCGCCTCCTCCGAGGTGAGCTTCCAACTGGCTTTACGGAAGTTTGAAAAGGCGCGCGACCTCTCCCCAGAGTGGCCCGAAGTCTACTACTACCTTGGGGTCGCGCAAAACGCCGCCGGAGAGTTCAAGGCAGCTATCCAATCCTTCAACCGCTACCTGCAGCTGGCCCCCACGGCAGCGGACGCGGAAACCGTGCGGGAGCTGATCCGGCAGATCGAAGCAAAACAGCGGAACGCGCTGAGTCTGATTCAGGGCGGAGCTTCCGCAACCGCCAAGACCGGCGACCCGGCCGCCCTGGGCAACGAAGCCCTGCATCGGCAACAGTACGAAAAGGCTGTCACCCATTACCTCAAAGCATTGGAGGCGGACACGGCCGACTTCCGGTCCTCTTATAACCTGGGGGTTTGCTATGACCATCTCGGTAAGACGCCCCTAGCGATCGAGGCGTTTCAGAGAGCCGTTGAGATCAACCCGTCCTACCACCTCGCCTACAACGAGCTCGGTAATGCCTACAGCAAGCTCGGACGTTACCGGGAAGCGCTCGACGCCTACGCGAAAGCCAACGCAGCCAAACCGGACTATGCATTTGCTTATCATAACGCGGGGGTTGTCTACACCAAACAAGGAAAACACGAAGAAGCGATCCCCTTTTACCGGAAAGCCATTGCGGCAGACCCCCGTTACGTCGAGGCCCTCAACGATCTTGCCTGTTCATACAGCGCTCTCAAGCAATACGATGAAGCAATCCGCTACTTTCGGGAGGCTTTGAAAATCAACCCCGAGTTAGTGTCTGCGAACTGGAACCTGGGTCACGATCTCGTCAATATGAACCGTCATCAGGAAGCCATCCCTTATCTTGAAAAGGCCCTGCGCAAGAACCCGAAATACGCCGTGGCCTGCTTCTCCCTGGGCCTTGCCCATTTGGGATTAAAACACTATGAAGAAGCCGTGACCTGGTATCGTAAGGCCATCGAGATCAATCCGAACTACGGCGACGCCTACTATAACCTCGGCGTCGCCTACGTTGAATCGGGGCGTCCCGCGGAAGCGATTCCTTATTATCAAAAAGCCGCCGCACTTAAACCGAACGATGTCGACGCGCTCAACAACCTGGGCTCCGCCTACATCACCCTTGGCAAGTTCGCCGAAGCCCGCGAGACCCTTGTCAAAGCGGTGGCCGTCAACCCCCGGTATGACAAGGCGAACTATAACCTGGGCTATGCGCTGCGGTCCCTGAACCAAACTCCGCAGGCGATTCCCTATTATGAGAAAGCGGTCCAGCTTAACCCGCAATATGTCGATGCGCTTTGTGAGCTGGGGAGCATCTACATGGAGGCTGAAAAAACCGACCAGGCGATCCAGTACTTCCAAAAGGCAATCGCAGCCGACCCGCGTCACGCCGAAGCGTACCATAATCTGGGCATTTGTTATGAGAACCTCGGGCAGGTGCAGAAGGCAATCAGCTTTTACGAGAAGGCGGCTTCGCTGGGCGGTGATCCTGCGGAGAGCTACTACGCGCTCGGCTTAGCCTGGGATGCCGTGGGAGAGAAACAGAAGGCGATAGCTGGTTATGAAAAGGCGCTCGCGGCTTTTGCGCGGAAAGTCAAAGAAGATCCGAACAACGCCGAACTGCTCAACAGGATGAGCGGCGCTTACTATTCCCTCGGCCGGTTTCAGGAGGCCATTCCCCTTCTGGAAAGGTCGCTGAAATTCAAACCGGACTATGCCGATTCATACGTCGGCCTGGGGGTTTGTTATATCGGGCTCAAGCAGTATGACCACGCCAAGGACGCCCTGCTCAAAGCCAAGGAGCTCCACCGGAAACAGGGGAACCTCGCTGGCATCGAGGAGGCGGATGGACATTTGAAAAAAATCCCCTGAACCTTGTACAATAAAAACGAGAAGACTGATGGGGACATCCATTTACGCTCGTCAAGGGGATTACCTTTATTATTTTCCGGTGATCTCTAAATTGAAATAGGCCTGGGCGACTTGCCCGTCGCCATAATATGCCTTGATCAAAGCAGGATAGGTTCCAGATAACGAGGTGCTGCCCAGGAGTTGAAGGTTCAACTGGGTCGCAACTGAGACACCGGCCCGGAGTGCCGGGATAGGACGGCGTTCGGGGGTGATATATCCTTCGTATTGGAAGTCTGGTTCGTCGGTACTTGGAGAACCGAGAATAATAGGATCAGAGGTATATACTTTTAGGAAGACCGGACCGGTGGTTGTACCACCCTGGTTCCGTTCTATAATCCGAAAACTAAGCCAGGCCGATTTATCCGGGTTTCTTCCCACCGTTGCCGTGATATTTTGTCCTTGTAGCGGATTTCGATCTGCCCCCAGGAGGACGAGCTCTGGTTGACTATCTGTACGCCCGGAAGCCTTCTCAAATTCTTCTTTCAGGCTGGCTTTATATGCGCGCTGTGACTTTTTCTCTGATGTCAGAGCAAATCCAATATATAATAAAAAAGCTGTCACAGCGATCGCAAGGATCACTAACAGGGTGCCCACGAACCACTTAAAATGGCGAATTCGCTTTTCTAGTTGCTTCAACCGTGTATCAAATTCTTCGTTCACCGGATTTTCCGTCTATTTCAGTCCCTTTATCTTTTGGACGTTTTTGAGGAGCCAGTTCTGAGTGAAGAGGTGTTCTCTATTAAGGCCCAGGTGAAGTTTGAGCTGATCTTTGATCTCGCCATTAGGGACCAAGGAGATAAGCCTTTCGTACCTGGCAATCAGGGTTTCTTCGGCCGGGATGAGAGCTTCCAGGACAGAAAGCCGATCTTCCCCTGGATAGACAGAAGGCATGGGGTTTTTGCTCGTTTCTACTCCGTTTGCATCCTTTTTGGCATTTTCGATCTGAATTACATCTCCCCATTTGATTAAGGTGCCGGAGTTTTTATCCCAGTGCCTCATGTGATCGATGGAGTTTTTAAAGAGGCGCTGACTGAGATCCTGGTGCTCACTGAAGAGAAACACGTACTTTAAGTAGCGGTGCGTGAGTTCATTTTCCAGACGCATGATTTCGTGGAGAAGCTGTACTTCCTGCCGGTTGATATTTTCCGGGTTTGATGGGTAGCAGAAGGCGTCTTCAGCTCCCTGTGCCTTCAGGGCGTCCATCATGGCCGCAAACTGGTTCGAGTGGCGCACCTCATCATAAGAGATATTCAGGACCATGTTCTGAATCTTGGGGAAAGCGCCTTCGGGAAACTTTGCTGACTGGTAGAGATTCGTAACCAGATCTTCCGTCATTTTGTCTCTGTTAAGATTATCCATAATTCGAGGGTAGCGCATGACCTCATCGGTTTTAAAAGAGGGAACCCCGCCCATCTGGGTAATAATGACGGCAAGCTGAAGGGAATGGTACATCTCATCGATGCCGATCTGAATCATCTGGGCACGGACATCGGTTCTATTCTTCATAACGGGGTCTTCATAGAAAAACTTGCCCTTTGGCATGGAGTAGGCATGGATCGTATATTCAAAGCTTACGGCCCATTCGTGCTCCAGGGCGATGTTCAAAAGCCTTAAGGCGTCTTCCTTGGTCTCCACTTTTTGAATCTTGTCCATAAGCCCTCCAGCATATTTTTTCTATTATATAATTTATCAGCTCAGTATGGTTGTATTGTTTGATTTTATATCAGGAATTGATCGATATTCCAAGATGAAACAATGTAGGTAGGAAAGATTCGAAACGGGCTGGCCCAAGAAACTGTCGGGATGGGCATCGTTATTGGAAGCAGGCCAGGTCTGGTTCGGTACGTAGTGCAGACCGGCAAGACCAATCAATGGCTAAAGGATCAGGGGCTTGTTTCTGTCAAAGGATTGTGGATGAACATTGATGACTTTACACAGCGGTCATTCCGGACTTGATCCGGAACCCAGTCTTTTCAATCTGGATTCCCGCTGGAGTTTACCCCGTACCTGATACGGGGCGGGAATGACAACTCTAAGATCATTGTAAAGATGTGTTAGAGACTACACTAGATAGATGATACGTCGTGCGCCGGCCCTTGGCGGCCTGGATAGTTGGTTGCACGTCCGTAAATGCCTTGCGTACCAGGTAACGTACATCACTCCAGAGATTTTCACTGCCCAGGAAGGCGATAACAACGGTGCGATTATTCCTTTTGAACATGCCTACATAAGTTTTTTTGGCGGCGCGGGTAAAGCCCGTCTTACCGCCCTCCGCCCCTTCGATCTGCCAGAGGGCCTTATTGTGATTGCGAACCAGTTTGCCGCCATGAATCTCAAACTTCCGGGTTTTGAGAATATTGGAAAATTTTTCATTCCGCATGGCCTTTTTAAAGATAACGGCCAGATCATACGCAGTTGTATGTTGACCGGGTGCAGTCAGGCCGCTAGCCGTACGGCAACTTGTGTTTTTAGCGCCGAGTTCACGCGCAGTCCGGGTCATTATTTGAGCAAATTCTTCTTCTGATCCGGCCATCTTTTCCGCCAGCGCCCTGCTGGCATCGTTAGCGGAATGAAGCAGGGTAGCATAGATAAGGTCTATAGCCGGATATGTTTTTCCGCAACGAAGGTATGCTTTTTGGCAGGGAGCTTTTGCAGCATAGCGACTAACGGTAACGGGATCGCTTTCTTCCAGGTTTTTTAATGCCAGGAAACCGGTGACTATTTTAATAGTGCTGGCCGGCTGTAAGGGAAGACACGAATTTTGGGCAAAATAAATATAATTGGTATCGGCGTCCAGGACTATAGCTGAACGGGCGGTAAACGCAGAACAATATTGACGGCGATATTTTCTGGATGCCCTGTGTGCTCTCTTCTTATTGTACTTCTTGGCCTTTTTGTGATATTTTTTTACAGAGGCAGTTTGCTTCGCTTTCTTCTTGTGCGTTTGAACTTTCTCGCTGGCGGTGTAGCAGATTTTCTTTTTGGTATTCTGGCATTTTTTAGTTTCTGCAATAGAGGAGGTTGATGGTAGGATAAGAATTAGTGCAAGTATAAAAATGAGAATGGCTCTACACCGCATGAATTAACTCCTTTTCTCACTTAAGCTTCTTGCTGATTAGATACATACTATATTTTAAAAGCACAAAGCAAGTTTTTTCAGCGCCCATGCTATTTTTATGGGTCATACCATGTCAATCTTTTTTATTTATCGGCATTCTGTGGTGAAACTTAATAGTTTTTCCCGTTACTTTTGATTTTTTACGATTATGGAAATGACCGAATATCCTGTGCCCATCGAATTTTTCAGTGAGGATAAGGTCCCGGACTGGCTGGAAGTGACCATTATTGCCCCCGCTCACCTTTTCCCGTTATTGGAAAAGTTTTTTCATCTGACTACTCCGTGTGGAGTCGTCCGCTATTCTGAGCAAGGACTCATCTCAGACTGTGCGCAAACATTCGTTGCCCGTATCCCATATAGTACGGATCCGGACGACGTCCTGAAAAAGTTGGATGCATACCTGGGACTTCTGGAAGGCAAGTATTGCTTAGATACGCCCATATATTTGGAAACGAGATACATTCATGACGGCAGAGATGTGTTCACTGCTTTCCAGATTTCTCCGCGCTTTACCGTGATCCCGAAATGGGAAGACACATCGCTGCCGGACGACACAGTTATTCGACTGAATCCGGGCAGGGTTTTTGGCACGGGCCAGCATCCCAGTACCTTGTTGTGCCTGCGTGTCTTAGAGGAAATAGGGGACGAAGGCTTTTTTGCTGGTAGCCCGACTGTTCTGGATGTGGGCACGGGAACGGGAATACTTTCTATTGTCGCAGCCAAACTCGGAGGTGGGGCGGTCCTGGCTCTAGAAGTCGATGAGGAGGCAGCCAGGATAGCCAGAGAAAATGTCTCTCTGAACCGCCTCGAACACCGGATAGAGATATCATTGACCCCTCTTTCTAAGATCGAAGGTTATTTTAAGCTTATCACGGCCAATCTCACCGCCTCTGTAGCGCTGTGTCTGGCAGATGACATCTGTCGCCGATTAATCCCAAATGGATTCTTGATCCTTTCCGGGATAAGACACGCACAGAGTGAGGCTATGGTTGCCCGTTATACAGGCCGGAATTTAAAGCTGGTAAAATTATATAAGGATGGACCCTGGGCGGGCTGTTTATTTACACGATGAAGAAGTTTTAGATCTACATCTTCCCGTTTTGCCTGTGACGATGGTGGTCATGTAAGGTTGCACTACAAATAAGGAATTTGTTGCAAATAGAATTAGAAGAGAAAAAAGGCGGTAAGGTAGTTGCTTGGTAAACCGGTTACCTCTATCGTCCAGCTACATTCACATTGCAGACCTTAATAGCCAAAGGGCCGCTATACGATTCCCGTTTGGTTGTTTCCTGAGAAAAATAGATCTCCTGCATGGCTTTGGACATAGTGCCGGAGATTGATCCTCCTTTGATCGGCACGCGTTTATCCCCATCAATTAGATACCCCACGCGAATCTCTCCGGAAAAGGCCCCGGTGACCGGATTGGGCTCAAAGGTAGAAAACTTAAGAAGGTGAAGCACCGGGGCCGGGGACATGAGTTCTTTCAGAGAATAATCTCCGGGCGAGACCACAACATTTGCGAAGTTACCGGTAGGCTTTATTCCCAGGTAATCAGCGTATCGTTTATTGGCAGTACGATTTCTGAAGATGTTATTCTCGATAACTAAGACCTTTTCAGGGGCCAAACCATTTTCGTCAAAGGATTTGCTCTTCATGCTGCCAGGCAAAAAGGGATCACTTATGAGCGTGAGCCGCTCTCCTTTGGGGTTAGTCATTATAGGCTCGTTTTCTTTAAACTGAGACCATCCCTGATAGGCGGCCTGGCCGCCGGCCTGGGCGATGAAATAATTAAAAAAGGTATCCAGGGCCTCTTCCGCAAATATCACATCATACAACCCCGTAGGCGGCGGCTCAGCCGTCAACATATCCCGGGCATAGGCGGCATATTGATTCAGGGTGGGAGCCAGGTTGAGATCGTCATAAAGGCGGCAGCGCTTTAGGCCTTCAATTTCACCCTCTTTATCTTTATTTCCGGCCAGAAAGACAAAATCAACCATGGTTTCCGTCTCCTTGCGGCTGGCGCAGAGGCCGTTAGAATTAAGAAGGTTGTATGTAATTTCCGCGATGAATATCTCAGAAGAACTTGACCGTATCCCAGGGGAGCTGAAAGTGATTAGATCTTTACGTATGTGCTCAAGATAGTAGGCCGGGTCAAGCGCAACTTTGGCATCAAAAGTCTGTATGGCGGGATAGACAGATACTGGGACAGGCAGGGAGAAGGGCTGGTTGGCAATCAGCCGAGCCATCTCCAGGGCGGATTTAATCTTTGGGCGTGGGAGATCATCTCCG
This sequence comes from Deltaproteobacteria bacterium, assembly GCA_007280345.1. Lineage (GTDB taxonomy): Bacteria > Desulfobacterota > QYQD01 > QYQD01 > QYQD01 > QYQD01. Next base: position 19,839 of record QYQD01000149.1, on the reverse strand, counting down.
GTCAGCACAAAAGAAGACTCTCCCAGGAAACTCCGAGCATTTCTTTCGTAAGTGAGATATATCCTTACCTGAAATTCTTCAGTGGTCACTTCCCTGATATTTTCTACGTCCTGAAAGACAGTATAAAGCTGGGACTCACGGCGCTCCAGTTGAGTTACTTCCCACGCAGTTAGTTCTTTTACAGATGATAGGTAGTCGGCAATCTCAGAAAGAAGCATTCCGGTCTCCTCAGCCCAGCCTGGCCTTTAATCTCAGGTACGGCCCGCCGTCCGTTACTTTAACCCACTCTTTATGCCCCTTGCCGCACATACCCAGGCCCCCGATCTCCATTTTATCACCAACCATGGTAATGGACTTGAGCAATTCCGGGACATAGCCGGTTACGATTACCGGGCTGTAAACCTTACCGGTCAGTTGGCCGTCGCGTATTTCCTCGGCATAGTATCCTTCGAGTTGAATGCCCCATCCTTTGGGGTCTTCCATTCCGTTTGAGGGATGCTCAAGGAGGTAACCGAAAGAGATATCCTTTAGCATCTCTTCAAGAGAATTCTTTCCAGGTACAAAATAGGTATTCGTCATCCGCGCATAGACCTTGTGCGTAAATGACTCTCGTCTCCCGTTGGCCGTGCGGCGCAGGTTTAGTCGAAGTGCGGAGTTAAGGTCGGTCAGGCCGGATTTTAATATGCCGTTTTCGATTATCTGCGTTTCGCTCGCCGGTTGCCCCTCATGGTCGAAGAAAAAAGAGGCGGCCTGGCCGGGGAGGGCAGGTGAGTCAAACATATTGACCAGAGGGGAGGCCACCTGTTTATTAATGTACTCCGCACCCTTGGCCCTGTGCTTAAGGAACATATCTGTCTCCATGCCATGGCCGAATGCCTCGTGAGCAAACATGCCGGCAAACGCCGGAGAAAAAATACAGTCATAGTATCCGGGGTTAAGACGCTCCGCATAAAGGATGGAGGCACAATCCGTAATGAGCTTGTCGAGCTTTTCTTCAGGCAATGCCGCATGTTCGTAGCCGCCCTGATAGGCGTGTCCGGTATGGAGTTGGGCGGCCCTTTCACTATTACACATCACAACAAAGGCCACCGCCTGGGTTCTTTTCAGGTCCTGATAGAGCTTTTTGTGACGGCTCACGAAAAGTTCCCGTGTCCTCACAAAAAGGTATTGGCAAAGGGCGCTGGTTATCCGCTTGTCGGCCCGTTCCACCCGGTCTTTGCAGGACTGGCAGAGGTCTATTTTCCGGGCAAGAGGAATATCTTCGTTTTTTATCTGACGCTGGACGTAAAATTCCTGGTCCGTCATTTCTCCAGGGTCGATCACAGGGCCATCGTAGCGAATCAGGTCTTCTGCTTTTTTGACGAGGTCCTGCGCCGTCTTTTTCAGCATCTCCGGCCTAAGGTCGTTTGTCGCCGCTTCCATGAAATGACGTCCGGTGAAGACCGTGAACACCACCCCTCGCTGGGGAGGTAATGGCTCGGCCTTCTGTTCATGGGTCTCTACGGTGACCTTTTCTCCTTCCGTCTCCATAGCCAGGGCGGAGGCGTATGGGACCTTTTTCTCCATGTCAAAGACGAGATCGGCCAATAGAAAATTAAGCGTCTTAATCATAATTACCATAATACTGTAAAGGGCAGGCTATTGCCAAGAGCAAAAAGCTTGTAGCGATTATTGTACACATGCTATTATAAATACAAAACGTTTCGTTTTAACTGGTGAGGTAATAAATATGGTAAGAAAACCGGCCGTAGCCGGTCAATTTTATCCGGGGTCGGCGGCCGCTTTAGAAAGAGAAGTGCAGTCGTATCTGGTTCCGGGGGAGAAGAAGGAAGTCTTGGGGGTTATTTCCCCTCACGCCGGTTATATATACTCCGGCCACGTAGCCGGGGCGGTCTTCTCCTGTATAGCCGTGCCCGATGATGTGATTATATTAGGCCCGAATCACCGCGGCATGGGCGATCCTTTTGCCATGATGGCTGAAGGTTCATGGCAGATGCCCAACGGCGAGGTATCTATCAATAAGGAACTCGCCTCCCTGATACTTGGGCATTCACGCCATATTACAGATGATTATCGCGCCCATGCTTATGAACACTCATTAGAAGTGCAGGTTCCTTTTCTGCAGGCGTTAAATAAGGATTTCAGGTTGGTGCCGATCGCCCTCGCCCATGCGGGCTGGGAGGTCTGCCGGGAGATCGGCGAATCTATAGCCAGGGCCATCAAGGATTACGGCCGGAAGGTGCTTATTGTGGCCAGTTCAGATATGACCCACTACGAGTCTGACAAGTCCGCCAGGCAGAAAGATAAATTGGCTATTGATCACATCCTGGCTATTGATCCGCAGGGTCTTTTAGCCACGGTCTTTAAACACGATATTTCTATGTGCGGGGTTATCCCGGCAACGATTACTCTGGCAGCCTGCAAAGAGCTGGGGGCCACTCATGCTGAACTGGTTAAGTATGCCACCTCGGGTGATGTCAGTGGTGATTATCTGCAGGTGGTTGGGTACGCCGGGCTTTACATAGAGTAAGCTTGATAAAACTAAGAATGTTTATTACATTGACGAGGCCTTTTGGCCTCGTTTTAATTTTATACGGGAGGGAGCGGTAACTATGGTCAAGATACGCACGCGTTTTTCACCCAGTCCAACTGGCTATCTGCATATTGGCGGGGTACGCACCGCCCTGTTTAACTGGCTGTTTGCCCGGAGGCATGGCGGGACGTTTATCCTGCGGATTGAAGACACAGATGTAGCCCGCTCTACAGAAGAGGCGACCCGGGCTATTTTGGACGGACTCGAGTGGCTGGGTATTGATTGGGACGAAGGCCCGTATTTCCAATCTCAGCGTCTGGATATTTATCAGTCTTACATTGATCGCCTTGTATCGGAAGGAAAGGCATATTATTGCTCCTGTGCGCCGGAGGAATTGGATGCCAGAAGGAAGGCGGCTATGGCCGAAGGGAGAAAGCCGAAGTATGACGGCGCCTGCCGCAATCGGGGTCTTGAGAAAGGACCGGATACCGTCGTCCGTTTTCGCGCCCCGGAGCACGGAACAACTGTAGTACACGATCTGGTAAAAGGGGCAACGGTTTTTGACAATACAGAACTGGATGACCTGATTATACAGCGCAGCGACGGCATGCCCACTTACAACTTCGCCGTGGTGATAGACGACATCAGCATGGAGATCACCCATGTTATCCGGGGCGACGATCACCTGAATAATACCCCGCGTCAGATACTGCTCTATGAGGCCCTGGGCTGTCCGGTGCCGGAGTTTGCCCATGTGCCCATGATTCTGGGCGCAGATAGAAGCAGGCTCAGTAAACGCCACGGAGCCACCTCCGTCCTGGCTTATAAAGAGATGGGCTACTTACCCCAGGCCATGCTCAACTACCTGGCCCGGCTCGGCTGGTCTCATGGAGACCAGGAGATATTCTCGCGGGAAGAATTGATTGAAAAGTTCTCTTTAGAGAATGTGGGTAAGTCTGCGGGCATCTTTAACCCGGATAAACTCCTCTGGCTGAACGCCCATTATATTAAGGAAGAAGACCCGAATAAATTGGCCCAAATTGTTCTCCCATTTCTGGAACAGCACGGCATTAAGGTGGAAGATGTGTCTTATCTGGCCAGGGCTATTCCTACCCTGCAGCCGCGTAGCAAGACGATGGTAGAGATGGCCGGGGGCATGCCCTTTTATTTTAAAGATGAATTGGATTATGAAGAAAAAGCCGCCCAGAAGTTTCTTACCCCGGACATTAAAGGACTCATGCAGCAGATTTTGGAAGAGTTAAAGGGGCTTCCTCTCTTTCGGCAGGCGGATATGGAGGCGATATTTGAACGTTTTTGCGCCGAAAAAGATATTAAATTTAAAAAAATAGCCCAGCCCCTTCGGCTCATACTTACCGGCAAAACAGTAAGCCCGGGCCTGTTTGAGTTGATGGAAGCCCTCGGCCCGGAAAGGGTAGTAAAACGCTTAGAGCGAGGCATTAAATACCTCGCCTCTATGGTATGAGAGCGCCTGCCGCATTTTCTCAAAACCCATATTAGGCCACCATTTAAGCTTGACATGACTGGTTTTTTGTATATATTTGACAAGCTATGCATTTTTTATGTGTAGTCTTTAAGTCGCAGAGATTACAGGATAAAAATTAGTAAATTATCTCTGATTCTTCCGGGCCTCCGCGGCAATTTTAAGTTTTTAAAGGTCCAGCCTTGAAGATAAAGGTACATGACATCCCCCAGGAAGGGTTAAGCTGCCATGCCGAATACGGGGCAGAGATACTACAGGATATAACTCAGGTACAGGAGCCGATCGCGGTTAACGTAAAGATTGAACGGGCGGGCCGCGATATCCGGGTCATGGGTGATATTAAGGCCCGGCTATTACTTAACTGCAGTCGTTGCCTGGAAGATTTTATATGGTCGTTAGCGGATGAATTCGATTTCCTGTTGATGTTGCCCACCGGCGAAAAGGGTTATACTGAGATCGAACTTTCACATGAGGATATGGATGTTTCTTTTTTTGACGGGGAGACCGTGGATGTGGCGCAGATCGCGGCCGAGCAGATATTCTTGCAGCTGCCTGTTAAACCTCTCTGTCATGAGGAGTGTAAGGGGCTGTGCCCGCATTGCGGCGTCAATCTGAATCTTATCTCATGTGACTGCCGGTCAGAGGCGAATTCCTCGCCATTTGAGACGTTGAGAGATATAAAGCTCAAGGATCGATCATAAAAATAAGGAGAATTTAATATGGGATTACCAAAAAGAAGACATTCAAAGTCAAGGAGGGGAAAACGGCGGGCCCAGCAGGGTTTGGAGCTGCCCGGTATTTCTCTTTGCCCGCAGTGCCAGGAAACCAAGTTGCCGCACCGTGTTTGTCCTCACTGCGGCACTTATAAGGGCCGGACCTTAATCGAAGTAACCGAGTAATAACCATATAACCAACTATGATATGATAAGCGTAGCTGTTGATGCCATGGGGGGCGACCATGCCCCCGCCGTGGTCATAGAAGGGGCCGCTCAGGCTGTAAAGGAAAGGTCTCTTTCCATCATTCTGGTTGGCCAGGAAGAGCTATTAACTCAGGAAATTAAGCGTCTCGGGGCCGGATCGGGTCATTTTATCATACAAAATGCCACAGAAGTTGTGGGCATGGATGAATCTCCTTCTGAGGCCTTGAAAAAGAAGAAGGATTCTTCTATCCGGGTGACGTTTGAGATGGTGGGTCAGGGTCGGGCCGACGCAGCGGTCAGCGCCGGAAATTCCGGCGCCACTCTGGCTACGGCCGGTTTTGTGCTGGGAAGACTGGAAGGGGTGGAACGGCCGGCCATTGCCGGTGTCCTTCCCACGCTAAAGGGACCGACGGTGATGATTGATGCCGGGGCCAATGTGGACTGTAAGCCCCATCATCTTCTCCAATTCGGTATAATGGGCGCGGTGTTTTCTCAGGGCATTTTGGGGGTATCCAATCCGCGTGTAGGTCTGATGAGTATAGGCGAAGAGGGCGCCAAAGGGAATCTGGTAGTAAAAAAGGCGTATGAGCTTTTTTCCGCGAGTTCACTCAACTTTATAGGCAACGTGGAAGGAAGGGACGTCTTTAGAGGCGACGTAGATGTTATTGTCTGTGATGGTTTTGTCGGCAATGTCTCGTTGAAGTTAAGCGAAGGTCTGGCCGAGGCCATCAGTCTTATGCTCAGGGCCGAGATAGAAAAGAGCCTTTTGGCCAGGGCAGGTTATTTGTTATGTAGTAGCGCCTTCCGCAGGTTTAAGAAGAAGGTAGATTATGCAGAGTACGGAGGAGCCCCTCTTCTGGGTATAAATGGCATCGGAATTATTGCCCATGGCCGATCTTGTCCCAAGGCCATCAAGAATGCCATTTTGATGGCTGCTGAGTTTGTATCACAGAAGCTGAACGAACACCTCCTTTCCAATGTAAGAAACAGCGGTGACTTGCAGGCCCTGGGCAGGCGGCGGGTCGTATCTAACAGGTAATACAGGAATAGGAAAATCTGAGGAGAATTTTATTTTGGTACGCACGGTTATTGTCGGCACAGGTTGTCACCTGCCGGCGAGGGTATTGACCAACCAGGATCTGGAAAAGATGGTCGATACCTCTGACGAATGGATTACTACGCGTTCGGGAATAAAAGAGCGCCGCATCTCCTCTAAGGATGAACCCTGTTCTTTCCTGGCCACACAGGCGGCTAAGAAGGCCCTGGATATGGCCGGGATTAGGGCCGCAGAGCTGGATATGATTATCGTCTGTACCCTGACGCCGGATATGCTCATGCCCACGGCCGCCTGTCTGGTACAGAAAAATCTTGGGGCAGAAAGGGCAGCGGCCTTTGACCTGTCTGCGGCGTGTTCCGGTTTTATCTATGGCCTGGCTACCGCCGACAATTTTATCCGGAATAATATCAATTTGAAAATACTGGTTATAGGGGCTGAAGTTCTCTCCTGTCGCGTCAATTGGAAGGATAGAAATACGAGTGTCCTTTTCGGGGATGGGGCCGGAGCAGTAGTGGTAACCGGTCGTAACGGAAAGCGGGGTATCCTCTCCAACCACCTGCACGCCGACGGCACCCTGTGGAAACTTTTACATATCCCGGGAGGCGGTTGCGTGTCGCCACCCTCCCGCCAGATGCTGGACGACAATCTGCAGTACATTCAAATGCAAGGCCGTGATGTATTTAAGCTGGCCGTAAGGGCCATGGAGGAATCCGCCCGGGAGGCCCTGGAGTCCAATAACTTATCTCCGCAGGATATAGACCTTTACATCCCTCATCAGGCCAATATACGAATTATTAACAGCATCGCTGAACGCCTGCAAATACCCAGGGAAAAGGTCTATGTTAATATCCATAAATATGGCAATACATCGGCCGCCACCATTCCCATTGCCCTGGATGAGGCCAACCGTGAAGGGCGCATCAAGGAGGGGGATATGGTAATGCTCAATGCCTTCGGGGGAGGTTTCACCTGGGGGGCCTCGCTGATTAGATGGTGAAAGATATTAATGAAAGGGTGATTTCTTATGGATTATTTCCTGACTGATGAGCAGAAGATGATTGTGGATCTGGCGCGTAAGATAGCCGAAGAAAAAGTTGTGCCCGTGCGTGCGGAACTGGATGAAAAAGAGGAATTTCCCTGGAAGATAATGGAAGACCTGGCGAAGGCAGACCTTTTCGGGATTTATATTCCGGAAAAATACGGTGGATTTGGCGGAGGATGCCTTGAAAACTGTCTGGCTGTGGAACAACTTGGGCGCGCCTGCATCGGGGTAGCCACAACCTTTGCCGCCAGCTGTCTGGGGGCCTTCCCCATTCTCCTTTTTGGCAGTGAAGAACAAAAGCAGAAATATCTGCCGGAGATCGCCAGTGGCCGAAAATTGGCCGCCTTCGGCCTGACGGAGGCCGGGGCAGGAAGCGATGCCGGAGGCATCCGCACCACGGCGACGAAAGACGGGGATGACTATATTCTAAATGGAACCAAGCAGTGGATTACCAACGGCGGTGAGGCGGAGATCTATACGATAATCGCCTTAACGGATCGGGAGAAAGGGATGCGGGGAGCAAGCGCCTTCATTGTAGAGAAAGGGGAGACCGGGTTTAGCTTCGGAAAAAAGGAAAAGAAGATGGGGCTTCGGGCCTCATCTACACGGGAACTTATATTTGACCACTGCCGCGTTCCAAAAGACCGGCTTATTGGCCGTGAAGGCATGGGCTTTATAGTAGCCATGAAGACCCTTGTTCTGGCCAGGCCGGGCATCGGAGCCCTGTCCGTCGGTTTATCTCAAGGGGCATTGGATGCCGCTGTGCAATATGCCAAAGAGCGGGTACAATTCGGTCACCCCATAATCTCGTTCCAAGCCGTGCAGCACATGCTGGCGGATATGGCTACCCAGACGGAGGCGGGCCGGGCCTTGGTCTATGCCGTAGCCAGATATATAGACAGTAACCCCAAGGATATAAGTAAGGTCTCGGCCATGGCCAAGCTCTTTCCCAGTGATGTGGCCATGCAGGTGACCACTGATGCGGTTCAGGTCTTTGGCGGCTATGGTTACATGAAGGACTATCCCGTGGAGAAGATGATGCGGGACGCCAAAATCCTTCAGATTTATGAAGGAACCAACCAGATCCAACGCAGTGTCATCGGGCAGGCCCTGAATAAGGAATATAGCCGCACAAAATAGACCCTTAGTTCTAAATTTCATAACGCAAAGACTCTGATTGGTGAAGTTCAAATCAATGCTAAATGCCAAAGCTCAAATAGAGTCCGCCGAAGGCGGATGACATTTGTCATTTGAAATTCTGGCTTGTCCGAGTTACGATTTAGAATTCGGGATTTACTCGAGGAGAAGTATTAAATGAACATCGTAGCCTGTATAAAACAGGTTCCAAATTCGGCCCATGTCCGTATTGATCCTGAGACCAAAGCCCTGGTACGGGAGGGGGTAGAAAGCATTGTCAATCCCTATGATATGCACGCCCTCGAGGCCGGATTGAGTCTTAAAGAACATTACGGAGGAAAGGTAACGGTATTAACCATGGGCCCGCCCCAGGCTGAAACAGCGCTCAGGGAGGCCCTTTCCTGTGGCGCTGATGCGGCCGTGCTCCTTTCCGATCGGGCCTTTGCCGGTTCTGATACCTGGGCTACTACCTATATCCTCTCTCTGGGCATTAAAAAGATCGGCCATTTTGATTTGATTATTTGCGGAAAACAGGCTATAGATGGGGACACGGCTCAGGTCGGCCCCGGTCTGGCCGAGCGTTTAAATATTCCCTATGTTACCTATGTGCGGCGTATAGAATTTGTGGAAAACGGCGCCATGCGTGTGCAAAGGCTGATGGACAGTGGATACGATGTGCTTGACCTGCCCCTGCCGGCCCTTTTAACCGTGGTCAAAGAGATCAACGAGCCTCGTCTTCCTTCGCTTAAGGCCAAGATAAGGGCCAAGAATCAGCAGATTCCCGTTTATGGGGCCAAAGAGCTTGGCGCTGATGAAAAGAAGATCGGTCTGGCCGGATCATTTACCGAGGTAACCGAGATTTTTGCCCCGAAATGGGATAGAAAGCGCCTGATAATCGAAGGCCCGGTCGAGGAGCAGGTAGAGGCTTTGCTTAAAAATATTAAACAGATTAGGTATTAAATATCAATATATGAGCATAAAAATAGACCAGGATAAATGCACCGGTTGCGGAACTTGCCTTGAATCCTGCCCCTACGAGGCTATTACCCTGGAAAATGGCATAGCCAGAGTTGGCGAGTCCTGTGTCCTTTGTGGGATCTGTGCGGATAACTGTGAGGCCGGAGCTATTGTTATTGAACGGGCCCGGGATATGGCCGGGGAAGACCTTCAGTCCTACCGTGGCGTGTGCATTTTTGCCGAGCAGGGATATGGAAAGATGCACTCCGTCTCCCATGAACTTCTTGGTGTCGGCCGGCGCTTGGCTGACGATCTGGGGGTGGAATTATCCGCAGTCCTGTTAGGTCACAATGTCACGGATATGGCGGATGAACTGGCCGCCTATGGAGCTGATAAGATATATGTGATCGATCATCCGGGGCTTACCTGTTACAGCGACGATGCCTATGGTAACGTCCTGGTGGATGTTATCCGGCAATACCGGCCGGAGATCTTTTTGGGAGGGGCCACTGCTATCGGCCGTTCGCTTATTCCCCGCGTGGCTACCATGCTCGGCGTCGGCCTTACCGCAGATTGCACAGAACTGTCTATACGTAAAAAAGATCGGTTATTACTCCAGACCCGGCCGGCCTTTGGCGGGAATGTTATGGCTACAATTGTCTGCCCCAGGTCGCGGCCTCAGATGGCCACTGTCCGGCCCAAGGTGATGAAGAAAGGGAATTACACCCCGGGTCGGAAGGCCGGGATCATTCCTGTTACTCCTAGCCCGGACCGGGTGTGTTCCCGTGTACGCCTGGTAAATTCGGTTAAGGAAGAGACTGATCTGGTCAACGTGGCGGAGGCTGATGTTATAGTCACCGGAGGAAGGGGCCTTAAAAACGCGGAAAATTTTGCATTGCTGCACGAACTGGCCAGACAACTGGGCGGCGCTGTTGGAGCCACACGGGCCGCAGTGGATGAGGGATGGATATCTTATGCCCATCAAATAGGACAGACCGGGAAGACCGTTAGTCCCAAGCTTTATATCGCCTGCGGGGTGTCGGGAGCGGTACAGCATTTGGTAGGTATGCAATCTTCAGAGATCATTGTGGCTATTAACAGTGATCCTGGCGCCCCTATCTTTGATGTAGCTACCTATGGGATAGTCGGGGATCTCTTTGAGATTATTCCGGCGCTAACCAAGAGACTGAAGGAGTTATCAAACTCATGAGCTTCCAGGGGAAGGTGGCGATAGTCACGGGTGGATCAAGGGGTATTGGCCGGGCCATAGCCCTGCGTCTGGGAGGCCTCGGCGCAAGAGTGCTCGTAAATTATACGGCCAATGAAAAGGCGGCCATCGAGGTTAAAGAGGCCATCGAAAAGGGTGGCGGCACAGCCGGCATCCATTGCTTTAATGTCTCTTCTTATCAAGCGGTGCAGGATTTCTTCGGCCAGGCGCTCGAGGAATTGGGACGTATAGATATACTGGTAAATAATGCCGGTGTTACCTGCGATGGTTTGCTGGTACGCATGAAGGAAGAAGACTGGGACCGTGTCCTGGACATCAACCTGAAAGGCGCCTTTAATTGTATCCGTGCTGTGGCCAGGGCCATGATGAAACAACGGACCGGCCGTATAATTAATATCTCTTCCGTGATAGGGGCCGTGGGCAATGCCGGCCAGGCCAATTATGCCGCTTCTAAGGCCGGGTTGATGGGGCTCACCCGCTCCGTAGCCAGAGAACTGGCCCCGCGCGGTATCTGTGTAAATGCCATAGCCCCGGGTTATATTGAAAGTGATATGACCGCGGCTATCCCCGAGGAGATAAAAAAGTCTTTATCCCTCCAGATACCTTTGGGCAGGCTGGGCACACCCGAAGATATAGCTGATGTAGTGGAATTTCTGGCCTCAGATAAGGCCAATTATATAACCGGACAGGTCATACATGTGAATGGCGGCATGTTTATGGGATGAATTTATCCTTATTAATATTCGAAAATACAGGGAGGAGAAAAAAATATGTCTGTGCAGGATCAGGTAATGGAGATTATTGCTAATCAGTTGAGCGTAGCTAAAGAGGAGGTTACACCTCAGGCCTCTTTTATTGACGATCTCGGTGCCGATTCATTAGACCTGGTAGAGCTGGTAATGGCTATGGAGGAGAAATTTAGCGTCGACATCGCGGACGAAGATGCGGAGAAGATGAAGACTGTCCAGGATGCCATCAGTTATATCCAGGCACAACAGAAATAATAAATTAAACGGCCCGGTAATCAGCGTCTTTTTTTGATTTCTTTGTTCTGGTTGACCACGCTGGTGGCCTGGGGCTGAATACTTACAGGTGGAGTGGTGTCTTGAAGCGAAGAGTGGTGGTTACTGGTTTGGGGTTGATTACTCCCCTTGGTATCGGGGTAAAAGAATCCTGGCCGGCGGTATTGGCAGGAAAATCCGGAGTAGGAGAGATCACACGCTTTGATACCAGGGATTTTTCTACAAAGATCGCTGCGGAAGTCAAGGGCTTTAATCCTGAAGACTTTATACCCAAGAAGCTGATCAGGCGCATGGATTTGTTCATCCAATATGGCATTGCTGCGGCCAGGATGGCCATTGAAGATGCCAATCTGGTCATCAGTGAGGGGAATGCAACCCGCGTGGGGGTGCTCACCGGTAGCGGCCTCGGCGGATTAGGGACAATCGAAGAATATCACGGCGTCCTTTCAAGTGAAGGCCCACGGCGAGTCACACCGTTTTTCATTCCCATGGTTATCCCTAATATGGCCTGTGGCCATATATCAATACTCTATGGCGCCAAAGGGCCCAATATCTCTGTGACTACGGCCTGCGCGGCCGGCTCGCACGCTATAGGCGAGGCGTTCAGGATAGTTCAGGGCGGTGCGGCAGATGTTATGATCTGCGGGGGTGTGGAGTCGGTAATTACCCCGCTTACGGTGGCTGGTTTTAGTTCTATGAAGGCCCTCTCCGCCCGAAATGATGACCCTGCCGCAGCCTCCAGGCCTTTTGAAAAAGACCGGGACGGATTTATTATCGGCGAAGGCAGCGGTATCATTATCTTAGAAGACCTCGATACTGCCTTAAATCGCGGGGCAAAAATATATGCGGAGATCGTTGGATATGGCTTAAATAGCGATGCCTACCACATGACCGCACCTGCGCCGGACGGGGAAGGCGCAGCCAGATGTATGCAACTCGCCCTGGATGATGCCGGCCTTTCTCACCAGGACATTGATTATATCAACGCCCATGGCACATCGACCTCCCTTAACGATTTCATGGAAACTTTAGCTATAAAGAGCGTGTTTAAAGAACGAAGCCAAAGTGTCCCGGTCAGTTCGACCAAGTCTATGACCGGCCATCTTTTGGGCGGGGCAGGTGGCGTTGAGGCTGTTTTCTGTATCTTGTCTATTGTAGATGGTGTGGTGCCCCCGACTATAAACTATGTAACGCCGGATCCGGAGTGCGACCTGGACTACGTGCCCAACCAGGCGCGCAAGGTAGAAGTCAAGACAGCCATGTCTAATTCCTTTGGGTTCGGAGGCACAAACGCCGTTATCATCTTTAAAAAATTCGAGGAATGAAATGGAAGTGGCGCTGGGTTGTGACCATGGCGGCTATGCCTTGAAAGAGCCTATAAGGCAATATCTGGCATCAAAGGGCATTTTGTGCCGTGATGTAGGCGCCGATAGCGAAGACTCAGTTGACTATCCTGTTTATGGGATGAAAGTTGCTAAACTGGTCTCCAGCGGCGAATGCCAACGCGGGATTTTAATCTGCGGCAGCGGAATAGGCATGTCTATTGTAGCCAATCGCCTGCCCGGGGTTCGGGCCGCCCTGTGCCATGACATTTACACGGCACGCCTGAGCCGGCAGCATAATGATGCCAACATATTGGTCCTGGGGGCCAGGGTTATTGGGCCGGGGCTGGCCCTGGAGATCGTTAAGACATGGTTTGAAACGGAGTTTGAGGGTGGCCGGCATAAAAGACGCATCGATTTAATCGATGAGCTGGCCGGGAAAGAGAAGCTCAAGGCTTAAGGCTGAAAGCGCAAAGCTCATAGCCGAAAGCTGAAAGCCCAAAGGTTATTTGTTAATCGTTAATCGGATAGCTAATAACCAATACTAATAACCAATGACTAGTGAAATTTTGATTCTCCGCTTACAGCGGACGATGGTTAGGGGTTATAAAGAGCATGTCGTCTTTGCAAAATACCGATCCTGAGATATTCAACGTCCTCCAACTTGAACTTGAGAGGCAGACCCACAAGCTGGAGATGGTGGCCTCAGAGAATTTTGTCAGTGAAGCCGTCCTGGAGGCACAAGGGAGTATTTTAACGAACAAGTATGCCGAGGGTTATCCGGGCCGGCGGTACTACGGCGGTTGCGAGTACGTAGATATGGCCGAGAATCTGGCCATAGAGCGGGCCAAAGAGATATTTGGCGCCGAATACGCTAATGTCCAGGCCCACTCCGGTACTCAGGCCAACATGGCTGTCTATTTCGGGTTTCTTGAGCCCGGCGATACAGTATTAGGTATGAATCTGGCGCATGGCGGCCATTTATCCCATGGCAGCCCGGTGAATTTTTCCGGCCGATTTTATAACATAGTCTCATATGGGGTAAGCAGGGGAACCGAGACCATAGATTATGAAGAGGTAGGAAAACTGGCCCTTCAATACAAACCCAAAATGATTATTGCCGGGGCCAGCGCCTATCCGAGGATAATTGATTTTGCTGCCTTTCGCTCCATTGCGGATAAAATTGGGGCCTATCTGATGGTAGATATGGCCCATATCGCCGGCTTGGTCGCGGCCGGAGTGCATCCTTCACCGGTACCCTATGCCGATTTTGTCACCTCGACTACCCATAAGACACTGCGGGGGCCGCGTGGAGGTCTTATTCTGGCCAGTGGAAAATATGGGAAAAAACTCAACAGCCAGATATTTCCGGGTATCCAGGGCGGGCCGCTTATGCACACTATTGCAGCCAAGGCGGTGGCCTTCAAGGAGGCGTTAAGTCCTTCCTTTAGATCCTATCAGGAACAGATTGTGAAAAATGCCCGGACCCTGGCTACGGTTCTTCAGCAGGATGGTTATCGTTTAGTCTCCGGAGGTACAGACAACCACCTTATGCTGGTTGACCTGACTGTCCGGGGAATAACCGGTAAAGACGCAGAAATAGCCCTGGATGAAGCCGGTATTACGGTGAATAAAAATGCCATACCTTTCGATACAAAAGGGCCGCAGATAACCAGCGGCATACGCATTGGGACGCCGGCTGTAACCAGCCGCGGCATGAGAGAAGAAGAGATGACTACTATAGGTCGTCTTATGACGCGTGTCCTAAGTAATCTGGATGGTGAGAAGGTGCGCCGGGAGGTACGGCAGGAAGTGCGCAGCCTTTGTGAGCGGTTTCCATTATATCCGGGTCTGTGGTCCGTATACGGCGGACAGAAAAAGGGCTGAAGATGAGCAGGCCGTCATGGGAAGAATACTTTATGAACATTACCTATCTTGTGGCCGAACGATCCACCTGCCTGCGGCGCAAGGTAGGGGCAGTCCTGGTTAAAGACAAACGCATCCTGGCTACGGGTTACAACGGAGCCCCTTCCGGTCTTAAACATTGCCTGGATATAGGTTGTTTGCGCGAAAAAGAAGGCATCCCCTCTGGTGAACGGCACGAACTCTGCCGCGGACTGCATGCTGAACAGAATGTGATTATCCAGGCCGCATATCACGGCATATCCATCGCTGATTCCACCATCTTTTGTACGAATCTCCCCTGCGTTATCTGCACCAAAATGTTAATCAACGCCGGCGTCATAAGTATTTTTTACCGTGAAGGTTATGCGGATACTCTTTCTCGAGATATGCTGGCAGAGGCCGGTATTAACTTGATTCAAATCTAACATAAACACGGAGGCCTTTCCAAAATGAAATGCCCCTTTTGTGGACACGTGGAAGACAAGGTAATCGACTCCCGGGTCAGCAAAGATAATCTGATTATCAGGCGCCGCAGGGAGTGTTTTCGCTGTCAGAGCCGGTTTACAACCTATGAGCGGGTTGAGGAATTTATGCCCCTTGTAATAAAAAAAGACGGACGCCGGGAGCCCTTTAATCGTAAGAAGGTTGTCGAAGGGCTGAAAAAAGCCTGTGAGAAAAGGCCGATTAGCATTAATCTAATCGAGGAATTTGTGGATGGCCTGGAAAAAACCTTACAAGAAATGGGGGAGAAGGAGATCACGTGCTCGGTTATTGGAGAAAAAGTCATGGCCAAATTGCGCGAATGGGATGAAGTGGCTTACGTTCGATTTGCCTCGGTGTACAAGCAATTTAAGGACCTGGACGAGTTCATGATCGAACTAAAGGGTTTGCTGGCCAATCGCAAGGAAAAAGAGGAAAAATAGTTGGCAGAAAACGCTGATGAAAAATATATGCGGATCGCGTTAAACCTTGCCTCAAAGGGGCGGGGGCGCACCTCGCCTAACCCCTTAGTCGGAGCGGTTATTGTCAAGAATAATAGAATAGTCGGGCAGGGATACCACAAAAAGGCCGGAGAACCCCATGCGGAAATCAACGCCATTACTGCCGCGGGCAAACGGACGCAGGGCAGCGCCCTATATGTAAATCTTGAGCCGTGCAATCACCATGGCCGGACGCCTCCCTGTACGCAGGCGATCCTGACGGCAGGGATACGCCGGGTGGTCGTTGGCATGCGTGATCCCAATCCCGATGTAGGGGGAGGTGGGGTCGAATTTCTGCAATCGCATGGGGTGAAAGTAGAATACGGCATCTTAGAAAAAGAGTGCCTTCGCCTAAATGAGATCTTTATTAAGTATGTCAAGGGGAAAAGGCCCTTTGTTATCATGAAGGCGGCGGCCAGTATGGACGGCAAGATTGCTACCCGAAGCGGGGATGCCAGATGGATTACAGGTGAAAAGGCACGCCGTTTTGTACACCGCATGAGAAATGAGGTTGATGCCATCCTGGTAGGCGCCGGAACAGTTATAAAAGACGATCCCATGTTGACTACACGGCTCGGACAAAAAAGAGGCAGGGATCCGCTGCGGGTAATACTGGACTCCGGGCTAAAAGTTCCTCTCACTGCCAGGATTTTTAACTTAGACTCATCTGCACCGACTGTGGTGGCTACGTCCTCTGCTGCCCCGGAGAGTAAAAAAAAACGCCTCATAACAAAGGGCGTCGAGGTGATCACGGTTTCTGTTAACCAAGGCGGCCTGGACCTTACAGAGTTGTTGAGTAAATTAGGCAGGAGGGGTATATTAAGCGTACTTATTGAAGGCGGGGGAACCGTCTTTGGTTCAGCTATACAGTCCAGGCTGGTGGATAAATTTTATCTCTTTTATGCGCCGATTATTATCGGAGGCACAAAGGCCGTGGACATGGTGGGCGGAGAAGGGATAAATCGTATAGCAGGCGCCCTCCGGCTCAGAGATATGAAGATAAGAAAGATTGGAGAAGATATTTTAGTTGAGGCCTATCCGGCCTGAGGCTGACCGTAGGCCGGATAATTGAGAGTAAAGTTATAGGGTTGAGGAAATGTTCACCGGAATCGTAGAGACCCTGGGTACCGTAAGAAAAAAGGCCGCTTCCGGCGAGGGGTTGAGACTTACGATTGAGGCCGATACAAAGTGGTCCGACCTGATGCCGGGAGAAAGTATTAGTGTGAACGGTACCTGCCTGACCGTAACAGATTTATCCGGTCCGGTATTTACCGTAGATGTCTCGCCGGAGAGCATCCGCCGGACCACCATGGGCCGCATCAATATAGGCGATAAGGTAAACCTGGAAAGGGCATTAAGGCCCATAGATCGCTTAGGCGGTCATATTGTGACCGGACATATAGATGCGACAGGTGTTATTTTGAGCCGGCAGGAGCAGGCCGCTTTTACCTTGTTTTCTATCCAGATTCCGAAGGGATTCGCCGGATACGTGATAGAAAAGGGCTCCGTTGCCGTAGATGGTATCAGCCTTACAGTAAACGATTGTCATAATTCTTCGTTCTCTGTATCTATCATCCCCTTTACTGGCCGGCACACCACCATAGGCCGGCGCAAAACGGGCGATGTTGTTAATATCGAATTTGATATTATTGGTAAGTATGTGGAAAAATTGCTCTTAAGGGGCCGGAACGATAAGGCCAAAGATGTAGAGAAGGGCAAGATCAGCCGGGAGTTTCTGGCCCAACATGGGATTGTTTAAGCAAGCTAAGGAGATAATAAGATGCCCATAAGTACCATTGAAGAGGCTCTGGAAGATATTAGGGCCGGAAAGATGGTCATCCTGGTTGATGATGAGGACAGGGAAAACGAGGGTGATCTGACCTTGGCGGCAGAAAAGATTTCAGCAGAGGCCATTAATTTCATGGCCCGTTATGGCCGGGGTCTGATCTGCCTTTCTCTTACTCAAGAAAAGATCGAACAGTTGCAAATTCCTATGATGATCGGCCATAACACATCCCCTTTTCGAACCGCCTTCACTGTATCCATAGAAGCAAAACAGGGGGTAACCACCGGAATCTCTGCGGCAGACCGCGCCACAACCATACTTACCGCCATTGCCGACGACGCCGGTCCTGATGATCTGGTCATGCCCGGGCATATCTTCCCATTAAGGGCACGCAAAGGCGGTGTCTTGGTGCGCACCGGTCAGACTGAAGGCTCGGTTGATCTGGCCAGATTGGCCGGATTAAAACCGGCCGGCGTCATCTGCGAGATCATGAAAGATGACGGCACCATGGCCCGTCTCCCTGATCTGGAGATATTCGCGGCAGAACATAACCTTAAGATCGTTACTGTCCGTGATATAATAGAATACCGGCTCAGAAACGAGAGCTTTGTGCATCGGGCAGCAACGACGGTTCTTCCTACCCTCTACGGCGGGGAATTTACGGCCATAGCCTACACTAATGACATAGACGATAGTGAGCATCTGGCCCTGGTTAAAGGCGAGATTACCCCTGAAGATGAAGTTCTGGTGCGCGTCCATTCCGAATGTCTTACTGGAGACGTATTAGGATCCCTGCGTTGCGATTGCGGCAAGCAATTGCAGGCCGCCATGAAAATGGTGGAGCGGGAAGGGAAGGGGGTTATACTTTACATGGCCCAGGAGGGTCGTGGTATAGGCCTTGTCAATAAGATCAAGGCGTATGCCTTGCAGGATCAGGGAAGGGATACGGTAGAGGCTAATTTAGAGCTGGGCTTTAAAGCCGACCTCAGGGACTACGGCATAGGCGCACAGATACTGCACGATCTTGGCGTTCGCAAGATGAGGCTTCTGACCAATAATCCCAAAAAGATTATTGGCCTGGAGGGATATAACCTTAAGGTTACAGAAAGGGTGCCCATCGAAGTCCCTCCTGGTAAAGAGAATATTCGTTACCTCAAGACCAAAGAGAAAAAGATGGGGCATATATTGAATATCGATTAAAATGTTAAGCGTTCAGCGGTTAGCCGTCAGCGATCGGCAGTGAGATTGGTTGAGAAAATTCAATAAATTTCAAAAAAGAGGGAAGAAACATGGCCAGAGTATTCGAAGGCAAGATACGGGCCGAAGGGCTCAAGATAGCCATTATCATCAGTCGATTTAATGACTTTATCGGTGAACGCCTTATGGGCGGGGCTATGGATGCCTTGTTGCGCCACGGCGCGAGCGAAAAGGATATTGATATATACAAGGTTCCTGGGGCCTTTGAGATTCCGCTGGTGGCCAAAAAAGCGGCTACCACCGGTAAATATGATGTTGTAATCTGCCTGGGTGCAGTCATTAGAGGGGCAACGCCACATTTTGAATATGTCTGTGCCGAAGTCTCCAAAGGAATCGCCCAGGTATCTCTGGAGACCGGTGTCCCCCTGACTTTTGGTATTCTTACCACGGACACCATTGAGCAGGCCATTGAACGTGCCGGAACTAAAGCAGGCAACAAGGGATGGGACGCAGCCCTGGCCGCTATTGAAATGGCGCATCTTATTAAGATTATTCACCGCAAAGACGCAAAGGAAGACCTGAAACAGCAAAAAAGAAACGTCCATGAGCCTTTGGCTCACAAAGGATGATGAAAATCGGACACAGGACAGCCGAGACGGCTGTCCTACCATGAATAGTGATTTTGTAACCAGTAACCAGTAGGACAGGCGTCTCGCCTGTCAGATAGGAACCGACCGTATCGGGGCGTCTTAGCGGTGGAATAAACAACTCCCCAAACCTCTTTGAAAGACTTATCGTATGGGCATTCGCCGGAAGGCACGAGAAAGCGCTCTTCAAATATTGTACGAAATGGACCTGACCGGATTGGGGGCGGAAAAGGCGATGTCCGCCTTTTGCTCATCATTTAATATTCCGGAGCAGGCACATGATTTCTGCTTACGGCTGGTCAAAGGTGTCGAGACCCATCGGGGACAAATAGATACTTTAGTTAATAGGCATTCTGAGCACTGGCGGCTGGATCGAATGTCGCGGGTGGATCGGAATATCTTGCGGCTGGCTGCTTTTGAACTTTTATATTGTGATGACATCCCTCCTAAGGTAACTATCAACGAGGCAGTAGATCTGGGTAAAAAATTTGGGACCGAAGACTCCGGTTCTTTTATAAATGGAATACTGGACGCCATCTACGACGCCAAAATAAAAGGCGCATAGCTGATGGCTCTTAGCTCTTAGCTCTTAGCTCTTAGCTCTT
>QYQD01000024.1 GCA_007280345.1 Deltaproteobacteria bacterium | reverse complement strand
CCGTATTAAATGTAGATTGTTATCTATATATAAAGATTACCGGCACGCTCATCGGAACTTTATTAAAGATATATTCGTAAAAAGTAGACAGAATATTATTGATACATTAATAATTATGAAACTTAAAGGCGGGCCACAACTATAATTATGTATTGCTTTAATAAATTTATCGGTATTTATTAAATACATTGAGTTTAAAATAAAGGGGTTTCCGATAAAATAATACATATAATTATTTATAGCATAAACAAAGGAGTTAATATTTTTCGTGCAAAATATAATTGCGGATCAATTAAGGGGTAATACAAATGAGCTTGCTACTAAAATTAAAAAAAATAGTGGAATCCATCCCTGAATCAATTAGCTCCAAGCTCGTTTGGGTGCCATTTTCATGGCGATTGGGGAGGCAGTATAAGAAAAGCCAAGCAGAAATAGACATATTCAATAGACTGAATGTCAATCAAAGAAAGGATTATATATTCAGACGTGTAAAAAATATAGTTGAATTTGCCGCCCGGGAAAATGATTTTTATCGGGAAATTTATAGGAATCGCGGATTCGATGTTAATCGGCTTCGTAATTTCGATGATATAAATCTTATTCCTATTGTTACCAAGGCTGATTTACAGCATTGCACACTCAATAAACGATCAAATCTTCAACGAGGCCGGATCGTTACGAATACTGGGGGAACTTCGGGAGAACCATTAGAATTTTATCTTGATTCGAACGCTTTTGCTCGTGAGTGGGCGCATTTTCATTATATTTGGTCGAAATTAGGTTACCAGCAAATCCATCTGAAATTAACGTTTCGAGGAAAAAACCTGGGAGATAAACCATTAAAATATAATCCAGTCCACAATGAATTCATGATAAATGCATATATAGAAATAGCAAAAGTAGGGGAAGCCATACGTGATGTTGCGCAAAGGCGTAACGTGGCTTTTCTTCACGGTTATCCAAGCGCGATATATAGATTTGCAAGTTACTGTGCAGAAAATGACCCAGAGTTAGCTAACTTGCTGAGTAGTACATTGCGCGGGATTCTTCTTTCTTCAGAATATCCTGCTCCAGTTTACCGGGACATAATAGAATCAACTTTCAAAGTTCCAACCCTTTCGTGGTTTGGACATAGTGAGATGGCGATTCTCGCTTATGAAGACCAGGAGCAATTTTTATTTTCACCTATGCATACGTATGGATACTGTGAAGCTGTTCCTGATAAGACCGGCGAGTATCAATTGGTTGCTACTTCTTACTATAATACAGCATCACCTTTTATTCGCTATACTACCGGAGATTTAATAATACCTGTAGGATCTGACAAACCTCTTAAGGGGTTCCGCATCACTTATGGCAGGATGGGGGAATTTATTATTGATGAAAGTGGGGAGAAGATTAGCCTAACAGCTCTTATTTTTGGGCGCCACCATCGTATTTTCGGAACAGCCAGATATCTGCAAGTTTACCAAGAGAGCCCAGGGCTAGCCACTATTTTGGTAACTCTACCAGAAGGTGCCAATAAGAAAATCATTGATTGGGATAAAGAGTTTGATTCTTCTGGAGTCAAAATTAAATTTAAATATGAAGTTATAAATAAACCTTTTTTTACTATTAGCGGCAAAATCCCGCTACTAATAACAAGAATGAATAAACCTTGATTAATGATATCCGGTGGGTTCATTGTTTGGGAAAAATGCTGTGAATAAGAATTACTCCGGAATACGAAGGAAATGAAACAAATTCTCCAAAATCTGAAGACCGGCGAGACGACACTGGTGGAGGTGCCGCGCCCCCGGCTGAAGTCCGGTCATTTGCTAATTCAGACTACCGCCAGCTTGATTTCCGCCGGGACTGAGCGCATGCTCATGGAGTTTGGGCGGGCCGGCTGGATAGAAAAGGCCCGGCAGCAACCAGACAAGGTCAAGCAAGTCATCGATAAGATTAAGACCGACGGCCTGTTACCAACCCTCGAGACGGTCCGGGCCAAGTTGGATCAACCGCTGCCCCTGGGCTATTGTCATGTGGGCGTCGTCGTCGAACTCGGCGGGCCTGCGGCGGAATTCGGCTTCCGGAAGGGCGACCGGGTGGTCAGCAACGGCCCCCATGCGGAGTGGGTCTGTGTGCCCAAGAATTTGTGTACCCGGGTCCCGGATCAGGTCTCGGATGAGGCCGCGGCGTTCACCGTCCTGGGAGCCATCGGCTTGCAAGGGGTGCGGTTGGCCCAGCCAACCCTGGGGGAGTATTTTGTCGTCCAGGGCTTGGGGTTAATCGGACTCCTCACCGTGCAGATCCTCCGGGCTAATGGGTGTCAGGTGCTGGGCGTGGATTTGGACCCGGCCAAATGTTCCCTGGCGCGCCAGTTCGGGGCGGAAACGGTGGACCTTGCCAAGGGGGAGGATTTGCTGAGCGTCGCCCAGAATTTCTCCCGGGGCCGGGGGGTGGACGGCGTTCTGATTACCGCCGCCACCAAGAGTAACGAGCTGATCCACCAGGCCGCGGAGATTTGCCGGCAACGGGGCAGGATCGTGCTGGTGGGGGTGACGGGGCTGAAACTCCGGCGAGATGATTTTTATAAAAAGGAACTCTCTTTCCAGGTCTCCTGTTCCTATGGGCCCGGGCGATACGATCCGGAATACGAGGACAAGGGGCATGACTATCCTTTAGGCTTCGTCAGGTGGACGGAACAACGCAACCTGGAAGCGGTGTTGGATTTGCTGGCGGCCGGCAAGCTCGAGGTCTCGCCTTTGATCACCCACAGATTTCCCATCAACGAAGCCATCAAGGCCTATGAGGTGATGGCCTCAGGGAAAGAGCCGTATATCGCCATGGTGCTTGCTTATGGTCAGGTATCTGAAGAGACTTCGGCCACCTCGGGAATTGAACCTGGTATGATAACCGCCGGCAAAGATAATTTAGCCGGAGCCAGGGAAGCCATCCAGCTGAAAGAAGCCGCCGGCTCCACCCTGCCAGGCTCGCGTCCAATTGTGGGTTTGATCGGGTCCGGGGCTTTCACGGGAAAGGTCATTCTGCCGGCCTTGAGGAAAACCGGGGCCCGTCTCAAGACCATTGCTTCCAGTGGGGGGGTGAGCGGTACTCACTTGGGGAAAAAGTTTGGGTTTGAGACCAGCGCTACAGACGCGGAAAAAATCTTCGCGGATCCTGACATCAATGCCGTATTTATCACCACGCCCCACCAGACGCACGCCCGCCTGGTCCTGGCCGCGCTGGAGGCCGGGAAGCAGGTGTTTGTGGAAAAGCCCTTGTGTTTGACCGAGGAAGAATTACAACAGATTGAATCCGCCATGTCGGCCCGCAAAGCGGCGGTGGCCGAGGGAACCGGAACCGGGGGCCAATCCATCGCCGCGGCGAGTCCCATCTTGATGGTGGGGTTCAACCGCCGGTTTGCCCCCCAAGTGCAAAAGATGAAAGGGCTTTTATCAAGTATCCGAGAACCCTTGGCCTCAATTATGATCATCAATGCCGGGTTTATTCCGGCGAATCATTGGACCCAAGATCCAGACATCGGGGGGGGCCGGATTATCGGGGAAGTTTGTCACTTTGTCGACTTACTGCGCTATTTGACCGGGACTTCGATTACTGGAGTGAATTCCAGTCTTTTGGTAAAGGACGGTCCCCAAGATACCCTCTCGGTTACCTTGAATTTTGCCGACGGCTCTCTGGGCACGATTCATTATTTCGCCAATGGGAATAAGGCCTTTCCCAAAGAAAGACTGGAGGTCTTCGGCAACGGTCGGGTGCTGCAGTTGGATAATTTTCGGCAGTTACACGGCTTTGGCTGGCCGGGGTTTAAGAAGATGAACCTGTGGCGGCAGAATAAAGGCCATGAAGCCGAGATTCAGGCCTTTGTGGAGGCAGTCCAGGCCGGGGCAGCCTCTCCGATCCCGTTTGAGGAAATCGTTGAAGTAACCAGGACCACTTTGGCCATCGCGAATAACCGTTAACATGCCAGCGCTCCCTGTACCGGCGATAAGGCGTTGGTGGCACACGGCGTGCCATCTCCAGCCGCATCAGCTTCTTTACCAGGTTCGCCATCGGGTTTTGCCGCCGCGCTTGAGAGAACGCGCCGGCTTGCGCTATCCGATAAGGCCAATGGCTTTGATGGCCGGAATTGACCGAATGCCAACTTACCTGGGGAACGGGCGCTTCCTTTTCCTTAATCGGGAAGAAGACCTGGGAGCTGAAATCGATTGGCAAGCTGGGGGCTTGCCGCATTTATGGCAATACAATCTGCATTACTTCGATTACTTAAATCAGCCGGACCTTGATTATGATGCCGGCCTGGCACTGATAAGCAGCTGGATTAACCAGCATCCCCCGAAAGCCACCGCGGTGGGATGGGAACCTTACCCCATTTCCTTGCGGTTGATTAACTGGATTAAGTTCCTCACCGCGGGGCGGAAAACTATTCCTCAATATGTAATCGAAAGCCTCCTATTGCAAACTTTAAACCTGCGAAGACAGATAGAGTATCATCTTGGCGGCAACCATCTCTGGGCTAATGGCAAGGCTTTGTGGTATGCGGGCACTTTTCTGGGAGAAGATAGCCTGGCTGATTTGGGAAAAAAAATAGTACTTGCAGAGATGCAGGAACAATTTTTGCCTGATGGCGGCCACTTTGAGTTATCGCCGATGTACCATGCTCTGCTTACTGAAGATCTGCTGGACCTGGTGAACCTTTGCCAGAATGGACCAAAAAACCATAATAATAACGAATTGATGCTTTTAAAAGGGGTGGCCAGCAGGGCTCTTGGATGGTTGGGGACGATAGTGGACGATCAGGGCCAGATTCCTTTACTTAATGATGCCGCTTATGGCATTGCCGCACCTTATAAAGAATTGGTGTCGTACGCCCATCTTTTGGAAGTAGCGGGTAATTTGCAAAGGATCCCCATAATAAATATAGGCCCTTGGTCAGGCAGAAACCTTTCAGGATATTTATTACTTAAGCATGGCCCCTTCCGGTTGCTCTGGGATACGGCCCCCTTGGGACCGGATCATCAGCTGGGACATGCGCATTGCGATATACTCAGTGTCCTCCTGGACTTTAGGGGAAAAAGTATCTTAACTGATACAGGGGTGTCTCAATACGACGAAAGCGAACAACGACGCTACGAGCGCGGCACGGCGGCCCACAATACCGTAGTTTTGGATGGGTTGGAACAGGCTGACATATGGAAAACCTTTCGCGTCGGGCGGCGGGGATATCCGAGACATTTCGTGATAGAAGGGCAAAGGTTGCGCTGCAGCCATACGGGTTTTGAAATTTGGCGGCCAGGATTGCAGCATGAGCGGATGCTGACCTTGTTAGATAAGGGCTTTGAATTAACCGATTATGTCACCGGTCCCGGACATCACCAATATCAGGCCTTTTTCCATTTTGCTCCTGAGGTCCAGATCGAAGCCCTGCCAGGTGGCGTTTTCCGAATAAATCAACAATTGCTCTTGAAATCCTGGGGGGCCGAGGCCAAACTGGCCACCAGCAAGTATAGTCCGGAATTCGGACGGGTACTGACCCGCCCCTGTCTCATTTTGCAGGGGGACTTCCATCATCAGCACTCGTTCGGCCTGCAATTCCTCACCGCAGCAGAGAACAACTAATCGGATATTATGGCGACACTGAAACTCATATTGGTGGCGGGGGCCAGGCCAAATTTTATGAAAATTGCCCCTATTATAAGAGTCATTCAGAGCCGCTACGCTGGAAAAATCCAAGGGATTCTGGTGCATACCGGACAGCATTATGACTATGAAATGTCCCAGGCCTTCTTTGATGATCTGAAAATTCGACAACCGGATTATTACCTAGGAGTGGGGTCCGGTAGTCATGCGGTGCAGACGGCTCAAATAATGATAGCCTTCGAAGAGGTTTGCCTGAAGGAGCGCCCTGATATAGTTGTAGTTGTGGGAGACGTCAATTCAACCGCGGCCTGCGCCCTTGTGGCCAAAAAACTGGGAATCAAAGCAGCTCATGTGGAAGCCGGACTACGCAGTTATGATTTAACCATGCCAGAAGAAATTAATCGCATGGTAACGGATGTTCTTTCGGACTTCCTTTTTGTTTCGGAGCGAAGTGGAATAATCAACTTGAAGAAGGAGGGGAAGCCTGACAGCGCTATCCACTTTGTGGGTAATGTCATGGTGGATACCCTGTACTTTGAGTTAGCTCGACTGGATATGACTGATCCCAAGGCCCAGCAGCCGACCGAACCCTTTGCGGTCCTGACCCTGCATCGGCCCAGTAATGTGGATGACGAAGAGAAATTGCGTGAGATTATGGGGGCTCTGGCCATAATTGCCGCTGAATTGCCCATCCATTTCCCGGTTCATCCTCGCACTCGCCAACGCCTGGAGGCCATCGGCTTTCTGCCTGGGATGGAGAACATCCACCTGCTGCCGCCGTTACCCTATCAGGCCTTCCTGCGTCTTTGGAAGGATGCTTCCCTGGTCCTGACCGATAGCGGCGGCCTGCAAGAAGAAACCACCGCTCTGGGTATTCCCTGCCTAACCCTGCGGGAAAATACTGAACGTCCGATCACCATTGAAGAAGGAACCAACATGTTGGCGGGCACGAGTGCCTCTACGATCTTAACCGCCTATGAATCTTTTAAAACCTCCGGCGGGAAAAAAGGACGCATTCCTGAACTTTGGGACGGAAAGGCTGCCGAACGAATTGTTACAGTTTTGGCAGAACATTACGCCATACGCTAAAGGCCATTGAGGGTTCGTTTCTTTTAATATCTTTTTATTAAACAACAGTGCAGATATGGATAATTTTTATAGAATATTAATCGTTTCTCAATACTATTATCCTGACGTCACGGCAGCAGCCTTTCGTATTAAAGAGACGGCGGATATATTATCTTCAAAAGGCCATCAAATTAGTGTTATTACCGCGAAGCCACACAAGGGCATAATTAACTCATCACAAAAGATTGATGACGCAAACGTTGAGGTAATAAGACTGCCGATTATTAAATATTATGGCAAAGGTAAATGGAATTATCTCGCTCATTATGCATCCTTTATGCTCAACGCTCTATTCTGTTATACAGTTAGGTTCGGGCGGAAATATGATTTTGTATACGCCACAAGTCCTCCATTGCCGGTCGGTCTGGCTGGTTTCTTGATGTCGGCAATCCAAGGCTCACAATTCATACTTGATATTAGAGATATATGGCCTGATTCGGCTGTCGCAGCTGGCCAGCTAAATAAGAATAGCAAACTTTATAAGTTTGGGAAACTTATTGAACAATGGTTATACCAGAAATCTGACCTGATAACCTGTGTGTCCATGCCAATGGCAGAATATATTAAGGGATTCACAAAAATAGATAAAGTTGTGGTTATCTATAATGGAGTCCCTAATCAGTACCTTCACAATGAGAGTTATCTCAACGAAAACAACCAAGATCTGTTTCAAGATAATAAAATCAATATAACCTATTTAGGAAACATGGGTTATGTACAAAACTTACAAGTTGTTCTTGAAGCCGCCAAACAAATTCAAGATGAACTGCCTGAAGTTGTTCTTTATCTAATTGGTGATGGAATAGAAAAAACCAAATTGGAGAAATTTAGAAAAGCCAACTTGCTTGACAATGTTGTAATAGTGGGGCCAGTTGCAAAAGAGCAGGCGATGCAGTTGATGCGAAAAAGTTCTGCTCTTTTTTTCCAACTGAAAGACGATATGGTAATGGAAAAAACTGTGCCTTCTAAGGTATTTGATTACATGACCGCAGGAAAGCCGATTTTATTCGGCATAAAAGGTGAGGGTAAGATGATCTTAGAACAAGTTAAGGGAAATATCTATTATCAACCCGACTCTGCTGAATCGTTTATTAATGCAGTCCGAAAGTTAAAGAAAAATTATAAGCAACTATCAAAATATGCAAGAGAAAATATGGTTATCGTGGAAAAATATTATACAAGAGAAAATATGGTAGATAAATTAGAAAAGCATTTCCAGGAACTTTTTCACTATTAGCCGGAACTGGCCGGTGAGATCCTGACCATCACTATTCATCTCCTGTTTTCTGCTCTCCTGGGAAAGAATGCAATAGCTCCCGAATGGAGCAGACATCCCGGAGAATTTTAAGGATGGCGGTGCGCTGCTGCAGGGTGAGGGTGATCCCGGCCCGCTCCTCCTCCTCATTGAGAAGTTGCACCACGGGGTCGATGGCCACAACTTTCTCCCGGCCGGCGGCTTGCTGGTCAGTTGTCATCTGGAGATAATCCTGTAATCAGAGGATAGCAAGGAGTGAATTTTTAAACAGATGGGGCTCTATTGCTTGGCCAACAGTGGTCCTTTATTGCTTTTCCGTTCACAAATTATATTGATAATCCTCTGAAATCAGCATATACGTTATAATGCGTAAGCACCAATTTGGGGGGCTATCCCAGCCATCGTGGAAAGTTGTGAGTAGGACCGGCTTACCTTGGATACAGAATCGAGGTTATGATAGCGGTTCGCCTGGGTTGCCGGCGCCAACGGAACCTGGCGACCGGGAAAACCAGGGTTTTGGAGCCCTATTACCTATCGGAGCACTACTGAACCAGAGGGCTTAATGGTATTTTGGGGGTCCAAAAAATCGGGGCCAGTTCACCCGATAAATAGGCCAGTTAAACAATGTGGTTAGATTCTTTGATTTTTTCTTGTAGTTACCTCAAAACCCAATGGCACCTTATAGCCTCTACCTCCCGCCCCTTCCCAGTTGCCCTTAACATGTCAACCTTCAGGGTGAGCTGATGCTCAAAATCTTGGGCTTACCGGTT
>QYQD01000218.1 GCA_007280345.1 Deltaproteobacteria bacterium | reverse complement strand
TCAGATGCATGAGACTTGCAAACGATTTGCATTTTTGTTATTATGGCGGCTATGGATATAGCAAACCATTTGCGCAGGCACAAAAAGTCGCTCACCCGGGCACGGACGGAAATATGGCGCATATTGACCCAAAGCGAAAAGCCCTTAAGCCCGAATGAAATTCACCGGCGCCTTAACACCCCCAAGGCCAACCTGGCCACTGTCTATCGCAACCTGCGCGCCCTGCAAGACGTCGGTCTCGTAAGGGAAATCGATTTAAGAGAGGCTTTCAAACGTTACGAAGCTATATTAGCCGGCCGGCATGTGCACCATATCATGTGCCAGGTCTGCGGCCGGATAGATAAAATACGTCATTGCATGATCCAGGATATGGCTAATGCTATTCAAAAAGAATCCGGTTTTACCCTGGAAGATCACTATCTGGAATGTTTCGGGATTTGTCCAAGCTGTCAACCTCATAAAACTGAAGCACAGGGGGCTTAGTTTATGCGTAAGGTAATTTCGCTCACCGCGTGCCTGATTATTTTGTTGGTCTTGTTCGTGTATCCGATACCAGCCCATGCCGGCTCATCGCAAGCGAAAAATGACCTCCACATCCTCGCGTCTTTCCTGCCCATCTATGTCTTTACAAGTAATGTAATCCAAGGAGTTCCGGGAGTATCTGTCGAACTCATGCTCCCTCCAGGTACGGGTTGTCCACATGACTATACCTTAACACCAGGCGACCTGAAGAAGATCGCCACATCCTCCGTTCTGGTCATCAATGGTCTCGGTATAGAAGAATTTGCCGGTCGCCCTGTTCAGGCAGCAAACCCTGATATTAAAATCATAGATGCTTCAAGAGGGATTACACCTCTGGAAGCGAAAGAAGGCCGCAGCCACCATGGTCATGAACATCATCCCGGCCGGATCAATGCCCACGTATGGACCAGCCCGGCTCTAGCCGCGGTTCAGGTTAGAAATATTGCTGAGTCTCTTTCCACCATAGACCCGAAACATTCTGAACTCTACCGCAAAAACGCCGCAGACTTTACGGCACGGCTGGAAAAAATCATCTCCGGGGTCAAAGACACCGCCGGTAGGCTTAAAAAACGAAAGGTTGTTGCCTTCCATAACGTTTTTGATTACCTGGCTCGCGACCTTGGCCTTACGGTAGTCGCATATATCGAAGACGATCACGGCCAATTGCCATCTGCCGGGAAATTGAACAAATTAATCCAGACCATACAAAAAGAGAAGGTTGCCGCCATTTTTGCCGAATCGCAGTATCCGCCCCGTCTGGCCCAGGTCTTGAGCCGTGAAACCGGGGTCCCATTTTATGTCTTAGACCCGGTAACCACTGCCCAGGGGGCTGTCGGGCTTGATTACTATGAAAAGGTCATGCACACAAACCTTGCTATCATACAAAAAGCCCTGGCAGGAGAATTAACTGATGGCCAACACAGCTATCGAACTTGTAAATGTAAGCGTAACTGTAAATCATGCGCCTCTTCTAAAGAATGTCAGCGCCGGCATCCCTAAGGGCAAGATTACGGCCCTGATCGGCCCCAACGGGGCGGGGAAGACTACTCTGATACTGGCCATTCTCGGTATCATCCCGCATGAAGGGGAGATATTCTTTCTCCGTGACGGCCGGCGGGAAACAACCAGACCCCGCATCGGTTACGTTCCGCAGCGCCTGGATTTTGATCGCGGGTTGCCGCTCACCGTCCTCGATTTTCTCACCCTTTCTTCCCAGCGCCGCCCACTCTGGCTAGGCTACCAACAAGCCAAAAGAGACAAGGCCCTGGAAGCCCTCCGTGAGATTGGCGTGGAACACTTGAGTGAACGTCAGATTGGACGGCTATCCGGGGGAGAATTGCAGCGGGTTATGCTGGCCATGGCTATCTCGCGGGAACCGGAAATCCTGCTTCTGGACGAACCGGCCGCCGGGGTCGATGTCTCCGGAGAAGCCCTGTTCTGTGAGTTTATGACCCGGGTTCAGAGGGAAGGCCGCTTAACCATGGTGATTGTCTCTCATGATCTCTCCGTAGTGACCGGCCATGCCGAACACGTCATCTGCCTTAACCGGACCGTTCAGTGCCAGGGCGGGGCGCCGGAAGTTTTGACACCGGAAAATATCATGGCCGTCTATGGCCCCCACGCCGGCCTGTACCGGCACGGCCAGGATACCTGTATCCATCCCTTGCACCATAAATAGCCCATAACTATGGAATCTCTTTTCGCCACAATCTATAGCTTTCTGGATACCGTCCTCCCCTTCGCCTGGGCCGCTTCCCTCTTTATGAAAAGGGCCTTTCTGGAAATCATGCTCATAACCCCGCTCTGCGCCATCGTCGGCATACAGGTGGTAAATTCCCGTATGGCCTTTTTCAGTGACGCCATCTCTCATTCGGCCTTTACCGGTATCGCCCTCGGTCTGCTCCTCAGTATAAACCCGCTCCTGACCATGGTTGTATTCGGAGTCCTGGTAGCCCTGGGCATCGCCAAGTTTAAAACCCGGTCGGATCTTCCTATGGACACCATAATCGGCGTCTTTTTTGCCGCCACCATCGCTATGGGTATCGCCATAATCAGCGCCCGCAAGGGTCTCACCCAAGCCCTTTCCTCATTCCTCTATGGTGACGTCCTCACCATAGCAGAAATGGAGATAGCCGTCACTTTCGCCCTGTTCGCGGTCATTCTTATCTTCATAGCCCTTAGCTACAACCGCCTCCTACTCACCGGGATCAACGAACCATTGGCACGCTCACAAGACATCCCGGTCAATATCTATAACTACATTTTTGCCATAATCCTGGCCGTGGTAGTAACCATGGGTATAAGAACTATCGGCATACTGCTTATCACCGCGCTCCTCATTGTCCCCCCGGCCAGCGCCCGAAATGTCAGCCGAAACGTCCGCCAGATGTTCTGGTATTCTCTGTTTTTTGCCTGGGTATCCGGTATCGCCGGGCTGGTAATCTCCTTCTACACCGATATAGCTACCGGCGCCTCTATCATCCTCACGGCATCGCTCTGCTTTTTACTCACCTTTATAATCAGCCTTGTAAGAAGATAAATTACCACAGACCCACCCAGGACATCTTCCTGAACTTCATTGACTTTTTAGCAGATTTATGGAATCTTACCATAGTTTGCTGTAACATATTACGCCTTTTCGAAGGCATTATATCAGGCTGGATGAACAAAAAGGGACGTATATGACAGACTATTATCACACCTTTCACATCCCGGTCATGGGTACCGGTCACTCTGTTGACACGCCCATCCGTGTGGCTCCGCTGGGTATCTCTTCCGTTATTTCACTGGTAGATGACATTTTGCTCGAACAAATCCGTAGATACTACAGCGAAAAATACAACTTACCATGCGTCGGGATCCCAAAGCACGAAGAGGATGGCAGGGCAAAAAGGATCACTGCTTACCTCGAAGTCGTCAGGGAAATCGTTCAGCTTAAAATGGAGGACATCCGGCAACAACCCTTCTTCGCAGACAACGACAAGAGGAAGTATTTTGAGCTGTTACCAGATGAAAGCCCCCTGAAAAAGGATTACAGCAGGCTTTTCGATATGCAGGCCGGGCCGGAAAGAGATGCGCTGGAAAGGGATCTGACCCGTAGAATGCGCGCCGGCTCTATCGATGTCAATATTATGGTCAAACTGGACAACACCTTTGACAGAAACGGCAACCCCCGCGGTGATGAATTCAGCGACGCCAAAACAGCCCTTAAAGGCTATGCCGATAGCAGCCTTAAGTCCAGCATCGTATTTTCCGCCGGAATCAACCAGAGCCTTTACACCTACATGACCCGGTTCCGGGACTTTTACCGGGATGAACGGGGTGAGATCAAAAAGAAGATAATCCTCAAGGTAAGCGACTTCCGCTCCGCACTCATCCAGGGGAAGTTCCTGGCGAAAAAGGGATTGGAGGTGCATGAATTCCGCGTTGAATCAGGACTTAATTGCGGAGGACATGTCTTTCCCACCAACGGAATTTTACTCCCCGGCATTCTCCAGGAATTCAAGGAAAAACGCGGGCAACTGGCCACAGAATTTAAACCGCTGATACGCAGGCACTACCGGGATATGGGTTGGGCCTATCCGGAACCGGGCCTGGAAACTAGCCCCATTATCACCGTTCAGGGGGGCATCGGCAACCACGGAGAGGTGCGCAGGCTGCAGGCAGACTTCGGTATGGACCTGACCGGATGGGGCACCCCATTTCTCCTGGTCCCTGAAGCCACCTGTGTGGATGCTCCTACCCGTGAGTTATTAAGGCAGGCCGGGGAAACTGATCTCTACATTAGCGGCGCCTCCCCTCTCGGAATTCCTTTCAACAATGTGCGCAACACCGGATCAGAAATGTGGCTGCGCAAGATGGCGGCAGAGGGCAGGCCGGGCTCTCTCTGCGCCAAAGGTTTCCTGATATCCAACACCGAATTTACTAAAAGACCTATATGTCTTGCCTCCAGACAATTCCAGAAAAAGAAGCTGAAAGAGATAAACCAGATGAGGCTTCCAGAGGCTGAGAAAGAAAGGCTATGTGAGGAGATCATGGAAAAGGCGTGTATCTGCGATCATCTGGGAAATGGAGCCCTTATCGCCCTGGGAATCGCCGAGGCCAAAGATGCGCCCCAGTGTATATGCCCCGGCCCTAATCTCGCCTGGTTTAACGGGATTTATACCTTGCAAGAGATGGTGGATCATATCTACGGGCGGAGACCGTCCCTGGTTTCATCCCAGCGGCCGCATATGTTCGCCAACGAAATCGTGCTGTACGTGGATTACTTCGAAAAACAGGTGGCTCGCGGCCAATACACGCCCAAAGAAATCAAAAGCCTGCAGGAATTTAAGGACAATCTCGAAAAAAGTATGGATTTTTGCCTTGATATTGGGCGAAGGCAGCCCTATCCGGGAGAAAACCTGGCATCCATCCCGCCGACCGTGGAACGGCAGAAAGCCCGTATGAAATCTCTATACGCCGGCTTTGAAAAAAAATGTGCGATCAGAGAGAAGGAGCACGATGAGGCGCGCCCACCGCAGGTTGGAATTTTACAGTAGGCCGCCATACTGTTTTGAATTCGCATGGCTACCATTTGTTAAGCCGCTAACAACGCCTTTCCCTACGCCGACCTCTGCAAACCCACCCGACCCCGGGCGCCAGATGCCTATCACCATCAAAGGGATATGTTTATGTTTCTGTTTAAAAAAATAATCTCTCAACTTTTGCTCCCGCTACCCTTGTGCCTTGAAATTTCCTTTATAGGATTATTCCTGCTATACTTCACGCGAAGACAAAGGCTGGGCAAGACACTTATATCTATTGGCCTGTTTACCCTGACGCTTTTAAGCTATGGGTTTATATCTGACCGGCTCCTGCGTCCCCTCGAAAACAGATACAAGACTTATGTTACTGAAGGTGCGGCGGATGGGCCTAACTATCCGGTAAGGTTTATTGTCGTCCTGGGCGGAGGTCATACCTCTGATTCAAAACTTCCCATGACCAGTCAGATAGATGATTCTTCTCTGGTTCGTCTGGCAGAGGGGATTCGAATTTACCGGAAGCAACCGGGTAGCAAGCTTGTTTTGTCCGGCGGAAGGGTGTTTGACCCGGTTTCTAATGCCGAGGTTATGGCCGGTATTGCCAGGGAACTTGGCGTTGATAGGGAAGATATAATTGTCGAAAGCAGACCACAAGATACACACGATGAGGCCTGCATCATGAAGTCTATAGTCGGCAGCGCCCCCTTTGTTCTGGTGACTTCAGCCTCCCACATGCCGCGGGCCATGTTCCTGTTCAAAAAGCTCGGGATGAACCCGATTCCTGCCCCTACCAGACATCGGGTCAAGAGCAACCAGTCGTTGAGCCTTGGTTCGTTCTTCCCCCATGCGGATGACCTCCATAAGTCGGAAACGGCTGTTCACGAATATTTAGGGATAGCCTGGGCCAAACTTAAAGGACAAATATAATTAGGGCTCATCGTGGAAGAGTGTGGGTAAATTTCTCTTAAAATAAGGCATGCTTCTTATTATCCCCCTTTAGTAAAGGGGGGCGAGGGGGGATTTGAAAACTCTTGGCAGTAACTATGCTTTCGTATAATAAGAGCCTAAAACAGTTATGATTTATAAAATCTCCCCTAACCCCTGGTTTATTATTGTCAAGTACTTTTTTTATGGTGTCATTTTTTCGTATAACACAACAGTTAGAGGTTCTTAAGTGAAGCACCTTGCCTTACCCTGGTATTTGAGAG
>QYQD01000098.1 GCA_007280345.1 Deltaproteobacteria bacterium | reverse complement strand
TGGTTCCCCTCTGCCACGAAGCATAAGGACGGGCGAAATAGCACTGCATGCCTATGGCATCTGTGATCACCTCATGCTGAGCATTCTCGGTCCCGTTGTCCAGCGTCAGCGTGCGTCTAGCTTTCTCGGGGAGCTCATGAAGCCTTCGTATCACGGTATCCGTAGTCAGCTCTGCCGACTTCCTCTTAAGTTTTGTCAAAAACAGAAGCCTGCTTTTGCGCTCCACCAGTGAGTTCAGAGCCGCAAGGCTCTTCCCCGATACCAGCGAGTCACCTTCCCAATGACCAAACCGACTCCGGTTCTCTACCGAGACAGGCCTCTCCTCTATCGGGATACGGTTGGGAATCTTGGTTTTACGCTCCCTTCTGCCTATCCCCTTGGTTTTGCGTTTGCGGTGCCCCCGCACAAGGTATCCTATCAGTTCAGCCCTCCCTTCTGTCTTCGGATGGTAGATGTACTGGTAGATGGCCTCGTGGCTTATGCCGAGCCCTGAATGTTCCAGTCGTATCCTTCCCGCTATGAGCTCGGGGGACAAACCCTGCTTGAGCTTACTGCGAACATACGAGACAACCTGCTCATTCTTGAGCCTCGGTCGGCTGCCTGCCTCTTGCTTCCTCGTAATTGCACGCTCGTGAGCCCTGTGCGACAGGTACACTTTGTATGCAGGCGTAGCGTTCCTCCTCAACTCCCTCGACAGGGTGCTCTTTGAGCGCCCTAACGCCTCAGCTATCTCTGTCACCGTGTGCCCCAACGACTTCATCTCCGCTATCCTGTCCCTCTCTTCAAGACTGATGTGCCTGTATTTTTTTCCCATATCCACCCAGAGTACCAGCCATAAGGCCATTTCTCCAAGTGTTGCACTTCCTCATTGAACTGGGGCCGCTTTAAATTACCGTAGTCC
The DNA here is from genome assembly GCA_007280345.1 of Deltaproteobacteria bacterium. Lineage (GTDB taxonomy): Bacteria > Desulfobacterota > QYQD01 > QYQD01 > QYQD01 > QYQD01. Next base: position 4,802 of record QYQD01000098.1, on the reverse strand, counting down.
GGCAAGTTGAGCACAGAACAAGCGCAGCTATGACCGCTTAAAAACTTGACACCTTATAGCCCAGGTGTTAAATAATGCTCACGGTAAAAAATCGGGACGTAGCGCAGTTTGGTAGCGCACCTGAATGGGGTTCAGGGGGCCGGAGGTTCAAATCCTCTCGTCCCGACCAGATTTCTCGAAAAGCGGTCTATCCACCAGATAGGCCGCTTTCTTTTTTCTGCCTTTAAGGGTTGGCTATCTCTGGCTGGATGTCCGGCCTACGGTCGGCCTAAGGCCGGGCCTTGGCCTTGGGCTCAAACAGGAGACAGGACAATCGTGAGCTTGTTTGCACTACTGCTGACGGGAATTCCTGGCTTTTGAAATTCATGGCACGACACCCGTGCGGAAAGTTTTTATCCCAGGTCACATAGTAGTGTTTGCACTTATGGCAGTCGATCATATTTCCATCTTAATTAGTGTTCATCCGGAAACTACCGTTTCCGGATTCACGCTTTCAGCGATCAGCGTTCAGCGTTCAGAAGTCAGAATACGGAATTCAGAAGCCAGGAGTCAGGAGTCACAAAAACATTCGAACGACTCGAACAATTAGAACGCTTAACGCTTGAAGGCCAATTACTGATCACCGGCTTAGGTATAGTCAGGCGGGAACAAAACATGACCTGATATTTTTACCGATCTCCCGAACCCTGGATAATACCTCTTCTTCGTTTACAGTCTTGATAATCCCGTTTTCCATGATGACCCGACCGTTTATCACCGAAGAAATCACATCCGCGCCATTTACGGCATAGACCAGGTGCGAATACAGGTTATAGACCGGGGTCAGATGGGGCTTATTCATATCTATGACAATGATGTCCGCCTTCTTGCCGACCTCGATACTTCCGATCTTTCTACCGGACCTGAGGACCTTCGCTCCGTTAGTAGTAGCCATGTGCACCGCCGTTCTGGCATCTATAACAGTGGGATCCAGGCAATAGACCTTGTGCAGTTTGGCCATGGTGTCTATCTCCTGAAAAAGGTCCAGGTTATTGTTACTGGCGCACCCATCCGTGCCTATGCCTACGGTTATGCCTGCTTCCAGGAGCTGTGGCACCGGCGCCACCCCCGAGGCCAGTTTCATGTTGCTCTCCGGGCAATGGACGACTTTTACCCTGTTTTCAGCCAATGCCTCTATATCCGCCTTATCCAGCACTACACAATGGTTGGCCACCAGATGCTCATCCAGAAGCCCCAATTCCTTTAGATGAATGACCGGTGAATGCTTGTACCGGGCCCGGATAGCCTCTACTTCGCTCTTAGTCTCAGCCAGGTGGATAACGATAGGCACATCATATAATACAGCCAAGTCTTTGGCCCGCTGAAGGAGGTCCGGCGAACAGGTATAGGTGGCATGGGGATCAATGGTAATAGAGATAAGCGGGTGTTCCCTCCACTTGAGAATGAGTTCTTCTGTGTATTTAAATCCGTTTTCCAGTTCGCCGTAATTGGGCGAAGGGAAATCAAATAATCCCTCGCCGATCCAGGCCCGGAGGCCGGCCTTGGCCGCGGCCTGAGCCACCTGATCCGTAAAGAGATACATATCACAAAAGGTGGTGGTCCCAGAGCGTATCATCTCCACACAGGCCAGAAGGGTTGCCCAATAGACCATATCCGCATTCATCTTACGCTCGGCCGGAAAGATATAATCGTTAAGCCAGGTCATAAGCGGCAGGTCATCGGCCAACCCCCGGAAGCAGGTCATGGCCGCATGGGTATGGCAGTTGATAAGGCCAGGCATAATCACCCCGCCCCGGGCCTCCAGTACACGCCCTGCCCTTACTGAATCGGTGATTAGCGGCCCCGGACCAACGGCAATAATGCTGTCATCCTTTATAGCCACGGCCCCATCTTCAATAATTTCCCCGTCGGCATTAAGGGTAAGTACCGTACCCCCGGTAATGACCAGGTCAGCCGCTACTTTATCGTTACCACCGCTCATATAAGTATTCCCTTCATGTATTATTGGGGTTCACATCTGTCCAAAATAAGATTTTTAAAATCTCCCCTGACCCCTCTTTTCCAAAGAGGGGGATTAACGGTATTTTCCCCCTTTGAAAGAAAGGGAAGCCTTTAATTCCCCCTTTGGGAAAGGGGGATCAAGGGGGATTTGAAGGCCACAGCACATGAATCAGCAATTTGGGCAGCAATGATTGGTATTGTCAAAAGTTTTCCGCTTTTTTCATTTCTCTGCGTTCTCTGCGGTTAATTTTTCATAGCTTTGAGCAGTCTCGAAACCAGAAGGACAAGATTTGGCTCCGCCTTACCGGCAGTAGCAATAACATCTTCTAAATGGATAGGCTGCATACACTCAGGAAGATTCACATTGGCAATGACAGAAACGGCAAAGACTTTGAGTCCGGCATGCCTGGCCACTATAACCTCTGGTACCGTGGACATACCAACCGCATCCGCTCCGATCATTCGCAAAAAACGCGTCTCGGCCGGAGTCTCCAAACTGGGGCCGGAAACCGCCACATAGACGCCCTTTTGTACGGGGAGGCCGGATGCCAGGGCAACCTCCTCCGCCTTAGTACAGAGCGCCCGATCATAAGGCACAGACATATCCGGAAAACGCGGCCCCCATTCGTCTGTATTTGGCCCCCGCAAGGGATTTACCCCCATAAGATTGATGTGGTCACGGATAATCATGAGGTCTCCGGGCTTAAAGAGTGGATTTAACCCTCCGGCGGCGTTTGATAAGATTAATGTCCTGACACCCAAGGTAGCCAGAACTCGTACCGGAAACGTGACCTCCTCCAAAGAGTAGCCCTCGTAGAAATGGAAACGTCCCTGAAAGGCCAGGACCGCCTTGCCGCCCAAATGCCCGGCTATCAACTGCCCGGCATGGCTTTCCACTGTAGATTCAGGGAAATGCGGGATGTCACGGTATGAGATGATCTTGTGTTTCTCAATCCGGTCCGCCAGACCGCCTAAGCCGGTTCCCAGGATAATACCGACCGTGGGCTTTAAATCCAGACCGTCGGCTAAAAAGCGTGCAGCCTCGTCAATTTTTTTACGGTATTCAGATACGGTCACGGCAGTGCCTATTTCTCCGCAATTCGATATTGACGGCTTCGTAAAAAGTAAAATTTACCGCAGAGGCCACCGAGGTTGGCGTAGGAGCCCGCCTAGGCGGGCCCAATAAGGGCGCAGCAAGCAGCGCCCCTACGTTGCGGGTTGCGGACTCTGCGGCTCCCCTGTTAAATTTCCCTATGGGAACCCTATTTAACAGGGTGAATCAGCGGTGAAAAGGCTTTTTTACCAATTGATCAAAGTTGTTCACTCTGTCCGGGATCTTATAAGGACATAAATGTAGCCAATATCACAGGGGAAAGCAACTGCAAATAGGGAGTGTGAACATATACTTCGGCTTCGATGGTCATAATCTGTCTAATGTTTGAGCCTCTTGCAAAACTATTTGTCATCCCCGAATGTTTCTATCGGGGATATGGTTTTTCAAGTCGTGCCAAAGGCAGATTCGCCGAGGCGAACAGTTAGAACCAGATTCCCGCTCAGAATCGCTGCGGGAATGTCAGAATTGGGACTTTTGCAAGAGCCTCGCTTAATTACAATTTTATCCTGTTGTGTTTTTTAGCAGATTTCTATACGATGCTTTCTCATATTCAGCTCAGACGAAAAAAGTACAGTCTATATAATCTATAAGTTAGACCTCATGAGGAACACCTGGATGAATCTGGCGTTTCTTGGGGATGCTCTCGACCACTGGAAGGGCTCGCTGTTCGAGCCTCTCCAAAGGGACGGCATCTTGCAGAACTTCGCGGTCGATCCGATGGCCAGCGACTTGGCTTCGTGGACGCCGGAAGATTTCTCGCTCTTCTCGACCCTGCTGAGGATTGATCGCTCACAGATCATTCCGCATAACTGTACCCTGGCCGACCGCAAGAGCTACTTTGCAGAAATCCGACATCCGGGAGACCTGTTTCTCGACCCGGACACTGGCGTCGCAACAGGCCAACGCGCCGCTTCCGTGCAGCATGTCTCGGCTTCCGAAATCGCGACCCTTCTCGGATCCTCGGACCGACTCTTAGCCATCTACCAGCACGTACGCGCTCAGCGGGTGTCCGATCGCGTTGACGCGGTTTGTCGGATCATCCGGGACGAGATGCCGGAGGGCCGGTGGTGTTCGTACGAGTCGGGAACGGTTGCCATGATCTTCGTTGCGCGGAAGTCCGAACGCACGGTCGCAGTGGCGCAGCATTTTGCCAAGTTGCTCGGCCGACACGCGACTGGCAGAATCAGGGTTTCGAACAACGGGGCGTGAGGTCTAACCGGCGGCTGGACCCGTCGGCGGCCACGTGGCGACCGGGCTGATTCGAGCCAGGTAGGGTGGGCAAAGCCCACCAGTAGAAGACCGATGGGGACCTATTGATCGCCTAATATATAACGTTGTTTCTTACGTTGCAAAATGTTTGAAAGAAGGAAATAAATTCTATAGCAGCCTCCATGCCACGCCAAGCCCGCTTAGGTGCCCCAAGCGTTCCCCATCATAATTACGGTGCGATAACCCGTACCATTGAGAAAATGGAAAAGAATAAATAGGTTATGCAACGTAAGAAACAACGTGTTGCCATTTCCAAATGACATGTTATACAGAATGTCACTGCTGTCCCAATGTTAGTTGAATAAATTCAGTTGGTTGCTGACCTGTTCCTCTTGATTTTTGTAGTCGATATCTGAAAGTACCTGTAAAATGGGCATCTTCTCGAAAAGGGTGACACTCATAATCTGTAGAATTGTGT
>QYQD01000007.1 GCA_007280345.1 Deltaproteobacteria bacterium | reverse complement strand
GAGATGAATGTCACGATTTACGAGGATAAACTGGCGCAGAGCGGTGGACGTAATCAGGAAGCAAAATAGGCGCAACCCGTTTTGTCTTTACGCCTGTTTTTATTAAGCCGGCGTGATAACTCCTCAGATGGCTAAGAGAAAGCCGTTTGCCCTTTTTCCTGGCCTTGATGAATTCGCTGACCTTTATCCCGACCCGCCGTCCAAAGACATGTATGTCCAGAAGGGAATTCCCCATGAGGCGGTTGTCGCCATGGATGCCTCCGGTTACTTCCCCGGCGGCAAAGAGTCCGGGGACACTGGTCGCTCCCCATTCATCAATTTCTAATCCCCCGTTCTGATAGTGGAGAGTCGGATAAACGATAATAGGTTCCGTGGAAATATCTATGCCATATCGTTTGAACTGTAGATACTTGGCGCTCAGTTCCTTCTCCACTGTCCCTTTGCCACACAGCAGGTCAATCATGGGGGTATCCAGCCAGACGCCGTAGTGGCCGGTTGGGGTAACGATACGGCCGTTCCTTTCCATGCATTCGCGGATTATACACGAGGAGGCTACGTCCCGCGGTTCGAGGGGATGGGCAAATTCCTTGCCGTGCATGTTTATAAACTGCGCGCCAAGGGTGCGTACCTTCTCTGTAATGAGCAGCCCGAAGTTCTGTTCCGGAAATACCGTGCCTGTAGGGTGGTATTGCGCGTAACGCATATTGACCAGCGGCACGCCTGCCCGATAGGCCAGCACTAACCCATCTCCGGTTGCCCCATAGTGGTTGGTTGTGGGAAACCCCTGGATATGGAGGCGGCCGAAGCCACCGGTGGCCATAATAACTGCATTGGCCTTGACTACACTGTACTCCCGGGTCTCAAGGTTATAGAGTATGGCGCCGCTTACGGCCTTTGTCTCGTCAATGAGCAGTTCAACGGCCGGCGAGAATTCCAAGACCTGTATTTCCTTCGGGTAATTGCGTATTTCATCCCTCTGGACACGCATTATCTCAGCCCCGATCATATCCGCGGAAGAGTGCATACGTCTCCGGCAGATACCCCCGCCTTTAAGCTCGATCATATTGCCTTCGTTATCCTTATCAAACATAACGCCTAAATCTTCCAGCCATTGGATGATAAGCGGGGCATCCATGGTCAGGGCCTTTACCAGATGGGGGTTATTGGTAAAATGGCCGCCGCCCATGGTATCCAGGTAATGGTGGTATGGTGAGTCAAACGGCCGGTCCGCCGCCTGTATTCCGCCTTCAGCCATAACGGTGTTTGAGTCGCCATGGCGAAGCTTTGTGGCAATAACGACCCGTAGGCCGTTCTGCCGGGCGAAGAGGGCGGCTACTGCGCCCGCCCCACCGCCACCCAGAATCAGGACATCAGTCTCACAATCAGGCTTTTTCAGCCGGTCGTCAAAGGCATCCGGATCAATACGGCTATAGGATTCCAGGAGGTCGGCTACTTCATTAGCCAAAATTTCGCTTTCATTGGCGCCGACCCTGAGCTTGCGGCGTCCGCCCGGCTTGTAGTCCGGGTGATAAGACTTGAGTACTTTTTCGCCTTCTTTCCGGGTTAGCCTGGGGAAATGTTGGTTGGCCTTTACCCGTGCGAGGCGCTCAGGTCTCGTATGCTCTACTGCCTGGATAAGTTTCTTTAGCCCCGGCGGATAACCGATGGCCTGTCCTTCTGCCATTATTCTTCTCCTGCGTGTTATCAAGGTATTGTCAAAAGATTAACCACTTTCTTAGTAATGTCAGTGGTCAGTAGTCAGTAGTCAGTTGCAACGGACAACAGACAACAATCAACGGACATCGCCGTTTAATCCAATACCAGATATTTCGTTTCTTCCGGCTGCCAGTCCGGGTTTTCATAGGACTCCGGCTCCCATTCCCGCCGGGCGTAGCGCCGTTTCAATTCATGGTTATTCAATGACATGATTTCGTCCATCATCGAATCAAATTTTCCTTCTTTTATCTGCTTAACCCGTTTTTCCAGGTGTCTGGCCCGCGGCTGGAGGCGCCGGCCATAGAGCCGCCGGGCCAGCATGGCCATGTGGAATTGCTGCAACTCGGCCGGACACCGGAGGGCGCAGATACCGCACATGGTGCAGCTATGCGAAAGGCGGGCGCACTCGGCAATATCGCCTTTGAGGAGGGCCTGCACATAATCCATCACACTGATACCCATGGGGCAGGCCTTGCTGCAGGTGTTGCAGGCCAGACACCGGTAGAGATCAGGATAAACCCGGCCAATGCTGTTAATGTCCGGTGTGAGTTTTTTAATATCGTAGATGGCCTTGTTTGCCGGGACGAACGGTATCTGTGCCAGGTACATATCCGGGGCCACCACGGTCTGACAGGCTAACCCGAATTTGAGACGATACTCCCCGGAGAGACGATAGACCGTGGCACAGGCCCCACAGATACCGCCACGGCATCCGCAGCCCCGGATATGCCGGTAGCCTGCGTATTCCATAGCCGTAAGGATAGTTAAGGTCTCAGGCACCTCATACTTTTTACCCATTATGTATATCGGGATCATCCGGGTCTCCGAAGGGTTTTTACCGGCCGCTTTTCCTTTGGCTTTAGTAGCCATGATCTCTATACTGCCTCCTCTTCTTGCCGTAGTTATAGCCTGTTTCAAAGGCGCGCAGGTTGAGTTCTTCCGTCCCTTTGGGGATTGAACCCTTCAAGGCCTTCTGCATAGCCGCCAGACTGATGTGTGGAACAAGGGCTGTAAAAAAGCCGAGAATAACGATATTGGCCACTACCTTTTGCCCTAATTCCTCAGCCAGCCGCGTGGCCGGTATGGCTTGTATCCGGACGGAATCAGGCAGGTCTTTGGGCCTTACCAGGTCTTTATCTATGATGAGATGGCTTCCCGGCCGCACGTCCTTTTGGTACTTGTTGTAGGCCCCCTGGGCCATAATAACCATTATATCCGGTTTTGTAACGTAGGGCGTATGGATCTGTCTCGATGCGATGATTATACTGGAAGCCGACGCCCCGCCACGCGCCTCCGGGCTGTATTCCTGGGTATAGACGGCCTGGTTGTGGTCAAAAATCGCGGCCGCCCGACCGATAATGAGACCGCAGAGCCCTATGCCCTGGCCACCCAGGCCGGCCAGCTTGATCTGTACGGGGCGCTGGATGACGGGTCTTTCCGAAGGAACCTCCGCTGGTTTCCTGGGAGCCTTGGCTGCTGCGGGTTTCACCGGCTCTTCTTCCAGCGGCGCCCGTCCGTCCCCCCGGAAGTCATAGACCTTGACCTTGGCGGATACGGTCTCTTTGAGAGCCGTCAGGTACGAAGGCCGTTCCAGGTCCACGAACTTACCACATAGGATGGGTGAATCCAGTTCTATATCCGCCTTTGCGATGTCGGGTTGGGACTCGAGGACGGCCTGCTCCAGATAGCGCTGGAGGAGCTTAATCTCGCGCAGCTTGTTCCGGCGTCCAAAATTGGTCGGGCAGGGAGCAATAACTTCCAGGAAGGAAAAGCCATCCTTTTTCAGCATCTCGCCCATGGCGATCTTCATATAATGAGGATGGGCGGATGTCCAGCGGGCTACGTATGGCGCGCCACAGGCAGCCATCAGATGGACGAGATTAAAGGGTTTTTCCGTGTTCCCGTAACTGGTCGTTGTAGTCCGTGCCAGCCGGGGAGTGGTCGGCCCGCCCTGCCCGCCGGTCATGCCGTAGTTGAAATTATTAACGCAGATCACTTTTATATCCACGTTGCGGCGGGCCGCGTGGATAAGGTGGTTGCCGCCGATGGCGGCCAGATCACCATCTCCGCTGAAGACAATGACCGTCAGATCCGGATTGGCCAGTTTCAACCCGGTGGCGTAGGGAATAGCGCGGCCATGGGTGGTGTGAAAACTGTCTAAGTTAAGATAACCGGCGGCGCGGCCGGTGCAGCCGATACCGGAGACGACAGCCACGTTTTTAAGGTCCAGGCCGGAACTCCTTAAGGCGTCCACCAGGGCCGAAAGCGCCGATCCCAGGCCGCAACCGGGACACCAGATATGAGGTATCCTCTCTTTGCGCAGGAGCAGATCCTTGGGATGTTCTAAAATCTGTGGTTCAATCATGACGCTATCTCCTCAACGGCCTCGAGGACTTTTTGGGGGTCATGGACCGTCCCGCCGCCATGTCCAACGAGCCGCGTTATACATTTACCGGCGACACAGCGCTCTACCTCCAGGGCGATCTGGCCATAGTTGATCTCTACGGTGACAAAGGCATTGATGCGGCCGGCCAGTTCCCGCACCCGTTTTTCCGGGAAGGGCCAGATGACCTCCAGCCGGAGCAGGCCAAGATTTATGCCCTTTTCACGGGCTATTTCCCGGACGGCACGACATATCCGGGTGGAAACGCCGTAAGAGATAAGGATAATCTCAGCCCCCTCCACGCCGATTTCTTCCCAGGATGCGATCTTAGCGGAATTGAGGCGGATTTTTTTCACGAGACGGGATACCAATTTTTCCTGCGCCTCCCATTCTACCGCCGGGTAGCCCCGTTCATCATGGGTAAGGCCGGTGACATGAATAGCATACCCCTGTCCGGCCACGGGCATCTCCGGGATGAGATCCTTTTTAGGCTTAAATGCCTTAAATTTGCCGGGCGGCTCGCTTGGCCCCCGTCTGTTCGCAACCTTTATATCCTTTTTCTCAGGGATGACCACGCGTTCGCGCATGTGTCCCACTACTTCGTCCATGAGCAGGATTACCGGCACGCGCCATGTCTCCGCCAGGTTAAAGGCCCTTATGGTGTAGTCGAATGCCTCCTGGGGTGAGGAGGGGGAAAGGGCTATAATCTCGTAGTCGCCGTGGCTTCCCCATCTGGCCTGCATGACGTCGGCCTGTCCAACCAGGGTGGGAAGGCCGGTGGAAGGCCCGCCGCGCATGACGTTGACAACGACGCAGGGTGTTTCCGTCATTACCCCGAGACCGATGTTTTCCATCATGAGACTGATGCCCGGCCCGGAGGTGGCGGTCATGCTCTTGGCCCCGGCCCAGGATGCGCCCAGTATGGCGGCCATAGAGGCTAGTTCGTCTTCCATCTGAATGTAGACCCCCCCTACCTGGGGAAGGCGGATGGACATCCGTTCCGCTATCTCACTGGACGGCGTGATGGGATAACCGGCAAAGAAACGGCAACCGGCGGCCAGCGCCCCTGCCGCGCAGGCCTCGTTCCCGGTCAGAAAATAAGTCCCCGTAAGTACATCCTTTCCCATGTTATCCCCGCTCCTTTTTGTCGATTACATAGATAGCGAAATCCGGGCACACCTCTTCGCAGAAACGACAAGATATACAATATCTCTCTTCTGTCTCTTCGAGCACCGGATAGCGGTAGCCTTTGAAGTTGTAGTCCGTTGACCAGGCCAGGACCTTATTCGGACAGTATTCAAGGCAGAGGCTGCAACCCTTACAGCGTTCAGAAATGATCTGCACCTTGCCGCGGGGGACCTGATATTGGTCCAGATTGAATAACTTGCGTTTTACGGGGGGCATCAGACCATCTCCTCCAGTTGGGCAAATATCTGTTTGAAAGAAGAACCCTTAAGGGTTATGGCCCCGGAAAGGCAACTGGCCGTGCACAGGCCGCACCCTTTGCACAAGATGGGGTTAATACCGGCCACCATAGCCCCGGTCCTTGTTGACGGCAACATCTTTACCGCGCCAAAGGGACAGATGGAGACGCAAAGCCCGCAACCGCGGCAGAGCCCTTCTTCTACCCCGGATATGGTGGGCTCCAGGCTTATAAAATCATTGGCCAGGAGAGAGAGGGCCTTGCCTGCCGCGCCGGTGGCCTGGGAAACGGTGTCGGTAATATCCTTGGCAAACTGCGCCGCTCCAGCCAGGAATATGCCGTCGGTATTACTCTCCAGTGGTCTTAATTTAGGGTGCGCCTCGCTAAAAAAGCCGCTGAGATCGCTGGCTATGTGTAAGGTCCGGGCCAGCTTCTGACTGCCGGACGACGGGATAACGGCCATGGCCAGCACTACCAGATCGGCCTCGATCTCTACCTGGTGGCCGGACAGGGTGTCTGCGCCCCAGACCACTAATTTATCGCCGGACTTAAAGATCTTCGAGACCTTACCCCGCAGATAGAGTATCCGCTCCTCGCTCATGACCTTTTGCACAAATTCTTCATGTCCCTTTCCGGCGGCGCGAATATCGATGTAAAATACGTAAACCTGACCGTCCGGCACCGCATGCTTGTACAGCAAGGCGTGCTTGGCGGTGTACATGCAG